>JBEPUS010000187.1:0-5184 GCA_041691435.1 Chloroflexota bacterium
GTTCACACCCCGAGCCGGGCAGCGCCTGCCTGCGAATCCGGGTCAGAGCCCCATCTGAGGGAGAGGGTCCCTGGACGCGGGGACTCAGGGTTCGCGTAGAGCCGTGGCGGCGCGGACCCGGGTCACTACGGCCAGCGCGCCCACGAGCGCGAGGCCGCAGGTGGCCACCATCAGCCCGACGAAGGCGAGCAGCGAGCCGACCGGAATCGTCAGGAGCGGCGGCGGGAGTGTGAAGAAGAGCCCGAGGACTCGCACCGAGAGCAGGCTGAGCAGGAGCCCGAGCGGCAGGCCGAGCAGGAGGCTCCCTACCACCGTGACGATTCCCTCCAGCTTCGGTCCCGCGGTCACTTGAGAGCGCGTTGCGCCGAGCGCCTCGAGGATCGCGAACTCACGCCGCCGCTCGTGGACCACGAATGCGCCGAGGACGGCCACGCCGAGCGCCGCGATCAGGCCTGCGCCGATCGCCTCGATCTGCTTCAGGCCGTCGAGGTTGAGCGAGGCGAGGCTCCGGGGCGCGGCTTGGGTCATTCCTGCGACGGTCTGCACGGCGAACTGCTTGTGGACCGCGGGGCTCGCCGCGAGCTCTGCGGCGACCGCAGATGGGGGCTGGCCTGCCGCGTCACGGGCCAGGTAGAAGTCGGGCCGCGGCGCAGAGTAGGGGGGGAGTCCGGCCGTCGACACGACCATCTCCGCGAACGGGTTCGAGGGCGGGAACGATCTGAAAATGCCCACTACGTGGAAGTTGACGTTCCGGCTCAGATCCTGGTCGTCGGGGAAGATCGTGACCGGCAGGTTGTCGCCGACGCCCACGGCGAAGTCGGTCGCGATCTCCTGCGCCACAATCACACCAGCGGGGTCCTCGATCAGCCCCTGGACGCCCTGGCCGGCGATCATCAGCGGCGGGGTCGTCACCGTGCCGGGGTAGGTGCTGAGGTCGATGGCGTCGATAGTCTTGCGGTCGGTCCCCGAACGGGCCGGGATCTGCCGGATGGGCGTGACAGACGCAATGTCCGGTCCCAAGGACTTCGGCAGAGTGTAGAGCGGGTCACCGGCTGTCAGGCGCAGATCGGAGCCGAACGCCGCCTTCGCATCGGACTGCTTGGCGCTCGTGTACGTCGCCACGAACGTGACGACCTGAGTCCCGAAGGCTACGGCGAGGATGCCCGTGGCAAGGGCCACCCCGGTCCGTGCGGGGCGCCGGCCAAGCCAACGCAGGGCCGCGGCGCGCCATGAGGGCAGCGGCCGGGACCGGTCGGGCTGGGTCAGGCGCCGCGCGCCCGCGAGCAGGATGCGGATCGCGAACAGGGCGATTCCGATCCACAGCGCGATCGGCGCTAGAAGGACGTAGAAGGAGAGCGCCAGCGTCGTGCCCTGAGCCGCCTCGATGGGCGTCAGCTTCAGTCCGCCGGCGAGGACATTGATGGTCAGGATGGCGAGACCGACGCCGATCGCCGCGACGTCCAGGTAGGCGCGAAGCCACAGCGGTCGCCACCCGCGCTCGAGGACGCGTCGCTCGGCGATCACCTCGGAGCGCTTGCTCGACCTCATGAGGCGCACCACGCGGACGCCGGTGGTGAGGGCCCCCGCGGCGAGCGACAGCAGCACCGCGAATGCGAGGCCGCTCCCCGAAATCTCCTGCCACGCCGCGTGTCCCTCCAGGGCGCTCACGCCAGCGAACGCCACGGCGAGTCCGATCATCGAGCCGAGGAAGCCGGCGAACACAGCCTGAAGGCCGGCGAGCCGCAGCAGCTGCGACTCAGTTGCGCCCCGCAGACGCAGCAGGGCATCCTCGCGGCGCTGGCCCTCCGCCAGCGCCGATTGCGCCGCGAGCCCGAGAGCGGCGGCGACAAGGGCGCCGGGAATCCCGAGCAGGAGGAACAGGATCTTCGCGTTGGTGGCGTCGGCGGACGCCTCGTTGAGCGGCTCGGCGGCGTTGTCGGAGACGACGATCGAGCCGGGCGCAGGGGTGCGCTCGAGAAGGCGGCGGAGCGCGCCTGACCACACGGATGCGGCGCCGGGGTCCGAGGGGTAGGCCTTGTGGTCGACAGTGACGTGCGCCTCGAGGCTGACGGGCGGCAGATCGGTCAGGCCGGGGTTCAGGACCGTGGTCGCGGGTCCGAGCTTCTTGATGATCGCCGGCAGGAGCCGCTTCTCGAAGGTGGTGTAGGGGATCACGATCGCGCGCGGCACCAAGGCAACGTCACCTTGGACGTCCCCGGCGGGGATCGCGAACCAGGTGGGGAGGGCCTGTCGGAGGTCGGCCGTGCCGGCGGCCGGCATGGTGAGGGACCCGCCGCCTCCCGGCAGGTCGATCGTCACCTGCTGGGCGTTGGCGAAGCCAGGCGAGTAGTCGCGGAGCGACTGATCGAGGAGGGCCCCTCCGTTGGGCGAACCGCTCACGACCCGGGCCCAGGGGTGATCTCGGAAGTACCGAGGGTCCACAGCGAACAGCCTCGCGCTCGCGCCGCCGGGGTCGCCGGACGCGTGAACCACCACGCTGGCCGCAGCGAAGCGGTCGACGCTACTCACCCCCGGGACGGCCGTGAGCTGGTGCGCGACAGCGCTCATGTTGACGTCGAGCGAGGTCGCCAGCGCGCGCTGCTCGACCTGCACCGGCTCGAGCGAGATCTGCGTCATCGAGGTGACAGCCTGGCTGAGGAAGAGCAGGTTGGCGGCGAGCATGGCGACCGGGAAGGCCACCCCGAAGGCGCCAAGGACCAGCCGGAGGGGCGCCCTGCGGAGGCTCTGGAAAGCCAGCCAGACAATCATGGCGTGGGTCCCGCGCCCGCTTGGCCGCCAGGGGTCGCCGGCGGGCCGATCCTCGCCGTACGACTCAGCCGACCCGAGTGCATCTCGACGACGCGGTCGGCCTGAGCGGCGACGGTGGGATCGTGCGTGACCATCACCACGGCTGCCCCGCCCTCCCGGGCGGCGTCGAGGAGCAGCGCGGTCACGGCCAGTCCGGTCCTTGAGTCCAGGTTCCCCGTGGGTTCGTCGGCGAGGACCAGGGTGGGCCTGCCGACCAGCGCACGGGCGATGGCCACGCGTTGCTGCTGGCCCCCGGAGAGCTGGTCGGGAAGTTTGGCCCGCTCCCCGGCTAGGCCGACGCGATCAAGCGCCTCGGCCGTGCGGCTGGCCCGCTCGGCAGGTTCTACGTCGTCAAGCACCAGGGGGACCTCGACGTTCTCGCCGGCAGTGGCCTGTGGAAGCAACGCCATCCCCTGGACCACGAAACCGCAGTTCGCCCGTCGAAACCGGGCACGTTCGTCACCACTCAGGCTGGCCCAATCGACGCCGGCTACCCTGACGGCTCCCGAGTCGGGCCGTTCGAGGCCACCCAGAAGGAACAGGAGGGTGCTCTTCCCGGACCCGCTGGGCCCGACCACAGCGAGCACCTCGCCCCGGGAAACCTTCAGCGATGCGCCCTCGAGCGCCCTCACGGAGATCCCGGCGCGCGCATAGGTGTGAGTGACGTCGGCGGCTTCTGCGGCCGGTCCTGGCGAAACGGATGCGGGAGCATCAGTCGACATCGTGCACCTCCCCGTCGCGCATCTCGAGGCGCCGGTCGGCTCTCTCAGCAACCTGCGAATTGTGGGTGACCGTGAGCACGGCGGTGCCTTCGTCACGCAGCTCTGAGAGCAGGTCAAGGATCCCGGCGGCGGTCCCCTCGTCAAGCTCGCCGGTGGGCTCGTCGGTGAGCAAGAGTCGCGGCCTCGGGGCGACCGCGAGAGCGATGGCCGCCCGCTGGTTCTCTCCGCCTGAGAGCTGGCCGGTGCGATGGTGGCTGCGCTCGGCCAGACCGACCTGCGCCAGAAGCTCGTCAACGCGCTTCCGGACCTCGCCGGACGGGCGGCCGTCGAGGCGCAGCGGCAGGGAGATGTTCCCGGCCACGTCCAGGAGCGGATGGAGGTTGTCGCGCTGCATCACCAGACCGATGTGGCGGCGACGTTCGCGGGCACGGTCGGGCGACGAGAGTCGTGTCAGGTCCCGGCCGTCGATCATCACAGAGCCGCCGCTCGGCTCCAGCAGGCCGGCGAGGATGTGGACCAGAGTGCTCTTGCCGCTGCCCGAGGGCCCCATCAGGGTGGTCCACGACCCGGCCTCGAGCGTGAGCTCGGCACCGCGGAGCGCGACTGTCTCCACCTCGGTCTCCCGAAAGATCTGGTACAGGCCACGAGCCTCGATAACTGGACCCGAGACCTGGCGGGAGGAGGTCGCCCCATCGGATGCGGCGACCTCAGAATCGACCTCCGCCAACTGAGTCGGTGGCTCCGAGCTACCGTCCCTACTTGACAAGGCTCGACACCTCGTGGTGACCGCCCTGGTGGAGGTCGGCGTGCACGAATCCCACGCCGGGCGCGAACCATTTGCGCTCGTGTTTAGTGGGGTCGAGTGGATTGATGTCCCGGGTCACGACCACGTGACGGTACGTCCCCGACGGGAGCTTGATCGAGGCGTTGGTCTGCAGGACCGTCGCCGTGTCCTCGGCGATGCCGGGACGGTACTCCTGCCGGTAGTGGTCACCCGTCCTCGAGTTGACCTCCATGACGATGCCCGGAAGCGCATGGTCGACCCCTGCTTCCCAGGTGCCATCTGTGTTGGTGACGACGCCGTTGGCGTATTCGGCCGTGTTCTCACCGAAGTACCAGACGTTGCCCTTGCTGTCCTGGGCGTACCAGTCAGTTGTCTTCTCGACGAGCGAGTGGTTCTGGGTGACGATGTCGCTGATCACCAGGCACCTGACGCCCATCACCGTCTTGGTCTGCTTCAGTACCGCATATCGGGTTGACGTCGGCACACCGTCACGGGTGCCCTTGTAGAGGTACGTCGTCCCCGGCTTCAGCGGAAAGTAGCGGTTGTCGACGGTTGTCGAGAACTGGCTCGGGACGATCTTCGGGTGGTAGTTACGCCCGGTTGTTACCGGCGCGGTCGTCACCGACGGAACCGGGCCCGTACTTGAGGTGCTGGGCGTCCTGGAGGTCGTCTGCCCCGCCTGGGGGCTGGACAACGAGGTGCCGCTTGAGCCGCAACCGGCCAGGACCAATAGGGACGCCAACCCCGTCACGGCGACACCGGCCAACGCGCCACGGATATGGCTCAACTTTGTCGTGAACACGGTTCTACTCCTTCGAGTCCCGTCGTTGACAACGACGAGACATCAGCATGAACCGGGTTGATGAGCCT
>JBEPUS010000188.1:0-5121 GCA_041691435.1 Chloroflexota bacterium
GGTGGCGGGGGCCGCCTCACCTCGCGGGGCGGCCGGCGGGCCGGGCCGACCCGTGATTCCGGGCGGCCGGCCCGGCCGACCCGTGGTTCCGGCCGGCGCCGGCCCCGACCCGCCCGCTTCTGCCGGATTATCAGCCGGGGCAGTGGTATGCAAAGAATCCTGGGTTCTTTGACCCCGGTTCGCCCGTTGTGCGCTCGAGCCACGCACGAAATCGGCCGTGTGGGTCGGATCCACTGGTTCGAATGCGCCGGTTTCTTGCTTACTACTACCCGGGTTGATATTCCGGCAGAACCGCCCCTCGAGCTTTGGCGCCCGCTCGCCGGACCAGCGTTTCCGGCCAGCCCGCCCCGAAGCAGGCCCCCGATCCGCCCCGCCGATCCGCGCCCCCGATCCGCGCCCCCGATCCGCGCCCCCGATCCGCGCCCCGGTTCTTCCCGAATACCAGTCCGTGTGGTGGTCGGTTGGGGATCCCGGGTTCCGGGGCCCGTTTCGGCTGCTCCTCCGCCCAGCCCACGCACGAATTCGCCTCTATCGGCCAATGGCCGCGCCTGGAAGCGTCGATTTTCATCCCCACCACCGGGGCCGGTACGTGGGAAGAACGGCCCGGCCCGTCGAGGCACGACACGCATGACCTGCGAGGCCTCGATCCCTACTCGGGCTTCGGGCCCTCGCGGTTCTCGGGATCCACGTCGAGCGAGTTCACGAAGTCGCGAAAGACCGCGAGGCGCGGGTCGGTGGAATACTCGCCCTCCTCGGATTCACCGAGGGAGGCCACGACGGCGGCGTCGGGACTGACCCCGGCCCGCTCCAGGACCGACTCCGAAGCGAAGATCGGGACGTTCGCCCGGACCGCCAGGGCGAGGGCATCGGACGGCCGCGAGTCGACTTCGTGGGTCGTGCCGTTGGCCCGGATGAACAATCGGGCGTGGAAGGTCTCCTCGGCCAGCGTCGCGATGACGACGCGCTCGATCGTGGCGCCGAGATTCTCGAGGATCGAGCTGAACAGGTCGTGGCTCAGGGGCCGCTCCGGCGAGACTCCCTGGAGGCGCATCGCGATCGCGTTCGCCTCCCACGGGCCGATCCAGATCGGGAGATAGCGCTCCCGCTCGACCTCCTTGAGGATCACCACGTGGTTGCTCGAGGGCATGTGGACGCGGACGCTCTCGACCACCACTTCGATCAGCTCGCCGGCCACGGCTCGATTATCCCACGCCCGGTTAGCCATCCGGCTCAGAAGGTGATCCCGGTCGCACGGGCGTAAGGGAGTGGCGGGTGGCTCCGCGACACTCGGGCTGGGGTCAGTCGTCGCCGAGGATCGGTTCGCCACGACCAATGGCCCGAGACCGATTGGCCCACATCCGGAGTCGGAGGTTCCAGAAGTCGCGGACCGCCCGGAAGACCACGGCCGGCCGGGCCCCGGTGGCCGACCCCACCGTGCGGGCGTAGTGCGGTACGCCGACCTCGACCACCGAGCGGCCGGCGGCACGCAGCTTGATCAGCAGCTCGGCCGAGAAGAAGGCGCCGCCGGATTCGACCCGCAGCCCGCGCAACGTCGCCCGTCGGAACAGCTTGCACGCGCAGTCGACATCGGTGACCTGCAGGCCGAAGAGGATCCGGTTGGCCAGCCTGTACGACTTGGCGTAGATCGTCCGGATCACGGGGTCGGCTCGCCGGATGCGGAAGCCGACGACCACGTCGGGCTGGTCGGGCTCGGCGATCCGGGTGGTGAGCCGGCCGAGGTCGGATACCGCGAACTGCCGGTCGCCATCGGTGAATCCCACCCAGTCGAACTTCGCGACGCGGAAGCCTGAGCGAAGCGCCGCGCCGTAGCCAAGGTTGGTGGGGTGATGGACCACGCGGACCGTGTCGGGATGGGCCGCGGCCAGGCTGTCGGCCAGCTCGCGCGTCCGGTCGGTGGAGCCGTCGTTCACCACGATGATCTCGAAGCGCTCGGCCAGGATCGGCAGGGCCGCCAGGGCGTCGCCGACCAGGGCCTCGATGTTGCCTTCTTCGTTGTGCGCGGGAAAGAAGTACGAGAGCTCCGAGAGCCGGGCCGCGGGCGAGGCCGAGAAGGAGGCGGCTGGCACGCTCATGGCTGCCCGCCCAGCCGCCCGGCGACCACGTAGACGGGCTGGTCCGGCTCGGTGGAATCGACCAGGTTCAGCGAATAGCGCGCCTCGAGCGCGGCGAGGTCGGCAGGCATGCGGACGAGGTAGACGGGCCGCGTGCCGAGGTTCTTGTCGATCACGTCCGAGACACTCCCCAATCCTTCGTCGAGCCGGGTGCGATCGTCGACGATCCAGACGCCCGGGATCTTGCCTTCAATGTCCTGTGCGTACCATAGCGGCGTGGAGTAGCTCCACCAGCTGATCACGATGCCATGTGGGTCGAGCTTGGGCAGGACGCCGGCCAGCCAAAGCTGGGCGGTCCGGTCTGCGCTCCGATCAACGACCGCCGTCGTCGCCGGGATCGAGAGCGTATTGGGCACGAGCAGGATGGCCACGATGACGACCTCGATGATGATGCTCGCCCGTTCGCGTGCGCCGTCGACGATCGCTGCCCCCAGCGACCACAGGTAGGAGCCCACGGCGGCCCGGTCGGCCGCGCGCTCGAGGCTCGCGACGACCTCGGCGACCAGGATGGCCAGCCAGGTGATGGCGATCAACGCCGGCCCGAGCAGGTAACGCCAGATCTCGGCATTCGTGTACGACTCGGCGAACCAGCAGGTGATCGCAAAGCTGGGCACGGTCAGGAGCGCGTAGCGCGGCCGCGTCTTGATCGTGACGAGCAGGCCGAGGGGCATGAGCCAGGCGAGCACCCCGAACTGGGCGATCGCCGTGGAGACCAGGTCGGTGACCTTCGTGCCGACGCCCGCGAGTGGGCCGCTGATTTGGCCGGCGAACTGGACGCCGAGGACGACATACAGGAACCCCGGCAGGGTATCGGGGTGGCCGTAGACCAGCGGCGCCCGAAACGGGCCCGCGCGCAGCGGCAGCTCGAGGTAGAGCAGGGCGCTCGCCAGGAGGGCAACGCCGATGCAGCCGAAGAAGAATCGTCGTCGCCCGAAGATGTCCGGCTCCACCGCCAGGACGAACAGGCTGATACCCGGGATGAGCAGCAGGGTCAGGTTGTGATTGGCGAGGGCGACGCCAAAGACCAGCGCGGCTGCGACCAGGCTGCGGTCGGCCCGGTGGTCGAGCCCGTCGCGGGCGGTCGCCGCCCGGCGCCGTTCCCAGTCCACGAGCAGGCCCAGCAGGATCGCCACGAGGGCCAGGTGGAGTGCATGGACGTCGGCGGCGTTGGCGATCTGCCAGGCGATCGGCGTCGTCGCCAGGATGAGGCCGGCGCCCAGCGCCACCCAGCGCCGATCGGTCAGCCGGATCACCAGGACCACGGTCATCCCGGCGGCGACCCCGCCGAGGATGGCCGACAGGAGGTTCATGCGGTAGGCCGGGTCGCCGAACGGCTGGAGGACCACGGAGGCGACCCAGCCGAGGATGACCCAGGCTGGAAAGCCACTCGGGTGCCCGGTCCCCAGCAGTGGCCCGATCGTCTGCAGCTCGCCGGTGTCCCACAGGAAGAGCCCGGGCAGCAGGGTCCGCCAGGCCAGGTAGAAGGCCAGGACGGCGGCGAGGAGTGCCGGGGCCACGACGAGGAACCGGCTCACCAACCGAACAGGTGGCCCCACGTCACGCCCCACAGGTTGATCGCCACCGACAGGCCGATCAGGCCGTAGCCGATCCGCCGCCGCCGGGTCGCCTGCAGGGCCAGGGCCACCAGCACCAGCCCGAACGGTGCGAAGTCGTTGCTGAACCGATAGCCGAACTGGACCCAGCCCTGGCTGAAATGCATCAGGTTGACCGTCGCGATCGCGGCCACTGCCAGGGCACAACCCGTCACCAGGCGGTCGACCCCCCACCAGCGCAGCGAAAGGAAGCCCAGCAGCCAGGCGGGGCTGGTCACGAAGAGACCCATCCCGACCGGGTTCGGCGAGATGATCGGGCAGGTCGCCTCGAAAAGCCCGCGGACGGCGTTCGGGTCGGGGCACGGCGGAAGGATATCGGGCAGGCCGCCAACCATCAGGGGCAGGTTCTGGATCAGGTAGCGGGGGTCCTCGATGGCCCACCCCGGGTGATAGTTCAGGGCGGGATAGCCGTAGGACTCGAGACCGTAGAGGTAGTCGTAGACGGGCGACATGAGGTGGCCGGTCGAGACCTGGTTGTAGAGCAGGAAGATGCCAACCGGGATCGCCGTGCCCAGGCCCGCGGCGACGGCGCGGCGTGGCCACGAGCCGCCGCCACCCACGAGGACGAAGAACGGGGCCCCGAAGACCACGGTGAGCCGGGACGTGCAGGCCAGGCCGAACAGGAGTCCGGCCAGGAACTGACGGCGATCGAGGCCAGGGAACCGCTGGCCGCCCACCTTCGTCTCGGGGATGCCGGGATGGTCATCACCGGTTGCTGCCCGGGGATCGGCGGCAAGGGCCAGGGCGATGGCGACCAGGGTCAATCCCACCGCGACCACGTGGGCCAGGAACCACGTGGAGCCGAGCTCCGCGGCATACCAGAGGACCGTTCCCAGACCGAGGAAGATTGTGGTGGCGACCCGAACCGACCGATCGAGCGGCAGCCGGCCGAGCATCCAGAACGCGATCGCGACGTCGATCGCCCCGATGAACGTCGCGATCAGCTGGGCATTCGTGGCCAGGCCGAAGACGGCCACGAACGGCAGCAACGCGAGGGCCGGCAGCGGTGGGAACGGGATCAGCGCCCGCCCGGTCTCGTTCCCGGCCGCGTCGAGGATTGGTTGGACGTCCTGGAAGTAGGCGTTGCCCGGCGACGTGGAGCTGGCCACGACCGGAAAATGGATCCCGGCCTGGCCCTCGAGCCAGGCCGCCGCCTGCCACACGAAATGGTTGTAGAAGTCGACCCGGTCGAGGTTGCTGACGATGTAGATCGCCAGGATCACGCCGAAGATCAGCAGCCCGGTCCAGACGGTCGATCGGTCGGAGGACGGGTCCCGATCGGTGGAGTCCTCGGCAGCGGTCGTCACGGGACCTTGTGCTATCCTCCGCTCCACCTCAGCGCTCGTGCAGGAGGCCAACGACGTTGGCAGGCCCCG
>JBEPUS010000189.1:0-5092 GCA_041691435.1 Chloroflexota bacterium
GGCCGTAGATCGCGGCGAGCCCGGCAAACGGCAGGGTGATCTCGTCGGGCAGGAGGCGCTGGTCGAGGTCGGTGGCCAGGAGCAGGGTCAGGGCCACGAAGACGAGCGTGTAGATGATCGTGCTGCCGGCATCCGGGAAGCGTCCGCCGAGCAGGCCAAGGGCCACGGCGCTGACCACGGGGACCACCACGGTCCGCCAGTCCACGGCCCGGATGGAACCGTCCTCGTGGGCCGGCCAGCGGGCCGCAATCCGGTCGGCGATGACGCCCCAGGCCAGGCCCAGGACGACGAGACCGGCGATGAGCGGGGTCACCTCCGCCAGCCTTCGGCGCTCGTCAGCAGCGCGGCCGGCCCGGACCGTTCACCGGGCGCCGGCGAGGGCCAGCTCGACGAGCGTTGCGTGCGAGATGCCATTTGCGCCGCGGGCCGCGAAGGGCAGGGCCTTGCGGAAATAGCCCGTCCCGCCGATGTCGAGGTGGACCCACGGTTTCGTGCGGAACTCGCGCAGGAAGAGACCGCTCTTGACGAGCGAGCCCTCCGGGGAGCCGGCGTTCTGGAGGTCGCCGTACCAGCTGTCCATCTCGGCCACGTAGTCGTCGATGAGCGGGATCTGCCAGTAGCGCTCGCCCGCCTGGTCGCCGGCGGCCATGACGCTGTCATACCACGGCTGGGGCGTCCCAAAGGCGCCGGTGACAAGGTGGCCGAGCGCCCGCGAGACGGCCCCGGTCAGGGTGGCGACATCCACGAGGTGGGTGGCCCCGAGCTGCTCGGCGTAGGTCAGGGCATCGCCCAGGATGAGCCGGCCCTCGGCGTCGGTGTTCGTGATGTCCACCTGCTTGCCGTTGAGCGCGCGGACGATGTCGCCGGGTCGGGTCGAATGGGGCCCGGGCATGTTCTCGACGGCCGGGGCGAGCGCCAGGAGGGGTGTACCGGGGGCCAGCCGGGCGACTGTCTCGATCGCCGCGATCACGGTCGCCGCGCCGGTCTTGTCCATCTTCATCTCTTCCATCCGGTCGGCCGGCTTGATCGAGAGGCCGCCGGAGTCGAAGCACACGCCCTTGCCGACGATGGCCAGGTGCCGGCCGAGCGCGTCGAGCTCGCCCACCTTGCCCGAGCGCATGACGATCATCCGGGGCGGGTTGTCGCTCCCCTGGCCCACCGCCAGGAACATGCCCATCCCCAGCTCGGCGGCACGCGCCGGCTCGATCACGTCGATCGACAGGCCGTTGCGGGCGGCAATCTCCTGGGCCGCATCGGCCAGGACGATCGGGCTCACGTCGTTGCTGGCCCGATTGGCCAGCGTTCGGGCGACATTGGCGCCCTCGCCCATGATCTGGCCGCGCTCGGCGGCCCTGGCCAGGGCTGGGGCATCGCCGCCCGGGGCGACGAGGATCAGCTCGTCAAGGGCCGGCGGGGCGGATTCGACCGAGGCCAGGTAGATCGCCTTGGGCTCGTAGCTGCCCTCGACCACGCCCCGGACCAGCAGCTCGGCCACCGCCGCTTCGCCGCCCTCGACGTGGCGGGCGAGGTCGCCCAGCCAGATGGCCAGGGAGTGCACCGTCCGTCCGCCAAGGCGCCGTTCGATCGTGGCCCCGAGCCGGTGGACGATCTCCCGGGTAATCGTCTCCGCATCGCCGGCGCCCACGATCAGCAGCCGGCCTGCGGGCAGCTCGCCCGACGCGGCCAGGGCAGCCTCGTAGCGCTTGGCCGTCAGCTCGCCGAATGTGGCCAGCTCGGCGAGCTCGCCGCCGCTGCGCCGGTTGAGCTCACCCAGGGAGCCCTCGAAGACCGGCTCGCCGATGACCGGGATGGCCAGGACATCGGCAGTCGCCTGCCAGGGCTGGTCGGTGATGATCCGAAGCTGCATTGCGGGCGCGAACCTCCACGTTCGAATTCGCATGTTCCATGACGTCGGGAGTGTAGCGTCCGGTCAGGGCCCGGGAAGCGGACTGCCCTGGGCGATCAGGGCGACGGCCGTGGCCAGGCTCTCCTTGGCATCCTCGATCGCGATCACCGCCTGGTTCAGGCCACCCCGGGCCAGGTCGTCGAGGATCACCTCCAGCCCGCGGGTGTCGGGTGGCAGGTTCTGCCGGGCGACCGACAGGGCATCGAAGGCGGTCCTGATTGCCGGGGTCACCTTGCGCGGCGACGCCTCGAGGAGCTTGTAGAGGTTGGCTGCGGCGGCGTCGAACGCCGCGTTGCGATCGATCCATTGGGTCAGGATCGAGACATCGACGGTGTTGGCCAGCGCGTCCCGGCGAGTGGCCGCCGACGCGAGTGCCGTGCTCGCCTTGCCGAGCGCGGCGCGTGCCTGGGCGTACTTGGCGGCGCTGCCGAGCTTCACCGCCTGGCCGGCATTCGTGTCGTGATCGGCGAGGTCCTTGGTCAAGGCGGTCGCAACACTGCTGCCGGTTGTCAGCTCCACCCACGAAGTCTCGAGATCAGCAGTGGTCGACAGGGCGACCGTGATCGCGTCGTAGCGCTCGCGCTGGGCCGAGCCGATCGCGGTCTCGTCGGCCGTGCCGATCACCGGCAGCGTCACCAGCTTCGAGCGAATCGCGGCGGTATCGGCCGAGATCCTGGCGACGGCGGTCGTGCCACTCGAGATATCCGCGTTCAGGCGGGCGGTATCCCGGTTGACCAGGTCGGCGATCGCGTTCCGACCGAAGTCGCCCAGCTGGTTGACCTCCCCTGTCAGGTTGGCCAGGTCGGTCGACGCCGCCGCCAGCCCTGGGCCGACGGCCACATCGGCGGCCCAGGTGAGCTCCGGCCGGCTGCCGTCGGCCGGCGAATGGCTCATCGCGCTGGCGATCCCCGCGGCCCCGAGGCTGAGGACGAGCGCGGCGCCGATCCAGCCGATCCGGGCCAGCCGGCGGAGGGCAGGCGACGGCGGCGGCTCCTGGGGTCCGGCCGGGTCGGGTGTCGGAATCACGAGGGCGAGCCGGTCACCGGGACGGTGGTCATGGCCTGAGCGTAGCATCGCCCGGTGATCTCATCGACTGGGCTGGCCCGAGCGGATTCGGCGGTCCTTCGACGCCTGGCGGCGGCCATGCCCAAGGCCGAGCTGCACCTGCATCTCGACGGCTCGCTGCGCGTGGAGACGGCGCTCGAGCTCGCCCGGAGCCGGGGTGTCGATGCGCCCACGACCTATGCCGCGATGTTCCGGGCGCTGGTCGGACCAGCGCGGATGGCGTCGCAGGCTGAGCTGCTGACGCGCTTCGACCTGCCGATCGCCCTCCTCCAGGATGCAGAGGCGCTCGAGCGAGCGACCGTTGAGCTGGTCGAGGCCAAGGCGGCCGACAACGTGCGTTACCTCGAGATCCGCTGGGGGCCGGCGCTCCACCTCCGCCGTGGGCTCTCGCTGAGCGAAGGGATCTCGGCGGTTTGCCGCGGTGCTCACGATGCCGCCGTCCGAACGGGGACGACGGTCCGGCTCATCTGCACGGCGCTGCGCAGCCACGATCCGGATTCCACCGTCCGGCTCGCCGAGACGGCCGCCCTGTTCCGCGACCAGGGCCTGACCGGCTGGGACCTGGCCGGGGCCGAGGAGGCCTGGCCGGACCCGCTGCGCTTCTCCACGGCTTTCGCCGCGGCGCGGGCCGGCGGGCTGCGAATCACGATCCACGCCGGCGAGTGGGGCGGCGCGAACCAGGTCCGCCGGGCCCTGGCCCTGGATCCTGAGCGCATCGCACATGGTCCGGGGGCCGTCGACGACCCTGGCTTGATGGCCGAGCTGGCGGACCGGCAGGTGACCCTGGACCTCTGCCCCACCAGCAACGTGCAGGCCGGGATTGTGTCCTCCGTTGCCGCTCACCCCCTCGCCCGGCTCTACCGGGCCGGCGTGCCGGTCAGCCTGTCGACCGACGACAGCACCGTTTCGGACATCCTCCTGTCCGAGGAATATGTCGGTGCCGTCGAGGCGATCGGCTTGAGCATGCCCGAGCTCTGGTCGATCGACCGCCACGCCCTCGATGCCGCATTTGCCGATGCGCCAACGATCGAGCCGCTGCGCGCCGCCTTCGATCGCTGGGCCGCGGTCATCCCGGAGCTGGGCGGCGCCGCCTAGGCGGCGCTCACGGTCGCGACGCCGCGCGCAACCGCGCGAGCGCGACATCGAGCTCGGCGGCATCCGCGGCGATCGCATCCGGGGCGGCGCTGCCCTTGAGCGCTTCGACCTCCGCCCGGCTGGAGACCCCGGTGAGCATCAGGATGCAGCGAGCACCAACCGCCCGGGCGGCGGCCAGGTCGGTCTGGATCCCATCGCCGATCATCACGGCGTCGCGCGGGTCGGCGTCCACCACCCGGGCCGCTTCCTCCAGGAGCAGCGGCCCGGGCTTGCCAATCGAGACGGGGCTGACCCCACTGGCTGCCTCGACCGCCGCGACCACGGCCCCGGAGCCGGGCATCAGGCCACGCTCTGTTGGGTAGATCGGATCGCGGTTCGTGGCAATGAACCGGGCGCCGGCTCGAATCGAGCTCGATGCGACGGCCAGGCGCTCCCAGCTGAGGTCCGGGTCAAGGCCCACGACCACTGCGCCCGGCCGGCCGCTTGCCTCGAAGCGATCGACGCCATCGCGGATCACCCGTTCGGCGGCATCCCCCGCCATGACGACCAGGAAGCCGACATCGGCCAGCTCCCGGCCGAGCCCGGGGCCACCCAGGGCCAGGACGCGTTCCAGGCCCGGGTCGACCTCGCGGAGGTAGAGGGCGGTGGCCCGGGGTGAGCTGACGACCCGCTCGGCCGAGACGGGCGCGCCCAGCCCGGCCAGCCGCTCGACGTAGTCCGCTCGATACCACATCGAGTTGTTCGTGACGTAGACCACGTCGTCGCCCGCCTCAGCTCGCCGGCTGAGGAGCTCGGCAATGCCGGGAATCGCCTCGCTGCCGCGGTAGACGACGCCATCAAGGTCGACGAGGAGGAGCACCCACGAAGCCTACAGGCCGTCGCTGTCGTCTCGCCGGGCGACGATCGCCCCTGGGCATGTCACGATGGCCGGCATGAACCGTCCCGCCGAAAGCGCGCGCCACGATCCCCTGCTGGGCGTGGAGCGCCTGCTGATCGACGGCACGAACCTGCTCTACAGGATGAGCC
>JBEPUS010000190.1:0-5031 GCA_041691435.1 Chloroflexota bacterium
ATGCCGTCGTCCGCGTCCAGAAGGAACCGGACGACACGGTCATGACCTGGCCGCACCTGCTGTCGATCGAGTTCCTCGCCGGCGCCCTCATGAGCATCTTCCTGCTGATGATGGGCCTCTTCGTGAACGCCCCGCTCGAGGCCCTGGCCAACTCGAACGTCACCCCCGCCGTGGCCAAGGCGCCCTGGTATTTCCTGGGCCTGCAGGAGCTCCTGTCGTATTTCCACCCGACCGTGGCCGGCGTGCTGGTGCCCACCTTCGTATTGGTTGGCGCTGCGCTCATTCCCTACATCGACCGGGGCAACCTGACCGCCACGCGGCCGTCGCAGCGCAAGACAGCGGTTGTCCTGTTCAGCATGTTCTGCGCCCTGGGCCTGATCGTCACGTTCGTGGGGATCTTCTTCCGGGGCCCCGGCTACGCATTCGTCATCCCCTACATCAACACCGACGGGCTGCATTTCAGCCTGTGAGCGAACATCCCGAGGCACGCTCATGAGCAACTACCAGGTCGAACCGGCCGGGCGGCCACAAGCTCTCTCGAAGGAGGCCATCAAGGCCCTCCGCAAGGAGCAGGTCCAGGGCGTCTCGCGCCGCCAGGTGCTGCGCACAGCGCTGGGCGTCGGCCTGACCCTGTTCATTGCCGAGCTGACCGCCGGCACGATCGGCTTCATCTGGCCGGCGATCGCGACCGGCAACAAGAGCAAGGTCCTGATCGGTACGTACTCGGACGTCAAGGCCCAGAACTCGAGCCTGCCGATCAGCAAGGGCTTCCCCGCCTACTACAGCGCGGCCAAGGCCTATGTGATGCTGATCGACACGTCCCGCCAGGAGTTCGTGGCCGGCGCCGACGCGACGGGCGAGGGCACCGACGTCAACGTCCGGGCTCTCTACCAGCGCTGCCCGCACCTGGGCTGCAAGCCCAACCCGTGCCTGAAGAACTTCTGGTTCGAATGTCCCTGCCACGGCTCGCGCTACGACCGGCTGGGGATCAAGGCGCTCGGCGCCCAGTACGGGCCGGCGCCGCGGAGCATGGACCGCTTCTCCGTCGTGGTCGATGGCAGCGGCGCACTGTCCGTCGACACGCTGAAGATCACGCTCGGGCCGTTGCCGATCGCACTCGGCCAGCCCGGACTCATTCCGCCGCTGGCGCCGACCGGTTGCCTGTGATCGTGACCCGTCAGCAACGAGGCGCCGCATGACCCGCCCGCCCGGCCAGGGGCCGGAGGAGCGCCTGCCCGCCACTCGGCCCGAGAGCCTGCCTGCGCCGGTGGAGCGGTTCTCGGCGCCCGTCTCCGCTCACCAGATGGCGCTGACGCCCGAACGGGCCGCGTCGATCGTCCGCCAGAGCTCGAGCGCGCGCTGGGTCGGGTTCCTGGCGACCCTGTTCGTGGTGGTCTTCGTGATCCTCTACTACTTCTACGACCTGGGCTTTCCGGGGATCGCCAACTCGTCGCGCGAGACCAAGGAAGTCGCGGCCCAGCAGGTGACGTCGGTCGAGGCCGGCTACAACCTGTTCGAGGCCAACTGCGCCCGCTGCCACGGCGCCGCTGGCCAGGGTGGCATCGGCCCGGTGCTCAACGACCAGGCCAAGCTCTACGTCCACCTCAACCCGCAGTACATCATGAGCGTGCTGACCGTCGGCGGGCGCTACGTGTGCGGCAATCCAACCAGCGTGATGCCGGTCTGGGCGGACACCAACGGCGGGCCGCTCAACTACGTCCAGATCCAGAACCTGATCGACTTCATCCGCGCGCCGAACACGCTGACCTACACGATTCGCGACAACAGCACGAACGAGCCGATCCTCGATTCGTCGGGCAAGCCCGAGACCGCCGTGGGCTGGCGCGATCCGAACTTCGCGCCGGCGCCCGGGGCCACGCCCGTGCCCGACTGCTGGAGCTCGGCCCTCACCAGCTCGCCCGCGGCGAGCGGCGCCCCGGCTGCGACGCCGGCGCCCGGCGCGACGGTCGTCAAGCTCGACGCCTCGAACATCGCCTTCACGGAGACCACGTTGTCGGCCCCGGCCAATGCAGCCTTCGACCTCCAGTTCAACAACCAGGATGCGTCGGTGCCCCACAACGTGGTGATCGTCGACTCGACCGGCAAGGCCGTCTTCACGGGGGCGATCTTCAACGGACCGGCGACCCAGGACTACAGCGTGCCGGCGCTGCCCGCCGGGGCGTACGCGTTCCACTGCGCGGTGCATCCGAACATGACAGGCACGCTCACGGTCAAGTAGGCAGCGCGGCGGCCCCACCGGCCAGCGCATGGGATGGAGGACGATGGCGGGTCAGACGATCAGCGCGGGCGGCACAGGCCACAAGCGGGTCCTCTTCGGGCTGCTCGACAGTGACGGCTGGACCTGGGCATCGCTCAAGGCAGCCTTCTGGTTCGTCGTGATCATCATGCTGCTCGGGTACATCCCCGACCGGGCGTACTACTTCACGGTCTTCTCGACGATCGATGTCGGCGTCAACGTGATCTCGCCGATCAACTTCTGCCCGCCCAGCAACCTCAGCCTGCCCTGTCCGGCGCCCGCCGGCGCACCCCTGCCCTGGTTCCCCTCACCCAGCCAGCTGGCGCTGCCCGGCCCGCGGACCGACGGCGCCGTGGTCCAGGCGGGCACCAACCTGATCTACATCGGTGGCTCGGACGGCACGACGGCGTCGGCCGACACCTACCAGACGCCGCTCTTCACCGGCAACTTCGGTCCGTGGCAGAAGGCCCAGAACCTGCCGGCGCCGCGTGCCGATGCAGCCACGATCTTCCTCAACAGCGCGATCTACGTGATCGGTGGAGCCGGCGCCGACGGCAAGCCCACCTCGACGGTCTACGTCGCGACGCAGGACGCGACGAGCGGCGCCTTCAGCCCATACGCCGAGAACACGGCGCTGAAGCTCCCGGAGCCGCGCATGTCGGCGACGCTGGTGGCCGCCTCGGACGGACTGATCCTGCTCGGCGGATCGGATGGGACCGGACCCACGACCACGGTCTGGAAGGCGACGTCCGACTCGACCGGCAGGCTTGGGCCATGGGTTGCCCAGGCGCCCCTGCCCCAGCCGCGCAGCGAGGCGAACGGGACGGTCATCGGCAGCGAGCTGTTCGTGTACGGCGGGCGTGACGCGACGGGTCCCACCGCGACGGTTCTGCGCGGCGACCTGGGCACGGCCACCGTGTCGGCTTCCCCGGCACCCGGGACCACCGCGCCCCCGAACCCGCTCCTGGTCCAGAAGTGGGGCACCGGAACGGGCAACACGAACCTGCCCGGCCCGCGGACCAAGGCAGCCGGATTCACGTCGAACGGTGTGATCTACCTCGTCGGTGGCACGGACGGCACATCGCCGCGGACGGAGGTCTACTGGACCACGCCCGATGCCAGCGGCAACATCACTGGCTGGCTGCACCTGAGCCAGACGGACCTACCGGCGACCTCGGGCGGCCTGGCCGGCGCGGCCGGGATTGCCAGCGGCTCCGAGGCCTTCCTCGTCGGCGGGACGACCTCGAATGGCGTGATCACGGCCAGCGCCCGGGCGAACCTGGCGCCGCAGCCGCCGTTCTTCGCCCTCGGATTGATCGGCGCCACGATCCCCGCCCTCAAGATCGACGGCGACGTCGGGCAGCAGCTCGGCTACCTGAGCGCCGCGGGAGCCGGCACGGTCGACTTCATCCTGCTGATCCTGATCGGCTGGGCGTTCGCTCACAAGGAGCGGACCCGGGAGATCTTCAACCGCCTGCGCCGCCGCCGGCGGTAGCCTCGTTCTGGGCGAGGCCCGCGGTTCGTGGCCCGGTGTTCGTGGTGGTGCCTCGTGGCTCGCCCCGAATTGACAAATTCCAGTCGGGACGGCGCCATGGTCGAAACTCGGCCCGACCGAGCCCGAATCGGTGGCTGAGCCACCCAGCTCGTGCACGAATCGACCTCGGCCTGGCGCCCCGCGACCGAATCTGGCGCTTCCGACCGACCATACCGCCGTCCTGGCTGGAATTTGTCACCCAACCAGGCGGGATCGGGCCGCGGCGGGTTTCGCCGCCTGTCGGGGGCCTCTCGCCTTGCGACGGCCGCCGCAATTCGGCTCGGCCGCCCCCGGACACCGGCCGAGCAACCTTCGGGCTAGCTGCCTTCGCCGGGTTCGAGCGGGCCTTCGACCAACGGCAGCTGCGCCCATTGCCAGGCGATCAGGCCGCCGGTCACGTTGGCGACGTCGGTCCAGCCCTGTCGGACGAGGTGCGCCGTCGCGGCTGCAGAGCGCGAGCCTGAGCGGCAGAAGAGGAAGAGCGGCCGGTCGCGGGGCAGCTCCTCGAAACGTGCCGCGAATTCGGGGAGCGGGATGAAGCGCGCCCCGGCAATCCGGGTCTCGACGAACTCAGCCATGTTCCGGACGTCAACCAGCAGCGGTGCTCGGCCGTCGGGCTCGCCTTCGCGGAGCCGGCGCTCGGCCTCGGCCGGCTCGATGGACGGAACGGCAGGCGGAAAGCTCATCGGCGGCTACCTCAGCTCGATCAGGGGCTGGCGACCGGCAACGCCGGTCTCGAGCTCGTGCCACCAGGCGACGTCGGCCTCGCCGAGCCGCCAGCAGAGCCAGACCTGGCGGCCCGCAACGAGCGCCGGAAAGTCCACCAGGCCCGACTCGATATCGCGGAGCATGACCTTCCAGCCGTCGATGCGCACGACCCCGGCCTGCATCTGGTCGATCACGCCCTGCATCCGCAGGCGCAGCCGCTCGTGCTCGGGACCGGTCTCGGTAGCGTCGAACGCGGCCTTCAGCTCGCGCAGCTCGTCACGCTGGGCGCGGAGCTGGGCGAGGATGGGCTCCAGTGCCTCGAGGCGCTCGTTGGCCCGGTCGATCGTGTAGAAGTCGGTCACCGCTCGATCGTAGCAAGGGCGGCCCGAAGTCGTTGGAACCGGCTCCGACGCGTCGGTCGAGCAGGCCCGGTTGATGGTCCAGAGTGCCTCCAAACCCGATGCTAGACTCGCCCCAGGGGCCGTTAGCTCAGCGGTTAGAGCAGTCGCCTTTTAAGCGATTGGTCCTGGGT
>JBEPUS010000191.1:0-5005 GCA_041691435.1 Chloroflexota bacterium
CCCCCACCCGACGAGCAGGCGCTGAACAGCACCAGCATCGCCGCCCCGAGGGCCAGCAAGCGGTTCGTCCGCATGTTGGGTTTCTCCTTCCTCCACGATCCGTTGTCCTGGAACGTCGCAACGGTCCGCGTACCATACCAGCGCCCACAGAAGGCGCCTATCAATGCGTTCGCCAGGTGCTGGGCCCTGGATCAGCCCGGTGTGGAGACCGCCCCGGCGGCCGTTGCCGGGGCGGCCGGCGAGAGGCCCTGGGCGTTGCCGTTCGACCCACCGCCCAGCTCACCGCGCAGGGCACGGGGGGTGATCCAGCGCTGGACGGCCGCGAGCAGCAGGTCCATTCCGATCGCGAGGCCGGCGACCAGGATCACGCCGCCGTAGAGCTGGGCCGGCAGCCCCGGGTTGTGGAAGCCGTCCACCACGAACCGGCCGAGACCGCCGCCACCCAGGATGGCCCCGATCGTGGCCGTGGCGATCACCTGGAGGGTCGCCGTCCGGAAGCCGCCCACGATCACCGGGGTGGCCAGCGGGACCTCGAGGCGGGTCAGGATCTGGGCCTCCCGGAGGCCCATCCCGCGGGCTGCCTCCACCAGGTCAGGGTCCACCTCGCGGATCCCGGCGTAGGTCGTCACGAGGATCGGCGGGATCGCCAGGAGGGTCATTGCCACGAAGGTCGGGATGATGTTCAAGCCCAGGTCGGGCGAGAGCTGGAGCGAGAACGGCAGGACGATGATGATCACTGCGTATGACGGGATGGCCCGGCCGATGTTGGCAATGTTGATCACGACGTTGGCGAACCGGCCGGTGTGGCCGATGTACATGCCGATCGGCAGCCCGATCAGGGCCGCGGCCAGGAGCGAGGCTCCGCACAGGGAGACGTGCTCAAGGAGGCGGCTGGGGATCCCCGATTGACCGGCCCAGTTGGCCGGGTCGAGGAACCAGTTGATCACGTCCATCAGTCGGTCCGGCCCTGCTTGCGCGCCCACGGGGTGATCAGGTGCTCGAGGCGGACGAAGAGGAAATCGGCGGCGAACGCGAGGACGATCGACAGGAACGCCCCGAGCAGGTACTTGGTTGGGAAGAAGGTCTGGAGGCCCTCGCTGATCAGCTGGCCGAGGCCGCCGAACGTGTCACCGCCGATGATCGCCGCGATGACCGCCAGGCCGATCGCGGTGACCGTAGCCAGGCGCAGGCCCGTGATCATCATCGGCACGGCGAGCGGGAACTCGACCCGCAGGAGCCGCTGGGTGCTCGTGTAGCCCATTCCCTCCGCGGCCTCGAGGACCTCGGCGGGAACCCCCCGGAACCCGGCGACGATGCTGCGCACGAGGATGAGCAGGGTGTAGCTGACGAGCGGAATCAGCGCCGACACGAGCGACAGGCCGGTGATCGGGATGAGGACGGCGAAGGCCGCCAGGCTGGGGATCGTGTAGATGACGCCCGTCACGAGCGTGATCGGTCCGTACACGATCGGCTGGCGGACCGCCCAGATCGAGAGGACCAGGGCGATTACGAAGCCGATCCCGACCGGCAGGATCGTCAGCTCGAGATGCTGCCCAATCCGCTCGGCGATCTGGCCGAGATGGGCCAGCACCCAGCTGGCGTCAAAGATCTGCGTGCCGGGCGGCATCGGTCAGGCCCCCGGAGCCGCCAGCGGGGCGCCGTCATCGGCCGGAGCCAGGCCGGCCGATTCGACCGGCTCGGTCGAATCGACGAGGTAGGACGGCGCCTTGTGCCCGGCGCGCATCCGCTCGGCGATCATGTCCACGGTCACCAGGCCCTGGACCGCGCCCGTCCGATCCGTGACGATCCCCACCTGGACGTCAGCATCGAGGAGCATCGACAGGGCGTCCTTCAGGGTGGTTCGCTTGTTCATCGCAGGCGAGGTGGCGTTGGCCATCGCCTCGGTCAGCGGGCCAGAGGCGGGCAGGTGCTGGGCGTCGACCCAGCCCACAGGGCGGTCGGCGGCGTCGACCACCAGGACGAACCGGAACGATGCATCGAGCCCCTTGCTGCGAGCTTCGCCGGCGTCGGAGCCGATCGCCGCCGTATGCGCTGGGCGCAGCGTCAGGTCGCTCACCCGGCTCAGGGCCAGTCGCTTCAATCCCCGGTCGGCGCCCACGAAACGGGCCACGAAGTCGGAGGCCGGGCTGGCCAGCAGCTCGGACGGCGTCCCGAACTGGGCAACCTTGCCGCCCAGCTGGAAGACCGCGACGAGGTCGCCCATCTTGATGGCCTCGTCGATGTCGTGGGTGACGAACAGGATCGTCTTGGCGAGCTCTTCCTGGAGGCGCAGGAACTCGTCCTGGAGGCGCTCACGGACGATCGGGTCGACGGCGCCGAAGGGTTCGTCCATCAGCATGATCGGCGGATCCGCGGCCAGCGCCCGGGCGACCCCGACGCGCTGGCGCTCGCCACCCGAGAGCTGGCTGGGGAAGCGCCGGGCGTACTTCGCCGGGTCGAGCCCGACGAGTCCGAGCAGCTCTTCAGAGCGCGTCCTGATCCGGGCGGCCGGCCAGCCGAGCAGGCGGGGGACGGTGCCCACGTTCTCGAGGATCGTCTGGTGCGGGAAGAGGCCGGTTTGCTGGATCACGTAGCCGATCCCCCGGCGCAGCTCGGTGAGCTCGCGCGTCGCGGCATCGACGCCGTCGAGCAGGATTCGCCCGGATGTCGGCTCGATCAGCCGGTTGACCATCTTGAGCGAGGTGGTCTTGCCGCAGCCGGACGGGCCAACGAGCACGCAGATCTTGCCCGCCGGGACGGACAGGGACAGGTCGTTGACCGCGCCGGGAGCAGCAACCCCGGCTTTGGCGCTGGCCTTGACGGTCGCGGCGCCGTACACCTTGCTGACGTGATCGAAGTCAACGGTGGCTGCTCGACCGGCTTTCGGTTCCATGCCCGTGCGGCCCCTCCATGCGCCTTCCGGAACGATAGTCGAACCCGTCGTTCGGGAGCGCCAACTGTCGCACAATGGCAGCCGTGAAGATCACCGGGATTCGCCTCGACCGGCTCCGCCTGCCACTCGACCCGGCGTTCCCGGCTGCCTGGGATCCCGTCCCGCGGCGCTCGTTCGAGGCGACGATCGTTCGGGTGGAGACGGATGCCGGCATCGTGGGGATCGGCTCGGGCGACACGATGGCCGGCTTCGAGGCGTATGCCCACCTGTTCGTCGGCCAGGACCCGCGCCGGATCACCCGGCACGTCCGGGTCCTCGAGACGATCGATTTCCACGCCGGTCGCTACTGGCCACTCGAGGCCGCCCTCTGGGACGTCCTCGGCCAGGCGGCCGGTCTGCCGCTGGCCGTCCTCTTCGGCGGGACGCATGACGGCTTGCCGGTCTACGCCTCGTGCGGCTCGCTGTTGCCCGCCGCCCAGCGCGCCGAGATGGCCCTGGGCCTGCGCGAGGAGGGCTTCCGGGCACTGAAGATCCGGGTCGATCCGCGCCGGCTGGAGGAGGGCGTGGCGGCCGTCGAGGCCACCCGCCAGGCGATCGGCGATTCGATGGCGATCATGGTTGACCTGAACCAGGGCTGGCGGATGGCCGGCGACAGCTCCCCTTCGATCGACCTGGTCGAGGCGACCGCAATCTGCCGGCGGCTGGCCGAGTTCGACGTGACCTGGGTCGAGGAGCCGCTCGACGGCGGCGACCTGCGCGGGCTGGCAGCCTTGCGGGCTGCGGCCGGCGGCGTGCGGATTGCCGGCGGCGAGATGACCCGGACATTCGGCGAGCTGCTCGCGGCGCTGGATGCGGACGCCTTTGACGTCTATCAACCGGACGTGGTCCTGGCTGGTGGCCTGACCCGGGCCCGGACGATCGCCGAGGTCGCCCTCGCCCGGGGACGCTGGTTCACTCCGCATACCTGGACCAACGGGATCGGCCTCCTGGCCAACCTGCACGTCGCCGCCGGCGTGGGCGGCGGCCCGTTCCTCGAGTTCCCCTACGACCCGCCGGGCTGGACGCCGGAACGCCGCGATTTCATGCTGGCCGAGCCCCTCCGGCCCGATCGCGACGGGATCCTCCATGTCCCCGGGCGGCCCGGCCTGGGCGTGGTCCTCGACGAGACCCTCGTCCGGCGGTACGCGGCATGACGGGCGACCTGCGCCGCCTCTCCCTCGACGACTGGCAGGCGCGGGCGTCCACGATTCGACCGCCAACGGAGGCGTTCATCGACGGGCGCTTCGTGGCGGCGGCGTCGGGCCGCACCTTCCGGGATATCGGACCCGGCGACGGCCGCCTGATCGCCGACGTCGCCGAGGGTGGTGCCGAAGACATCGATCGCGCCGTGCAAGCGGCGCGCCGGGCGTTTGATGATGGTCGCTGGAGCGGCCAGAAGCCTGCCGACCGCAAGCGTGTGCTGCTCCGCTTCGCCGAGCTCATCCGGGCGGATCTCGAGCGGCTGGCCCTGCTCGAATCCCTCGATGTGGGCAAGCCGATCCGGGACACCCTGCGCGTGGACGTGCCCAGCTGTGCGACGACGATCCAGTGGTATGCCGAGACGATCGACAAGGCGTACGGGCAGATCGGCCCGACCGGCCCCGACGCGCTGTCGCTCGTCACTCGCGAGCCGATCGGCGTCGTGGCCGCGATCGTGCCCTGGAACTATCCCTTGATCATCACCGCCTGGAAGATCGGGGCGGCCCTGGCTGCCGGCAACTCCGTGATCCTGAAGCCCGCCTCGCAGTCGCCGCTGTCCGCCCTGTGCCTGGCCGAGCTGGCCACCGCCGCCGGCCTGCCCGACGGCGTCCTGAACGTGGTGCCCGGGCCCGGGGCGGTGCTCGGCGACGCCCTGGCCCGCCACCCGGGCGTCGACAAGATCGCGTTCACCGGTTCCACCGACGTTGGTCGATCGCTCCTGCGGGCGGTCGGCGAAACCGACGTCAAGGCGATCACCCTGGAGCTGGGCGGCAAGAGCCCCCAGCTCGTGCTGGCCGATGCCGGAGACATCGAGGCTGCCGCGTCGGCGATCGGCTGGGGGATCTTCTACAACAGCGGCCAGACCTGCAACGC
>JBEPUS010000192.1:0-4965 GCA_041691435.1 Chloroflexota bacterium
AGGAGGTCAACCGCCTCCGCCGCTACCTCTCGGAGCGGGCGAAGATCGAGCCGCGCCGCAAGACCGGCACCTGCGCCGGTCACCAGCGCGAGCTGTCGGTGGCCCTGAAGCGCGCCCGTCACGTGGCCCTGCTGCCCTACGCGCCGCAGCACCTCCGGCCCTGATCCCGCAGCTCCCGGCATGATCCGGTCATCGGCCGCCCGGTGACCCTGCTGCTCCTGGTCGGCGCCTTCGCGGTCATCCTGCTCGGCGCCGAGCTGTTCACCAATGCGATCGAGTGGTTCGGCCACCTGTTCGGCCTGGCCGAGGGCGCCGTGGGCTCGGTCCTGGCGGCCGTCGGCACGGCGCTGCCGGAGACGATGATCCCGCTGGTGGCGATCGTCTTCGGGGCGGGCACGCACTCCGATGCGGTTGGCATCGGGGCCATCCTGGGCGCCCCGTTCATGCTCGCCACCCTGGCGATGTTCGTGACGGGACTGGCCGTCGTCACCCGGGTGCGACGGGGTGGGGGACCGGCGGACCTGGCGGTGGACCCGGTGGTCCTCGGCCACGACCTGCGCGTATTCGGGCTGACCTACGGCTTCGCGATCATGATCGCGTTCCTGCCGGCCGATCTCGCCCCGCCGCGCTGGCTGGCGGCCGTGGTCCTGATCGGCGCCTACGCCTGGTATGTCCGCGGCCATCTCCAGGCCGAAGCCAGCGAGGCCCCGGCTGACCTTGCACCACTGCGCTTTGGACGCCTGGATCCGGCCGGCCGGCCGGCGCCGGCGCCGCCCCGGGTGCGAATCGTGGTCGTGCAGCTGCTCGTGGCCCTGGCGGCGATCATCGGCGGTGCGGTGGTCTTCGTGGGCGCCGTGGAAACGCTGGCCCGCGCGGTTGGCCTCGACGAGACGCTTCTGAGCCTGGTGATTGCCCCGATTGCCACCGAGCTGCCCGAGAAGCTCAACAGCGTCATCTGGATCCGGCGCGGCAAGGACACCCTGGCACTGGGCAACATCACCGGGGCGATGGTCTTCCAGGCCGCGATCCCGACGTCGATCGCCCTCGTTTTCGCGTCGGGCGAGTGGTCGGTGGGCAGTGGCTCGTGGGTTGCCTTTGCGTCGGCCGGCGTCGCCCTCGTCTCGACGGCTCTCATCTTCCTGCCGATGATCCGCAGCGGCCGGCTCGCCGGCCGGCGGCTCCTCGTGGGCGGGGCGTTCTACCTCGCCCAGCTCGGCCTGGTCGTCGCCAGCCTGTCCGGCCTGATCGCCGCCTGAGTCGGCCTGGTCGCTGCGCTCCGGCGGGACCGCCCGGAGGCCGCTGGTATGATGCGGCCTCGAACCGTTTGGGTACGCGAACCGTTTGGGAGCCCTTGGGGGCGCCAGGACAGGAGCCGCAGCGATGCTCACCGACAAGCCCACCCAGGCCCGCCCAGTCCAGGCAGCCCCTGTGGTCCGCCCCGCAGCCGCGCCCGCCGAGGTCGACCTCGACTCGCTGACCTGCTACTTCCAGGGCGGCTACGTGCCGATGCGCGACGCGAAGATCAGCATCATGACCCACGCCTTCATGTACGGGACGGCCGTCTTCGAGGGCATCCGGGCGTACTGGAACGCGGACCAGGGCCAGCTCTACGGGCTCTTCCTGCCCGAGCACGCCGAGCGGATCCGGAACTCATGCCGGATCATGATGATGGAACCCGCGCCCCCGGTCGACGAGCTCGTCGGGATCATCTCCGAGGTGGTCCGCCGGAATGGCTTCCGCGAGGACATCTACATCCGGCCCTCCTTCTACAAGTCGACCCGGGCGATTGGCGTCCGCCTCCATCACCTTGACCACGACCTGTGCGTCGTTGCCCTGCCGTTCGGCAACTACGTCGAGACCGAGAAGGGCATCCGGGTGATGACCTCCTCGTGGCGGCGCAACGCGGACGAGGCGCTCCCGGCGCGAGGCAAGATCACCGGTGGCTACGTGAACATGGCGTTCCAGAAGTCAGAGGCCGAGATGAACGGCTTCGACGAGGCGATCGTGCTGACCGCCGGGGGCCATGCCTCGGAAGCCTCGGCGGCCAACATGTTCGTCGTCCGCGATGGCGTCGTCCTCACCCCGCCGGTGTACGACGACATCCTCGAGGGGATCACCCGCAAGGCGATGATCGAGCTGTGCAAGGCGGAGGGCCTGCCGGTCGAGGTCCGCTCCATCGACCGCTCCGAGCTGTACATCGCCGACGAGATCTTCCTGTGCGGGACGGGCGTCCAGGTCTCACCGGTCATCGAGGTCGACCACCGGGCGGTGGGCTCGGGTGCCGTCGGGCCGATCGGCCGGGCGATCTCGGCGCGCTACTTCGATGCCGTCCGTGGCCGCCTGCCGGAGTTCCGGCACTGGCTGACCCCAATCGGCGAGTCCGCCTGAGGGTCGCGGCGCCTGGTCGCGATCCCCAAGTAGCGTTCGGGCTCAGCGTCCCGGCTCAGGGTCCCGGCGGCGGGGTCAGGGTCGCGGTGGCCTTGCCCGTGGTCACGATGATGTCGACGGTCACGCTCGGATCGTTGACCAGGACGGCCTGCACGCCAAAGACCTTCTCGAGCAGGGCCACCGTCGCTGGGAGCTCGTCCTGCCGGCCGTTGTAGACCTTGATCTGGGTCTTCGCAAGGAGATTCGGCGGGTGCTGGGTCTGGGCGATGGCGGTCAGGCCCTCGTACTCGAGGTAGGCCACCAGGGTGTTGGCCTGGCCGCTCTTGCCCGAGCCGTTCACCACCCAGATCGTGCCGTCCTCGGCTGAGACCGCCTCGCGCAGCTGCTCGAGCTTCGGGTCGATCTTGAACGCGTTGGCAACGGTGCTCCGGATCAGGGCCACGTTCGGCTCGATGCTGTAGATCCCGTTGGGCGAGCCTTCGGTGCCGAAGCGTGGCGGCGAGAAGACGTACGAGCGGATGTTCGCGGTGTTGACCTGGCTCGAGAGCTGGATCAGCTCAGGCAGCACGTTGGTGGTGATCGGGATGTCCGTCTTGAAGGACAACTTCAGCACATCCAGGAGGGGCGACAGGTTGGCCAGCACGGTCTGGGGGTCGGCCTGCTGGCGGATCGAGAGGATCACCCGCTGCTGGCGGGAGGCCCGATCGAAGTCGTTCGAACCGTGCCGCGAGCGGGCGTAGACGAGCGCCTGGGCCCCGGTCATGTGCTGGACCCCGGCCGGGATGTAGACCCGCAGGTCGGTCCCGTTATCGGCCGGGTAGCGATCGTCGACGACCGGATTCTGGACGTCGATCGTCACTCCGCCGAGGGTATCGACGACCTTCTTGAAGCCCTGGAAGTTGACCATCACGTAGTACTGGATGTCCAGGTGGTAGAGCGTGCCGAGGGTTTCCTTGAGGGCGTTGAAGCCGCGGGCGTTGCCCGTCCCCGGAAACGCGTCGGGCCGGTTCCGGGCATTCGTCCAGAGGCTGTTGATCTTGCCCCGGTAGACCGATCCGAAGACGCCCTGGGCGGAGGCCGGCAGGGGCACGTCGACGGTGTCCCGGGGAATGCTGAAGAGCGCCACGTTCTTCGTGACCGGGTCGATCGAGACGACGATCATCGTGTCGGTGTTGAACGTCGAGTCGCCAGCCCGCTGGTCGACGCCCAGGAGCAGGATGTTGAGCCGGTCAGTGCCGTTCCAGGTCGGCACGGGGGAGGTCGAGGGCAGGGCCGTGCCGACCGGCGGCAGGGACAGGGTCGGGGTGGGGGAGTCGGTGCTGATCGGGGCGTCGCTGGGATTCGGCGTGCTGCCCACGGACGTATCGCAGTCCGGGTCCTGGATGCACGCGACATAGGACTGGACGCCGCCGCCGTACTCGGCGACGACGACATGGGCGCCGGCGATCACCAGGCAGACCGCCGCCAGCCCGGCGACCGACAGCGGGTTCAAGCGGATCGCCCGGCGGCCGAGCCGCCCGTCGCTCTCCGCCTGGGCATTGATGAAGGCGATGACCCGATAGGCGTCGACCGCCACGACCGCCCGGTAGATGAGGGCGACCACGTTGGCCACGAGGACCAGGCCGAGGTTCGCGAAGATCAGGACCGCGGTGTCGAGCGGGCCCATCTTGAGGAGGATGCCGAGGAGCAGGGCGACCAGTAGGAGCGGGGGCGCGGCGAAGCCGATCGCCCGCGTCCAGGCGCGGGCGTAGGCGTGGCCGAGGCCCGGAAAGATCAACGACAGGAACGCCGCCACGAAGGCCGACTGCTGGCGCGAGCGCGGTCGCGCTACCTCCGGGGGCTGCATCGCGGGTAGGATACTCGGACCTCCTCTTGTCCGCCGTCAGGGGCTCGCCCAGCAGCGTTCGGTGAGGGCGAGGTTCCAGACGATCAACCGAGGTCCGATGTTTCGACCCGTCACCGCCAAGCCCGATCTCATCGGCGCCGAGCACGAGATGCTGGCCCGTTGGCGTGATCGGCGGACGTTTGCCCGGTTGCGGGCCCAGAACGCCGGTGGTCCGCGCTGGAGCTTCCTGGACGGACCGATCACGGCCAACAACCCGATGGGCGTCCATCACGCCTGGGGCCGCACGTACAAGGACCTCTTCCAGCGCTTTCGAGCCATGCTCGGCCATGACCAGCGCTACCAGAATGGGTTCGATTGCCAGGGCCTGTGGGTGGAGGTCAACGTCGAGCGCGACCTGGGCCTGGCCAACAAGCGCGATATCGAGGCGTACGGGATCGCCGAGTTCGTTGGCCTGTGCAAGCAGCGTGTCCTGACGTTTGCCGCCCGGCAGACGGAGCAGTCGATCCGGCTCGGGATGTGGATGGACTGGAACGACCCGGACGAGCTGCGCCGGCTGCGCGACCTGCTGGCCAGCGATCCGTCCACGCCGGTCACGGTCCAGGGTCCGCTCGGAGCGGTAACCGACTCGGTCGAGATGCTCGTCGGGCGCCTCGGGATGCCCGACCTCGGCGGCTCGTACTTCACGTTCAGCAACGAGAACAACGACCTGATCTGGGGCTTCCTCGCCGAGT
>JBEPUS010000193.1:0-4953 GCA_041691435.1 Chloroflexota bacterium
GACCCGGCCGCCTCAGCCGATGCGCCTCGCGCCGTCGTTCCGCCGCGGCCCAGGGGCCGCGACTGGGCCGCTCCACCCGCGTGGGCGGCGGGCGCCGAGGGTGAGCCCGATGACGCCGAGGCGCCGCCATTCCTGGCCGGTGGCCGGGCAACGGGTGGCAGCGCGGCAGGCGGTTCCGGAGCCGGACGCGGTGGCTCCGCCGCGGATGCCGGTACGGCAGCGGCCGGTTTGGCCGGGTCACGCTGGCTGAACGAGGCCCGTTCGGCCCCGGCCGACGATCCCGAGCTGGATGACCTCGACCGATCGCTCGAGGCGGATCGTGCCGCCCGGCATGCGCGCGGGGCGCCTGCTGGCCAGGCGCCGGCCGCCGGGCACCTCGACGACGATGACGAGGTCGAGCCGGTGCGACCGGTGGCCAGCGCGGTCGCATCGCCCGGCCGCCGAGCCAACCAGGTCTCGCGCCGGCCGCCGGCCGTGGGCCGCGAAGGCCGGCCGGCGTGGGAGCGATCGCGCCGGAACGAGGCCTATCCCACGCTCAAGACACGGGTGGGGATGCCCGCGATCCCGCGCGGCCTGCTGGCGCTCGGCGCCCTCGTGATCGCGGCCGTCGTGATCTTCTCGCTGCCCTTCCTGCTCAACCTCGGCGGCTCGTCCGGCGTCCCGACGCCCTCGGGCTCGGTCGCACCAACCGACAGCGAGCTGCCCTCGACAGGCCCGTCGGCCTCATCGGCCTCGGCTCCGTCGCCCCATAGCTACACGGTCGTCTCGGGCGACACGATCACCAAGATCGCCAAGCACTTCGGCGTGACGACCGCTGCGCTGCTGGCCGCGAACCCGCAGATCAAGAACGCCAACAACATCAAGCCCGGCGACAAGATCACGATCCCGAGCGCCGCCCCCAGCAACGAGGTCAGCGGAGCCTCCCCGAAGCCTTCGCCGTCCTGAGCCGACCCGAGGGCTAGCGCGGTGCGAGGTTGATCGAGGTGATCTTGCCGGCCTCGACCCGGAAGGTGGCGTCGAGGTGCTGCGAGGTCGCACCGGGGCGGACCACGAGGATGTCCGCCTCGTAGGTGTTGCCGGTATCGCGTACCTCGCCGGGGATCATCTTCAGGCCCCGATCGCTGCGCAGGAACCAGCCGCCGACGCGCTCGACGCCGCGCAGCGTCTGGACGCTGTCGCCGACGTGCACACGCATCTCGGTCTTTTCGTCCATCAAGGCCACGGCACCCTCGCGATCGCCCGCGTTGAGGAGCTCGAAGAAGACTTCCATCGTTTCAACTGCACCCATGCCCGCAGTGTACGGGAGGCCCGCGTCCGACACGCGGGGGAGGGCCCGCTAGAAGCCGCCCCCGGCACCGCCTCCGCCACCGCCCGAGCCGCCGCCGCCAAACCCGCCGCCCGAGCCGCCACTGCCCGATGACGAAGGCGAGTTGCCGATCGTGCCCAGGGCGGCCATCATCCCGCCGACGTCGGGGATGCCCCCGCTCGAGAAGATCGACGCAGCAGGCCCAGCTCCACCAGGGCTCCCGCCAAAGCCCCCGCCCAAGGCGCTTGAGCCGTACCAGATCGGGAAGTACGCACCGGATGCGCCGACGCCTCGCTGCGCATCCTCGACAGTTCGCCCGAGCACGGCCTGGACGTCCTGGTTCAGGTCGAGCGCCACCCCCCAGACCACGGCCCGGTCCGGCGTGTCGAGCCAGTCGAGCTTGGCCGTGGCCACGACCTCGTCCATCGAGCGTGCCTGGGCCATCGTCGCCTCGAGCGTCCGCCGGTAGGCCTTGAGCTGGGCGTCGATCAGCGCACCTTCCTTCGTGCGGGCGGGCATCGCCTGGGAGATTGCGATCGAGACCGCACCGCCGGCGATCAGCCCGACCGCGACGAAGAAGAGCCCCGAGATCGTCCCGGCGCCGCCGATCGTGAATGCCACGAAACCCAGGATCAGCTCGATCCCGCCCCGCCCGGCATAGCGGCTGATCGCCTTGGTCGGCGCCTCGACGAACCAGCCCTGGGCGACGGCATGATCCTCGAGCTTCGAATTGAAGGTCGGGGTGTACTTGCCGAACTTGGGCAGCTCGTCCGGTTCGATCCGGTCGGCGTCTCCGCCGACGCTGTGGAGCATCGTCAGGGCGTACGTCTCGGCATCGGTCATCTTCTGGCGCATCGCCTTGGCCTGCGACGCCATGATCGCCGGGTCGGTCGGTGCCGGCGGCGCCAGGTCGATCGCCACCTTCGAGGCGTGCTTGGGATCCGGCACGTCGAAGGCGATCTCGCCCCGGCTGGCCAGGTCGAGCATGGCCGTCGTGAGGGCTCGCCGGTTGGAGCGGTCGTCGTAGACCAGGGCGGCCGAGGCCGGGGTCAGGTCGGGCGGCGGGGCGGGCATGAGCACAGAGGGATCGTCGGTATAGACGGCATCGCGACCCCGGCGGTACCAGGCAATCGCCGAAGATGCGATCGAGAGGAGGATGATGCCGGGCGCCAGGACCAGGCCGATGAGGGCGTTGATGATCCGCCCCCGGGACAGATTGGCGGCGTTCTCGGGGGTCGCTGCTGCGTCGACCCTGGCGAGCCCCGCGCTCAGCGCGCCGTCCATGTCGCATTCCTCGAGGCGCGGCAGCATGTCGTCGTTGAAGATCGAGTCGCGCTGGTCGTTGGACAGGTAGGCAGCTCGGTAGCCAGGCCCGGCATAGAGCTGGATCTGGCCGTGGCAGCCGGTCGGGTCGATGTCGAACAGGATCACGAGCCCATCGTCGAAGCCCTTCCGGCCGACGCCCCACTGGTCCATCAACGCCTGCGCGTTCGACTCGGTGTCACCGCTCGAGATCCCGTAGTCGGCGTCCTCCGTGTAGACGACGATCTCGGCCCCGGTGCGGGCCTGGATCCCCTGGATCGTCGCCGCAGCCGCCGCGACCGTCCCCGGCTTGAAGATCTCGGCCGTGTCGTAGACGCGCTGTCCCGGAACGGGATTCGGATAGGGCGGGCCGCTCGCGAGGGCGACTGCGGCAATGGACGGCAGCAGCAGGATGCCCAGCACGAGCGCAGCCGCGCTCGCGCGCAGTGGCAGCCGGCGGGCGCGCTCCATCAGCGGATCGTAGCCGCGCGGCCGCGGGGCCGGGCGACGGTCAGGGCGCCGTCGGCCTCGAGCAGGACCTGCGCTGCACGGGGACGACCGTTGTAGGTGGAGCTCAGCGATGCACCATACGCGCCGGCGTCACGGATCGCGACGAGATCGCCCCTGGCGAGGGGCGGCAGCGGGTGCTGGCCGAACGAGTCGGTCGACTCGCAGATCGGGCCTTCGACGGCGGTCTGCTGGAGCTCTGCATGCGCACCGGACGAGGACGCGGCAGGCCACGGTTGCCCGTGGGCAGTCAGGGCGACAATGCCGTGCTGGGCGCCGTACAGGGCAGGCCGGATCAGCTCGGTCATGCCCGCGTCGAGGACCACCATCGGCCCGTTCCGGCGGCGGACGTGGAGGACCCGGGCCAGGAGATAGCCGGATCTTGCCACGAGGAACCGGCCGGGCTCGACGGCCAGGCGGGCCGGCCGGCGGTCGCCCGGGAGGGCGCGCAGCAGCTCTGCGAGCTCCAGGGCAAAGCGCGCCGGCCGTGGCGCCGGGGTGCCAACCTCGAAGACCGGAAAGCCGCCGCCCAGGTCGAGCGTATCGAAGTCGGCCAGCGACCCGCCCAGGAGACCGACCACCGCGAGGGCCCGCCGGACACCGTCGCGCCATGCGTCGACGGCACCCAGCTGCGATCCGACATGAACATGGATGCCGCGCCAGCGAAGCGGTCCGGCGGGACCGCCACCGGCCTCGATCGCCTCGGCCAGCTCGTCGGCCGCCAGGCCGAACTTGCTGCGCTCGGCGCCGACGGCGAGCCCGGGCTGGGTTTCCGGGTCCACGGCGGGGTTGAGCCGCAGGAGGACATCCAGGCGGGGCATGCCCTGGCCAACCGCCCGGGACGCGAGCCGCGCAAGTGCCGCGGCCTCGTCGGCCGATTCGATCGCGGTCCAGCAGATGGGTTCGCCGCGCTCGGACGCGTGGACCACGGCGTGCAGCTCGGACTCGGTCTTGCCAATGCCCTCGAGCGAGATGCGCTGATTCGGGATCCCGGCCTGGCGGGCGACGGCCCACTCACCACGGGAGACGACGTTGGCTCCCAGGCCCAGGGCACCGAGCCGGCCGACGATCGCCGGGACGTCGTTGGCCTTGATCGAATACTGGCGCAGGCACGGATCCGGGAACGCCTTGGCGAGCTCGGCGGCGGCACGTTCGAGGCCGGCAACATCGGTCACGTTGAGCGGCGTGCCGAAGCGATGGGCGGCCAGGCGCAGGCCTTCGGCGATCTGCGGCAGCCGGTCCGACTCGGTCACGACCGCTGCCGTCGAGCTGGGCCGCTCAGCGACTCGTCTTCACGACTGGGATCAGCCCGATCAGCAGCGAGACGACGCTCAGGACGATGGCCCCGATCACGGCGGCGGCAATGGTCGTCGTATCGATCGTGGGCGGAAAGTGGCCCACGCTGAAGCTGATCTTGAGCTTGTCGGCGGCGTAGGCCACGCCGAGCAGGACCAGGCCGTTGACGATCAGGCCGGACAGCCCGAGGGTGAGCAGCGAGAGTGGGAATGAGAGCGCCTTGAGGACCGGCTTGATCAGGGCGTTGGCCAGGCCGACGATCACGGCAACGATCACCACCGACCAGATCTCGGGGTGCTTGCCGAAGCTGATATCCGAATAGATCAGCGAGGTCACCCACAGGGCGACCGCGGTGCCGATCGTCTCGATCGCAAATCCGATCATCGCGAATCCTCCTCCGAGCTATGACGGGCGAGGCGTGCCTGGAGATGCGCTCGAACGTCGGGCCACTCCGTGTCGATCACGCTGTAGTAGGCCGAGTCCCGGGCGCGTCCGCCGGGCATGACCATGTGCTTGCGAAAGATCCCTTCGAACTGGGCGCC
>JBEPUS010000194.1:0-4854 GCA_041691435.1 Chloroflexota bacterium
ATATGTTTATATGAGACAGGTTCGCGGGCGGCGGGGCGCGGGACGCGGGCGGCGGGGCTCGTCCATTCCGTGGCGCGGCGGTCGCTGCGTGGCCCTGTTTTCGTCCATTCCGTCGCGCGACGGTCGTTGCGTGGCGGTCGTTGCGTGGCCGTCGGCGCGGCGTTCGTTGCGTGGCCGTCGGCGCGGCGGTCGTTGCGTGGCCGTCGGCGCGGCAACCGACTTGTTGCGTCCAGAAGGACAAACCGGCCGTTTCCGGGCCCTCGAGCGCGGCGCGGCGTCTCCAGTAAGCGGTCCACGGCTAATTCCAGCCCAAATCCGGTCCGTCGGCGCCCAAGATGCTCGGCAGATAGGCGGTTTGTCCTTCTGTGCGCAACAACCGCACGGGGCTGATGTTCATCGGTCATGCGGCGCGGGCACGTCGACTTCCTGGACAGATTCCTGCCAGGAAGACCGTATGGTCCGACGGGAGCTGATTTCCGCCGGTATCGACCGCTCGGATCCTGGTCTCCTGCACGAATCGAAGGAGCCGGGACCGATTTGCAGGCGATTCATCGCCGCCACCAGCCATACGGTCCTCCTGGCTGGAATATGTCAGGAACAGGCTGGAGCCGCAGCCGAGCTGAACCTCCGCCCACGAACCTGCCCCTAGGCCCGAACCGGTGGCGGCCCACGAACCGGGCCAGGGCTAGAGCCGAGCAGGGCCCCTTGCCCCGAACTGGCGACGAACCGGCCCCGGGCGACGAACCGGCCCCGGGCCAGGATCCGGGCCGCGAACCCATCGGGGCCTCGCGCTGGGCCCTCGAACGGGCGGCGGCGGCCACGAACGGGCGGCGGCGGCCACGAACGCGCGGCAGCGGCCACGAACGGGCGGCGGCGGCCACGAACGGGCGGCGGCGGCCACGAACGGGCGGCGGCGGCCACGAACTGCTGCACGTGCCGCGCCATCCAGGCCCGGCGAGACCCGGGGCGAGTACCATGGCCGGACAACTGAATAGTGCCGTTTGACCCAAGGGAAGCCGGTGTAAATCCGGCGCTGTCGCGCAACTGTCAGCGGGGAACGGCCGGCCAGGATGCCACTGGGTGCAAGCCCGGGAAGGCGGCCGGACGTGTCGATCCGCGAGCCAGGAGACCTGGTCGAACGGGATGTGTCATCCCACCCGCGCAGATCGGTAGATGAACCTCTGACGGCAGGTTTCCGCGGTGTGGGCCGTTCGCCGTCGGAGGAACCACCGTGGGTCGACTCAGGTGGGCCAGCGCGATACTGGCCACAGGACTGCTCCTTCTCAATGTCCCTGCTGCGTGGGCGGCGCCGGATCCGGCGACCTGTGCCCTGCAGTTCCTGGCCTCGGGGCAGGCCGCCAACGGCTCGGTCGGCGGATCGGCCGGGGTCACGGCCGACTACATCTTCGGTGCTGCGGCTGCCGGCTTCGATCCGACGACGCTCAAGAAGTCGGGCGACAGCACGGCCTTCGACTACCTCGAGGCGGGCATCGGCGGGTCGCTGGCCAACGCCGGGCTCGTCGCCAAGGAAGCCCTTGCGGCGATTGACGCCAAGCTCGATCCGACCTCCTTCGGCGGCAACGACCTGCTGACCGCCCTCGATGCCACGTTCAACGCAACGACGCATGCCTACGGCGACGCGCAGACGTACACCCAATCACTCGCGATCCTGGCCCTGACAGCCGCGGCCGATGCCGGCCACCCGCTGCCGGCCAGCGCAGTCACGGAGCTGATCGCTGTCCAGGACACTGACGGGTCGTGGGACTTCCAGGGCGTCAAGGACGCGGCCGGCGGCGGCGACACGAACTCGACGGCGATCGCGATCGAGGCGCTGATCGCGGCCGGCACCCCGGCCGGCGATGCGTCGATCACCGGCGCCCTCGCCTACCTCCACTCGCAGCAGCTGGGCGACGGCGGCTTCCCGTACAACGATGCATTCCCGCCCGCGTTCAGCGATCCGGACTCCGATGCGAACGTGATCCAGGCGCTCGTCGCCGCCGGTGAGGATCCCGCCGGGCCGGCCTGGACGAAGAGCGGCCACACGGCCGTGGCCAACATCCTGGCCTTCCAATCGACCGCCAACGGCGGCTTCACGTACCCGGGCAACCCGGGGCCCGACGCGTTCACGACGAGCCAGGTCCCGGCCGGCATCGCCCGGGTCCCGTTCCCGGGCAGCACGACCTGGACCGCGGACGCCGCACTCCCGGCGGGTATCTGCGCCGCCGCGGTCGCAACGCCGCGGGCATCGGGGGCGACCCCTCCGGCCACGGCCGCGGCGGGCCCGCCAGAGCCGTCGTCAAACGACGGCGGCCTGCTGCCGGTCCTCGTGCTCATCGGCCTGGCCGCAGTCGCCGGCAGTCTCCGGCTCTGGTCGAGGCGTCTCTCACGCTGAGCATCCCTCGCCTCTTGCTGGCGGCCGTCGTCGCGGTCGCCGTCCAGGTCCCGATCACGGCCGTTGCGTGGTCGAGCCCGGCGGCGACGTGCGCGGCCGCGAGCAGCAGCCGCATCGCGCTGGTCGTCCAGCACGGCGACGGCAGCACCGTGACCCGCTGCATCGCGTTCAGCGGGTCCAGCCTGACGGGCGAGGAGGTCCTCGCTCAGTCCGGGCTGGAGTTCAAGACGGTCAGCTTCGGCTCCCTCAGCGCTGGTGTCTGCCAGGTCGACAACGAGCCGGCGACGTTCCCGCCGACCTGCTGGACGGGAACGAGCAAGTTCTGGGCGCTCTTCGTCTCGCGCAAGGGCGGGGCCTGGGCGCCGTCCAGCCTGGGCGTCTCGACCCAGGTCTTCCACGACGGAGACGCGGAGGGCCTCCGCTACGAATCGCAGACGGTGATCTCCGTCCCGACGGTCAAGGGCAGCTGTCCCTCCCCTACCCCGCCGCCGGCCGCGACCGCCACGCCAAGGCCCACACCAACGCCAACGCCAACGCCACGACCGACAGGCAGCCCGACAGCCGGGCCGACGCCGCCTGCCACGGCCGTCCCATCGGCGCGCCCTGGCACCACGACCGCGCCCGAGCCTGCGGCCTCGGCGAGCCCGCCCGCATCGACGCTGCTGGACGGCCAGGTCGCGGGTCTAGCCGGGAGCCCGGGGCCGTCCACTGGCGTCGCGCCGACCGGGTCGACGAATCCCCCGCCGGCCGATGATCCAGGCTCGCCGGCCTTGCCGATCGCCGTCCTGGCGATTGTCGGCCTGGCCGGACTGGCCGCGATTCGGCGACCTGCCGGCCGGCGCTCGCGATGAACGCCCGCGCGCTGATCCTGTGGTCGTTCGCCGGCCTGGTGGTTGCGCTCTCGACCACGAACCCGGTCTACCGCGCGCTCGTGGCGTTGATCGCCGTCAATGTCCTGCGGACGTGGAGCCGGCCCGAGCAGAACCTCGGCTTCCTCGTCCGGGCCATCCTGTTCACGACCGTCGGAGCGGTGGTCCTGAATGTCGCCGTCGGCCACCTCGGCAACACCGCCATCTTCGCGCTGCCCGAGGCGTGGCCCGTGCTCGGCGGACCGTGGACCGTCGAATCGATCGCCTATGGACTCGATGTTGCCCTCGGCCTCGCTGCCGCTGTCCTCGTCGTCGCCCCGCTGTCGTACGCCCTCGAGCCACATGAGCTCGTCGATGCCCTGCCGAAGGCGGTCGAGCGGGCGGGCATCGTCATCGCCGCGGCGCTGAACCTGGTCCCGGGGATCGGGCGCTCGTTCGGCGAGATCCGCGACGCCCAGACGATGCGCGGCTGGCGGCCGAGCGGCCTTCGATCCTGGTCCGAGGTGCTCGTGCCGATGGCGATCACCGCCGTTGAGGGCTCCCTCGAGCTCGCAGAAGCCATGGAATCGCGGGCGTTCGGATCGGGACCGCGCAGCCGCTATGCACCGAGCCGATGGACCCTCCGCGACACGCTGATCGTGGTCGCCGCGATCGCCTCCATCGCGCTCGCGCTCGGGGCACGGGCCGCCGGCGTCGCGCTGGACTGGTATCCGTACCCGGGCCTGACGGTGCCCGACGCCAGCCCGGTGATGCTCGTTGCAGCGCTCCTGCCGGCCGTGGCGATCTGGCAATGAGCACGCAGCCGCCTGTCGCGGTAGCCGCTCCCCTGGCCCGCCTGGCCGGCCTCTCCTACTGGTATCCCGGCGACATCCCGGCCCTGACCGGCGTGGACCTGGACCTCGAACCCGGGATGACCCTGGTCACCGGTCCGTCGGGTGGTGGCAAATCGTCGCTGCTGCGCCTGTTCAACGGTCTCATCCCGCATTTCCACGGCGGTCGAATCGGCGGCGTTGCCACCGTCTTCGGCCAGGACATCACCCGGACGGCGACGCGGACCCTGGCACGCGACGTCGGCTTTGTCTTCCAGGACCCCGAGCGGCAGGTGGTCTACGGGACCGTCGAGCGGGAGGTCGCCTTCGGACTCGAGAACCTGGGGCTCGACCGGCCGGAGATGGTCCGGCGGGTGGGCGAGGCGCTCGAGCAGCTCGGCCTGGCCACGCTCCGCGCGCGCCAGGTCGCAACGCTCTCGGGTGGTGAGCGCCAGCGCGTTGCGATCGCGTCGGTGGTGGCGATGCGGCCCCGGCTGATCGTCCTCGACGAGCCCACGTCGGAGCTCGATGCGGCCGGCGCCGAGGCCGTGCTGGCCGCCTGTCTTGACCTGACCGCAGGAGGCACGGCCATCCTGGTCGCCGAGCATCGGCTCGAGACGCTGTTGCCGGCGGCCCATGCGTTCGTGCGCGTCGAAGCCGGCCGGGTCGACGGTCGCGCCGCACGACCCCTGCTGGCCGGACCGCCCGCCCGGCTCCGGCCCGTCCGCCCCGCCGGCAGCGTCCCTGGAGCGCCGGCCTGGTCCATCCACGCTGCGACGGTGGG
>JBEPUS010000195.1:0-4831 GCA_041691435.1 Chloroflexota bacterium
GGGGCGTTCGCCCAGTACGTCGCCCTGCCGGCCCATAACGCCTGGCCCTCGGAGGGCCTGAGCCCCGAGATCGCGGCGATCCAGGAGCCGATGGGCAATGCCGTCCATGCGGCCTTCGTCGAGGAGCTGGCCGGGCAGACGGTGGTCGTCACCGGCTGCGGCCCGATCGGCCTGATGACCGTGGCGATTGCCAAGCTGGCCGGGGCAGCCCGGGTCTTCGCAACCGACATCAACCCGGAGCGGCTCCAGATTGCCCGCCAGATGGGCGCCGACGTGGCGATCGACGGCCACGAGGATGTCGTGGCGAGGCTGCGCGAGCTGACCGGCGGCGTGGGCGTCGATGTGGTGCTGGAGATGAGCGGCGCCGAGGTCGCGATCCGGCAGGGCTTCGAGGCCGTGACCAACGGCGGCCGCGTCTCGCTGCTGGGCATCCCCGAGCGGCCGATCATGCTTGACCTTGCCAGCGACGTGATCTTCAAGGGCCTGCGGGTCTATGGGATCACCGGCCGCAAGATGTTCGAGACCTGGTACCGGACCCAGGCGCTGCTCGCCCAGGGTTTGGATCTCCGCCCGATCGTTACCCATCGGATCGCCCTGCGCGACTACAACCAGGCGTTCGAGCTCCTGGCCGGCGGCCACGCCGGCAAGGTCGTGCTCCTGCCCCAGGAGGTCTGACCATGGCCACGGTCGCCCGAACCGATCCCCTTGCCTTCATCGCCGACGAGCTGGCCGACCTGCGCGCCCGCCACCTGTACCGCTCGCTTCGGGTCATGAGCTCCGCGCAGGGTCCCGAGGTGATCGTCGACGGGCGCGCATGCATCAGCTTCAGCTCGAACGACTACCTGGGCCTCACCCACCATCCCCGCCTGCGAGCGGCCGCGCTGGCGGCCGTCCAGTCGTACGGGGCCGGCTCGGGCGCCGTCCGGACGATTGCCGGGACGATGTCACTGCACGAGGAGCTTGAGGCGACCCTCGCCCGGTTCAAGCACACCCAGGCGGTCCTGAGCTTCCCGTCCGGGTTCAGTGCGAACACCGGGGTGATCCCGACGATCACCGGCGAAGCCGACCTGATCGTGAGCGACAGCCTCAACCACGCCTCGATCATCGATGGCATGCGCCTCTCCAAGGCGCCCCGGGTGGTCTACCCGCACGCGGATGTCGGGGCGCTGCGCGAAGCCCTCGTGCTTGCCCGCTCCCACGGCCGGGCCGACGGCAACGGCGCCCACCGCCTCATCCTGATCGTGACCGATGGCGTCTTCAGCATGGACGGCGACATCGCCCCGTTGCCGGGCATCGTGGCCGCGGCCGAAGAGTTCGGTGCGGCCGTGATGGTCGACGATGCCCACGCCTCAGGCGTCCTGGGTGCAGCCGGCCGGGGCACCGTCGATCATTTCGGGCTCCATGGGCGGGTCGCGGTCCAGGTGGGCACGCTGAGCAAGGCCGTAGGTGTCCTGGGTGGCTACGTTGCCGGGTCGCAGGACCTGCACGACCTGCTCGTGCAGCGGGCCCGGCCCTTCCTCTTCTCCACGTCCGCCCCACCGGCGGTGGCGGCTGCCTGCCTCGAGGCAATCCACGTGCTGGAGGAGGAGCCCGAGCTGCACGAGCGGCTGTGGGCGAACACCCGCCGCTTCAAGGCCGAGCTGGGCCGGCTGGGCTTCGATATCGGCGTCTCGGAGACGCCGATCACGCCGGTGATGATGGGCGATTCGGCGACCGCCGGACACTTCTCGGACCGGCTCTTCGACGAGGGCATCTTTGCCCAGCCGATTGTCTTCCCGACGGTGGCCCTCGACAAGGCGCGGATCCGGACGATCGTGACCGCCGCGCATACCGATGCCCATCTCGACCAGGCATTGGCGGCCTTCGACCGGATCGGACACGAGCTGGGCCTGCTCCAGGGGTGACGCAATGCTGGTCGAAGCTTGACTGACGATCCGCAGTCCAGGGACCTGCCCCTCGATTCGCACCTGCACACCGATCAATCGTTCGACAGCCAGGTCCCGATCGACGTGTACGGGTCGATGGCCGCCGAGCGCGGGATCACCGAGCTGGCGATCACCGACCACATCGACTTCGATCCGCGCTGGCTCAACTTCGACCCTGACTTCGGCACCCGCGAGCGAATCCTGCGAGCGGCCGCCGAGCGCTGGGCGCCCCACGGCGTGGCGATTCGCTTCGGCCTGGAGGTCAGCTACGAATCCAGCCGTGAGGCGGAGATCCGGGAGCACCTGGCGACCCATGCCTATGACTTCGTGATCGGCTCGGTGCACGTCAACATCGACTCGCCCTATCACTCCTCGCGGGTGCGCAGCTGGGTCGCCGGGCGGAGCCTCGACGAGATCGTGGCGCCGTCGTTCAGCGAGGTGGTCGCCGCCGCCCGGAGCGGCCTCTTCGACACGATCGGCCATCTCGACTCGATCAAGCGCTACCTCCTGCCGCATATCGCCCCGGCCCAGTTCGCCGATCGCCCCGACCTCTACGAGCCGATGCTCGAGGCGCTCGTCGAGAGCGGTACGGGCCTGGAGATCAATACGAGCGGCCTGCGCCAGGGCGCCCGCGAGACCTACCCGGCAGCGGCCGTCGTGGCGCGCTTCCGGGAGCTCGGCGGGCGGCGGATCACGGCCGGCTCGGACGCCCACCGTCCGAGCTGGTTCGCCCATGGCCTGGAGACCGCCTATCGAATGGCCGCCGAAGCAGGCTTCGACGAGCTCGCGTTCCGGCGGGGTCCGGGTGGGCCCGTCGCCGTCGCCATCCCGGAACGGTTCCTGGAACGATGAAGCTGACGGTGATCGGAGCGGGACCTGCCTACACCGACCGGCCGGGAGCGGTTGGATCGGGCTACCTGGTCACCTCGCGGGGCACATCGCTGCTGCTTGACCTTGGCCATGGCGCGTTCGCCAACCTGGCCGGGACGCAGGAGCCATCGACGCTCTCGCTGATCGCCATCAGCCACCTCCATCCCGATCATTTCATCGACCTGGTTCCGCTCCGCCACTACCTGCGCTACGAGTTCAAGCCCTCGCGCCGCCTGGCGGTCCTCGCACCGCGGGCGCTGACCGAGCGCCTCGACGCGCTGCTGGGCCAGCCCGGGTTCACGGCGGATGCGCTCGACGTGAGCGCCCTCGAGGATGGCCTCGTTCGCGACGTCGGCGGGCTCCGGATCGAGGCGCGCACGGTGGCCCACACGGACGACTCGTATGGCTTCCGGGTCTCGCCCATCGATGACCACGGCGTCGCCGGCCCTGGACCTGGCCTCGTCTACTCGGGTGACTGTGGCCGGGCCGACGACCTCCGGCCGCTCATCCGGCCCGGTGACGTGCTCCTGTCCGAGGTCTCATTCGGGCTCGGACCCGTCCCTACCGGCGGGCTGCATCTCGATGCGGGCGAAGTTGGCCACCTGGCTGCCGAGACGGGCGTGAGCCGGGTGCTGCTGACGCACCTCCTGTCCGGACGCGACCGGACGGCGACCGAGGTGGCGGTGGCCCAGGCGAGCGGCGGCCGTCCGGCGCAGCTCGTCGATCCCCTCGATACCTTCGAGCTCTAGGGCGCATCGCCCGGTGCGGCCGGCTGCTCGGCGGCGGGGCTCGGCTACCATTCCGAGCGTGACCACCGCCCAGTCGGCCGAACCCACGCTGCGCAGCGCCGCGATCGCGGCGATTGAGCGCGCCCTGGCGGCCGCAAGCGCGTCCGGGACCCTGCCGGCGCTCACCGAGGCCGGCCCATCGCCGGCCGTGGTCGAGGTCCAAAGGCCGGCCAAACCGGAGCACGGCGACCTGGCCACGAACCTGGCCATGAAGCTCGCCCGGCCCTACCGCCGAGCGCCCCTCGAGATTGCCCGGGCCGTTGCCGCCGAGCTCACGCGGGAGATTGCCGAACAGCCCGACTCGACGCCGTTTGCCTCTGTCGAGGTTGCTCCGCCGGGCTTCATCAACCTGCGCCTGTCCGATCGGGCGCTGGACGGCGTCATCGCCGCGATCCTGGCCAGGCCCGCCGGCTGGGGCCAGGTCGCCGCTGCCGTGCCGCGCAAGATCAACGTCGAGTTCGTGTCGGCCAACCCCACGGGGCCGCTGACCATCGGCAACGCCCGGGGGGCGTTCGTCGGTGACGTCCTGTGCCGGATCCTGGAGGCCGCCGGCCACCGGGTTGATCGCGAGTACTACTTCAACGACTCCGGCGCCCAGATCGGCAAGCTCGGTGCGACGGTGTTCGCGATTCGCACGGGTCAACCGGTCCCCGATGACGGCTACCACGGCGATTACACCAACGCGCTCGCCGCACAGCTGCCGGACGCAGTCCTCGCCGAGGCGTCGACGCCGGGCGCGGACCCGGCCGAGATCGTGGGCCACTGGGCGGCCGGGGCCGTGCGCACCGGGATCGAGGCCAGCCTCGACCACCTCGGCGTCCACTTCGATGTCTGGAAGAGCGAGGGCTCGCTGCACACCGAGGGCTGGGTCAATCGCGCCGTCGAGCAGCTTCAGGCAGCTGGCCACGTCTATGTCCAGGATGGAGCCACCTGGTTCCGCTCGACCACGTTCGGCGACGACAAGGATCGGGTGATCCTGCGCTCGAACGGCGAGCCGACCTACTTCGCCTCCGACATCGGTTACGTCACCGAGAAGTTCAGCCGCGGCTTCGATGAGCTCATCTACATCTGGGGCGCCGACCACCACGGGACCGTGGCCCGAGTCCGCAATGCAGCCGAGGCGATGGGCTACGACAAGGCAGCCGTGCGGATGCTCCTGATCGCCTGGGTCCGGTTCATCGTCGACGGCGTCGAGGTCTCGATGAGCAAGCGCGCCGGCACGTTCATCACCCTCGACCAGCTCCTCGA
>JBEPUS010000196.1:0-4820 GCA_041691435.1 Chloroflexota bacterium
GAGCGCCACCGCGGCGCGGGCCCCGGCCGCCCGGGACCCCGGCCGCCACCGTGGGCCCCGACGGGTCGGCGACGATTATCCCGATGCCCGCCTCCAACGACGCCCTGATCGAGCGTTTCTACGGCGCGTTCGCGGCGGGCGACGGGGCGGCGATGGCAGCCTGCTACGCGCCGAACGTCCACTTCCGCGATCCCGCCTTCGGCGACCTGGACGGTCCCGCGGCCGGCGCGATGTGGCGGATGCTGGCCGGGTCGGCCAGGGACTTCCGGCTCGAGCTCCTCGAGCATGATTCGGATGCGCCGCGGGACGCGCCCATTGGCTGGCCCATTACACCTTCAGCCAGACCGGCCGCGCCGTGGTCAACGACGTCCGGGCTGCCTTCCGCTTCGCCGACGGCCTGATCGTGGACCACGTCGATACGTTCGACTTCCACCGCTGGGCGGGCCAGGCGCTCGGCCTGCAGGGCCGCCTGCTCGGCTGGACGCCTTTTGTCCACGCGGCCGTCCAGCGCCGGGCCCGGGCCCGCCTGGATGCCTTCGTCGCATCGGAGGGGTCGTCCTCCGTCTAGATCCATGGCGCGTGCGAGATGGGGAAGGAATCATGCCCATGACCCGCACTGCCGCCCCGGCCGGGCGATCGACTCCAAGAGCCACTCCAACGGCAATGGCAAGCACGAGCGCACGACCGCCTGCAAGTCCGCGCGCGTTCATCGCCGCCCTCGTCGCGGCGCTCGCTGCCGCGGCGCTGCTCTTCGTCTTCTTCGGGCTCGCGAGCCTGCCGACCGGCCGGTCGCCCCAGCAGGCTGCCGGCTACTTCGGCATCCGGCTCATCCCGTTCGGCCTGTGCCTGATGCTGATCGGCTTTGCCGAGACCCTCGCGCTCGTCGTGGCCGACGTCCTGGCGGCCCCACCGGAGGGTCCGATCCGCGCCCGTGCGACGATCGGCCTGTCGACCCTTGCCGAGCTCCTGCGCGCGGTGACCGGCCTGTCCGCGACGCCCGCCGGAATCGGTGCCATGGTGGCCCTCCTCGGTGCGTTCCTGCTCGTCGGCTCGGGAGCCGCGGCCAGCACGGTGCCCTGAGCCGGCGTCAGGAGCCGGTGGCGGAGCCCGCTTCGGCGGGCGGCTCGGGCGCGGCGGAGGCGAACATCATTTCGGCCTTCGTGCGATAGCGCTGACGGCGAATCGCCCGCTGGCGGAAGAACCACCAGAAGCCCAGGGCGACAGCGCCATAGATGGCCACGGTCAGCAGGATCGTGTAGACCCCCGTGGGGCTCGGATTCGGGGTGAAGCTGCTCACCGGGTACAGGACCACATGAGCGAAGAACAGGATGGCCGCGCCCCACAGCACCGCCCATTTCCAGCGGTTCCAGCTGAAGAGGGTCTCGCCGGTCAGGAACTTCAACGGGATGAGGCCGATCGCCGTGCCCTGCACGGCACCGATGAAGATGTCGGCCAGGACCTGGTTGATCACCGCTCCGCTGTCGCCACTCACCAGGCCCACCGACGGCTCGAACGGGATCCGGGCAAACCAGGCGGCCAGGCCAACGAGCAGCAGGATCGACATGCCCCGGAAGGCCATCCGCCCGCGGTCGTCCGCGCTCAGGGCAATCCCGAACGTGAAGCCGCCGATGATCCCGTAGACATAGCCCGGCTGGACGCCCGTGATCCTGGTGATCAGGACGCAGGCAGCGGCCAGGAGCAGCGTCCACAGCGCGACCCGGACCTTGCCCCGGGTCTTGTAGCGGCGCCGGACGTAGAGCTCGCCTGGGACCTGCGAGACGGCCGTGCCGACGGCGATCCCGAAGAGGGTCGTACCAAAGGTCCGGGCCGCGTTCTCGAACGGGAACGTGTTGTCGAGGAAGGCATAGAGGAGCGCTGCGAGCAGGAGGTAGAGGACCAGCCCGGTCCAGGTGTGCGACCAGGCCAGCAGCTGGCGGGCGACACGTCCCAGGCTGCTCGACGGGCCGGCCGTCCGGCGCAGCGCCCTGGGCCGCTTGCGCCGGGCGTAGCGCTCGATCAATGCACGGTTGTCGCCCAGGGTGCTGTTGAAGATCGGGGTCGGGGCACCAAGCAGGAGCATGATGAACGTGGTGATCCCGACGCTCCGGGCGACATCGGCCGGCGCAAGCGAGATGTCGAGCGGGCCCGGCAGCACGAACGCAATCGACGGAGCCGCGGCGGCGGTCTCGATCGTCAGCACCGCAACTTCGCCGGCGGCGGCCTCGCCCACGTAGGTCCGGCCGGTGCTCGGGTCGTTGATCGCCGAGCTGCCGCCCAGCACGCCGCTGATCGCCCGTTCGAACGCGAGTGCCCCCCCGCTGCCGATCATGAACAGGTTCGCCCGCCCTTTGCCGGCCAGGGGCACGAGAAGGCGGTTGCTGGCCGGCAGGAGCACCGCCGAGACAGGATCGTCATCGGCGGTCGGGTTGGGATCGGCGCCCACGCTGGAGACCTTGCGCATGCTGCCGTCCGTGCCATAGGCGAAGGTGGACACCAGGTCGCCGCCGGTCTCAGTCACGAACAGGAGGCTCAGGTCGGGATCGACGGCCATCCCGGCCGATCCGGTCGCCGGCAGGGCCTGGCCGATCTGGAGGGTCTTGCCCCCGACGATGACAACCGCCCCGGGCAGACCCGCACCCGGGCTCTCCACAACGAACAACCAGCCGTGGGTCGAATCGAAGGCGAGCCGGGACGCCGAACCAATCGAGATCTCCGCGTCGACCTTGAGGTCCGAGCCGATGACCGCAACTTCGTTCGCGGCGGGCAGTGCCACGAACAGGCGCTGATCGGCGGCGTCGTAGGCGAGGCTTTGCGGATTGCCGGGCAGGTCGATGCTGGCCAGCAGGGCCGGCGTCGCCGCTCGTCCGTCGACGACGGCGATCCGGCAATCGGCATTGACAGCGACGAAGACATGGCCCGACACCGGGTCCACCGACAGCGCGACGGGGAAGTGGCCCACCGGGACCCGGTTCGTCACGTGCAGGTCGGCCGGGTCGCGCGGCAGCCCGTCGACCACGTCCAGCTCGCCGGTGCCCGTACCCGCGGCGATGAACAGCCGATCGCGACCGCCACTGCTGTCGATGGCCAGCCCGCCCGGGAACGTCAGCTTGTCGGCGGCCTGGCTGCCGATCTGGCCGACGATGCTGGCATCCGACCCGGCAACGGCGGGGGGCGGGCCACTGCCGAACCCTCCGAATGAACAGCCGGGTGCCGGGATGGGGGGCACGACCCCGGGCGGGTTCTGGACCGGCGCGCTCGAGGCCGGGACGCTGGGGGCCGCGGCCGGCGAGGCGGCTGGAACCGGGGTCTGGCGGATGAAGGTGAAGGTGCCGGTGTTGCGATTCGTATCGGTACCGGTGCCGGTCATCGTCGTGCCATCGGCCGAGATGTCGGCTTCGGTCGTCGACGTGTAGCCCGGCGTCGAGGCAATTGCGTGGAGGTGGTTGCCGGTGACGGTGCCGGTCAGGGTGTAGGTGTTGTCGTTGGCGTTACCGGAGACCACGCCTGTTGCGAAGTCCTCGTCGGTCCACGTGTCCGTGTTGGGGAAGTCGCCGATGTTGGCGTGGTAGATACCCGACCAGGAGCCCCGGATATCAACCGGCGCGGCGGCCCACGCCGGTGTCGCCAGCGGCCGCACCAGAACCGGCGCGAACAGGGCGACGGCAAGCGCACCAACCACGAGGCCGACCACGACGCGGCGCATTTCCCGTTCCCCTGCCTGCGGCCGGAATTCGGGTTCCGGCCTGGGCAGACTTTAGCCGATCGCGGCGCTCGCGAAGCTGGCCATGTCGGGGAAGGCGTAGTCCGGGCTGGCCTCGGCCGGCAGGGTTGCGCCGAAGCCTGGCCGATCATGGCGGCGATCGATCCAGGCCGTCGCGAGGCCCATCGCCCGGGCCGGCACGTGGTCGTGGAAGAGGCTCTGGGCGACATGCAGGTGGCGCGTCCGGTCGCCGCCGATCTGGGCGAGGGCCAGCTCGAAGTTGCGTGGGTTCGGCTTGTAGCTGCCGAGCTGCTCGGCCGTGATCACCCAGTCGAACGTGACCCCGAGGCGCGCATTCGTGCGGGCAAAGAGGTCGGTGTCGCAGTTCGTGATCACGCCCAGTCGGAATTGCGCCCTCAGGCGGGCGAGGGCCTCGACCGAGTCGGGGAACGCGGGCCAGTCCCCGACGGATTCCGAGAAGTGCCGGACCTCGTCGGGAGTCGGCACCATGCCGAGCTCGCCGGCGACGCCGCGCAGGCCGTTGGCGAGGACCTCGCGGTAGCGCAGGTACGGGCCCGCCTCGGCCCCAGCCTCGAACCGGGCGTACGCCTCCAGGAGCCGCTCGTCGTCGGCGAGCGGTCCGTGCCGATCGAGCGCGGTATGAAGCCCGGCCAGGATGCCCGTCTCCCAGTCGATCAGCGTGCCGTAGCAGTCGAAGGTGAGGATCTCGAAGTCGCTGAGCGCGCGGGCCGGCATCCGGTCTCCTTCCTGAGGCAGGAATTGTGGGGCACGAGCCCGTTGGGAATCCTGGCGTGACAACGCCTGGTGGACATGGAAACGCCCGGTCCGCAGTGGACCGGGCGTTGCCAGCTTGAGCAGCGAGGCTCAGGCGGCCTGGACCTTGATCGCGCGCGGGCCCTTGGGGCCGGCTTCGACTTCGAAGGTCACGTGCTCGCCACCGACCAGCTTGTCAAAGTCGATCGATCGGTCGAGCCCGTCGCGGTGGAAGAAGTAGTCCTTCCCATCGTCGGCGGTGATGAAACCGAACCCACGATCGGAGACGACCTTCTTGACACTTCCGTTGGCCATGAGGGGGTAATCCTGTTCTCTTCTCGGCGTA
>JBEPUS010000197.1:0-4815 GCA_041691435.1 Chloroflexota bacterium
CGACATGCACGCCGACCGTCTTCTGGCTGATGAACAGGCGCTCGCCGATCTCCCGGTTCGTCCGGCCCTGGGCGAGCTGGACCAGGACCTCGCGCTCTCGACGGCTGAGCCCGAACGTGTCACCGGGCGGTGGCGCGGCCGGACCCACGAAGGCCAGGGCGAGACCCGGACGCTCGTCAGGCGTGGCACCGCCGGCCGAACCCCAGTCGAGTCCGGCCTCGAAGGCGCGGTCCGAGCCGCGACCGCCGCCGACCGGGACCGCCACGGGTTCCGGTGCGCGGGTTCGTGAGCCGACTTCGACCGGGATGGCTCCGGCCGCGGGCTCGGGCAGTGGAATCAGCGCCCGCCGGGCAAGCTCATCGAGCTCACGCAGGAGCGGTCCGGCCCCGAGCTCACGCGCCAGTCGCACGGCTTCCAGCAGCGGGCCCCGGGCGGCGATCCGGCCCGCTCGTCCGTCACCCGCCCCGAGGGCAGCTTCGGCCTGCCGCCAGCGCGCGCGGGCGACCTGGTACGGGCGTTCGAGCGCCTCCCACGTCCTGGCCAGGGCCTCCCAGGCGGCCGGCTCATCCCGGCCATCGATCCGGGCCCGATAGGCCCGGGCCACCGCCAGGTGGGCGTCGGCCTCGCGGCGCGAACCGATCGCGGGATCCACGCCCGCGTCCTGGACCACCAGCTCCGCCTCGGCAAGGACATCGGCACTCCGCGAGCGGGCCTCGGCGATCGTGGCCAGGTCCCGGCCGCCCCGGGCGGCGACCGAGGTCGCATCCACCTCCAGGACCACAGCCGCCATTCGGGCGACCAGGACCCAGTCCTCGGTCTCCCGGACGCGGCTCCAGCCCAGGCCAACCGCCCGGCGGGCATCCTCGAGATCACCGCGCCACATGGCAAACGACGACGCGGCCTGGTACGTGGGCACCGACTCCTGGGCGTCCGGAACGGTCTCGAGTTCGAGCAGGAGCCGGCCCAGGACCCGCCCGGCGGCCTCTCCGGCGCGCATCTCGATTTCGACCGTCGCCAGGTTGGACAGCGCGTTGACCAGGTTGATCCCGACCGGGCTCCATTCAAGGGCCGTCTCGACCAGTGCTCGAGATGCTGCCCAGTCACCCAGCAGGAACAGCGAATCGGCGCCGTTGCCACGCAAGAAGTTGCCGAAGACCGCCTCCTGGCCTGCCTTGTGGGCGGCCTCGATGCCCGCCCGGGCGACCTCGACCGCTTCTCGCTTGCGACCGAGCAGGTCGAGGGCGGTGGTCAGGTTGGCCGTGGCCCGGAATACCTCGTCGAACTTGCCCAGCTCGGTGGCGATCGCCCGGGCGGCCAGGAGCAGCGCCACGCCACCCTCCGGATCTTCGCCCCACACGCGGCTGATCCCGAGCGTGCACATGGCGTGGCCCTCCTCGCCGAGGGCCTCCCGGCCCACCATCCGGGCAACCTCGATCGCCTCGTCGGCGAGTCGCTCCGCCTCCGAGAACGTGCCCTCCAGCATCCGCAGCTGGGCCAGCGAGGCGAGAACCAGCGCGCGCTCGCGCGAAGGCTCCTTCGGGACCAGCTCAACGGCCCGGGTCACAGCGAAGATCGAGCCGTCCTGGTCGCCGGCGCTGCGCCGGTAGCGTCCGAGCCGTTCGTACATCAGGCCCAGGCGCAGGCGGTCGGCGCGCTCGTCGAGGCGGGCGATCGCCGATTCGGCATAGGCCGCGGCATGGGCCGCGCGATTGTCGGCGAACGCGGCCTCGGCGGCTCGCTCGAGCAGGCTGACCGGCGAGGCCGGATCGATGCTGCCGCCCGGCGGCTCGGTTCGATCATCGATCTCGAGGGCCAGCTCGAGGTGGGCCAGCGCATCAGCCAGCGAGTCGACGTTCTCGGCCTGGGTCGCCGCTTCGATCGCCGCGGCACGCGCCGGGCCAAGCTGGTGGGCGGCCAGCCAGTGCCGGGCGCGCGACCCTGGTCGTTCGGCCAGGCCCTCGGCCAGCGCGGCATGATGCCGGCGTCGCTGGCCGGGCAGCAGATCCGCCTCGATGGCCCGCGCAATCAATGGGTGCCGGATGCCGACGATCGCTTCGGGCGGCAGGGTGGCCACCGCCGCATCGTCGACGGCCGCGTCCCCGTCGGGACCTTCGAGCTGGGCGAAGCCGTGCTCCAGGGCGTCGGCCAGGCCGTGGCCCAGATCGGCCTCCAGGACGCCGCCGCCCCGCCGCGGTGATGGGCTCGAACGGGGAGCCGGCCGCTCCGCCTCGCGTTCGAAAGCGAGCGACGCGGTCGCCAGCTGCTCGAGGGTCAACGGCTCGCCGGCCGGGGCGAGCAGGCGCAGCACCCGCCGGCATTCGGTTGAGCGGCTGGCGAGGCGGGCGACGACCAGCTCGTCGAGCGAACGGGTCAGGGACGCGCCAGCCAGCTCGCGGCGTGCCGCCAGCAGCTCCTCGGCGATCAGTGCGTTGCCCCGCGAGCGCTCCGAGACGAGCAGGAGCACGGAAGCCGATGGGCGCTCGCCTTCGATCCCTTCGATCAGCCGGGCCAGCTCGTCGCGCCGCAGTGGCTCGAGGAGCAGCCGCTCCGGGGGTCGCGCCGCGTCGGCCATCGCGGCCAGGGCATCGTGGAGCGGATGACGCCGGGTGAGCTCGTCGGGTTGATAGGTGGCCATCACGCACAGCCGGCCGGGCCGCGAGACGCGGGCGAGGAACGCGGCCAGGGCCCGCGTGCCGGCATCGGCATCGTGGAGGTCCTCCAGGATCAGGAGGACCGGGCGCTGCTCGCCCAGGCGGGTCAGCAGGCCCAGGATCGCCTCGAGCATCCGGGTCTGTCGGCGCTCCGGATCGATCGTCGTCGGGCCGCTCGGCAGCAGCCCCAGGTCGGCCAGCCTGACGTGCACATCGGGGACCAGCCGGAGGATCTCCTGGGCGCCCGTCTCGATGAGTGCCGGCAGGTCGGCGTCCGGTACTCGATCGAGCAACCGGGTGAGCGCAACGCTGACCGGCGCGTATGGGTCGCCCGAGCGCCCCGGGCGAGCCCGGCAGCGAATCACCTCGAATGGCTCGGCCAGGCCCGCCAGGCGCCGGCGCGTCTCGGTCAGGAGACGCGAGACGCCGACCCCGCCGGCACCGGCGACCAGGAGGGTGGTGGAACGCCCGGCTGCGGCGGCCTCGAGGCCCATCGCGATTCGGGCAAGCTCGGGCTCCCTCCCCACGAAGCGCGCGCTCGTGAAGGTCGGCGCCATCATCGAATTCTAGGGGCGGCCCAGGCTCGCCGAACGGTTCGTTTCACAAGTGATCCGGCGCCACTCGCCGGGCGTATGCCTGTCGAGTGTGGCGATTCAGCAGAGTCGTCACGGGGCGCCACTCGGATCGAGGCGGCGCGGAGTGAACAGTGGAGGTACCTGGAACCATGATCAGAGCGTACGCAGCGCTCATCGGCGTCGTCCTCGTGGCCGTCGGCCTGCTCGGATTCATCAGCAACCCGATCGTGGGCGATGGCAACGCCATCTTCCTGACCGGTACGATGCACAACATCGTCCATCTCCTGACCGGCGCCCTGGCCCTGGGGATCGCCTTCATCCTGCCGGCCGACCAGCAGGTCAACGGCGTGTTCGCGCTGGGCATCCTGTACGCGGTTGTCTTCGTGGCCCTGATCGTCAGCCCGAACCTCTTCGGGATCCTGAGCTACAACGTCAACGCGGCTGACCAGGTCCTGCATATCGGACTGGCCGTGATCAGCATCGGCATTGCCTGGATGGCCCGCAGCGGCAGGTACGCACCCAGCGCAATCGCCTGACCCCCCGACCGCGCACGCTCCTGGACCCCCGGTTCCCTCCCGGGGGTCCTTTTCTGTCGTCCAGGATGCCGCACGTTCGTGGTGCGCCGGGGCACCGCCGGCGAGCGGTCCGGGGCGGTCCGGGCCGGTGGCTGGTCAGGCTGGCGGGGCGGCCTAGTCCGAAGTAGGGATGGCGCCGGAGCGCGGTCCGGCAGAGGATCCGGCCATGGAGGTCATTCGACCCAATTCCCGCTACCGGCCGACGGAGCGAGCCCTCGCCGTGGCGCGGCTGATCGGCGGCCTGTACGTGGTCGCCGGACTGTGCGTCGCGTGGCTCACCCTGGCCACGCCGTTCGTGGCGGTCTTCGCGGCGCGTGGCCGGGCCTACTCGTCCGAGACGGCCTTCATCACCCTCGGCTGGATGCTCGCCCTGGCCCTGCCGGCGGCCTGCCTGCTGGTGGGCGCGCATCGGCTCCTGGACTTCATCGAGCTGCCCCACCCGTTCGCGGCGCGACGAGATCCGCTCGCCGGCCTCGGCTCGAAGCTGGGCGACGCCTACGTCGCCGTCCGCGGGCTGGTCCTGCCCGGTGGCCGGCAGGTCTCGACCGTCCTCGTGGGTCCGCCCGGAATCGTCGTTCTCGGCGCGCTGCCGGCAGCCCGTGACGCCCGGCCGATCGGCGGCCACTGGGAACGGCGCGTCGGCGACGGAGAGTGGGTCGCGATCGAGAATCCGCTGGAGCGGGCCGCCCGTGACGCCGAGGCCGTGCGCCGCTGGCTCATCGCCGAGGACCAGGACTTTGCGGTCAAGGTCTACGCGGCCGTGATCGCGAGTGACCAGGCGATCAGTCGCAGCGCATCGACCGCGGTCGTGGAGCGCGCTCAGGTCCCTGCCTTCCTGGCGACCCTGCCACCGCATCGCACGTTCACGGCCGCCCGGCGCACCCAGCTGGTCGACCGAATCCGGCGGGGCGTCGAAGAGACGGCTGAGCGCAGGGCCTGGTAGGGGAGCCAGGATTCGAACCTGGAACCAGCGGGATATAAGCCCGCCGCTCTAACCGTTGAGCTACTCCCCCG
>JBEPUS010000198.1:0-4783 GCA_041691435.1 Chloroflexota bacterium
GGGATGGAGCCGTACCTCGACGAGACCGTCTATCACGACACGCCGAACTGCACGTGGCCGTTCGGGACGCACATCGCGATCGTCGAGATCGACGAGGAAACCGGCAAGGTGGATCTCGTCCGCTATGTCGCCGTCGACGATGTCGGCAAGAAGATCAATCCCATGATCGTGGATGGACAGCTCCACGGCGGGATCGCCCAGGGTGTCGGCCAGGCACTCTGGGAGGGCGCTGTGTACGGTGACGACGGACAGCTCCTGTCGGGCTCAATGCTCGACTACGCCGTGCCCCGGGCGTCGTGGTTCCCCAACTTCGAGCTCGGTGAGACGGTCACCCCGTCGCCGGTCAATCCGCTCGGCGTCAAGGGCGTCGGTGAGGCCGGCGCCATCGCCAGCACGGCGGCCGTGGCCAACGCGGTCATCGACGCCCTCAGCCCATTCGGGATTCATCACCTCGACATGCCCTACACGGCGCCCAAGGTCTGGCGTGCCATGCACGACAAGGAGGCCCGCTCGTGATCCCGGCAGCCTTCGACTATGCCCGCCCCACCAGCCTCGATGAGGCGCTGACCCTGCTCGCCCGGGGCGCCGGTTCGGCCAAGGTCCTGGCCGGCGGCCAGAGCCTCCTGCCGCTCATGCGCCTGCGCCTGGCGAGCCCGGCCAAGCTGATCGACATCGGCCGGATCGCCGAGCTTCGAACGATCCGTGACCTGGGCAACGGGGCAACCGCGATCGGTGCCCTGGCCACGTATCGCGACGTGCTCGATTCGAAGCTGGCCACCAGCAACCACCCGATCCTGGCCAGCGCGATCCCAGGGATTGGCGACGTCCAGGTCCGCAATCGGGGCACGCTTGGCGGGGCGATCGCCCACGCCGATCCGGCTTCGGACATGCCGGCCATCCTCCTCGCGCTGGATGCCTCGATCGTCGTGCGGTCGGGCAACGGCGAACGGGTGGTGGGGATCGACGGTTTCTTCCAGGGCGCGTTTGCGACGGACCTGGCAGAGGACGAGATCCTCACCGAGATCCGCCTGCCGGCGACGCCGGCCGGCGCGGGGATGGCCTATTGCTCGATCGAGCAGCCCGCCTCGGGCTATTCGATGGTCGGCGTGGCGGCCGTCATCGGCCGCCGTGGCGGCTCGATCAGCAGCGCCCGCATCGGGATCACCGGGGTCGCCGACGTCGCCTACCGGGCTGCGGCCGTCGAACAGGCCCTGATCGGCAGTGACGGTGGCGCGGTCGCGATCGAGGCGGCATCCGGCCATGCCACCGACGGCCAGCAGGTCAGCTCGGACTTCAATGCCAACGCGGAATATCGAGCGGCGATGGCCGTCGTCCACGCTCGGCGGGCCATCGAAGCGGCGCTCGCAGCAGCCGGCTGACCGGCGACGGGGTGCGGATCGAACAGCTCGTTCCGGGCGAGCGCCCGGATCCGGACCTGGTCGGGGCCGTGCTCAGCGGCGATCTCCAGGTGGCGGGCGAACGCTGGTCGAAGGGCCGCCGATTGAGCGCGACCGACCTGGCGGTACTCGCGCGAGCCGGCCCGGGCGACGTCGTTGGTCATCGTGACCGAGGCCGGCCCGGACTGTCGGTGCTCGTGCCCGATCCCGACGACGTGCACGAAGACGAGGCCGCCGTGCGCCTGGCCGCGATCGCGGCCGGGGGCGGCCTGACCCGGCGCGGCCCGGTCGAGAGCCGGGTGGACCTGCTGGCTGCGGCCGCCGGCGTGGTCCATGTCCGGATCGGACTGCTCGAGCGATTGAATCGGATCGACCTGATCGAGGTCTTCAGCCTCTTCGACGGCCAGATCGTTGCGGCCGGCGAGCTGGTCGCCAGCGCCAAGATCGCGCCGCACCTGATCCCCGCCGCCGTTCTCGCGCGGGCCGAGGCACGGGCGGGCGGGCGGGGGATCGTCGGCGTGGCGCCATTCGTGCCTCGACGGGTGGCCGTGGTGGTCAAGGAATCGCTCCATGCCATTGCCCGGGAGCGCTTCGAAGCGAGCGTCCGGGCGAAGGTCGAGTCCCTTGGCTCTCGCCTGACCGGCTTCGAGTATGTCGATGACCGTCTCGACTCGGTGGCCCGTGCGCTGCGTGCCGGAGCCGCGAGCGCCGACGTGATCCTGACGGCCGGGTCCGCTTCGACTGACCCATCCGATCCGTTTTTCGTCGCGATCGGGCGCCTTGGCGGAAGGCTCGTGCGCCGGGGCGTCCCGGCCCACCCGGGTTCCATGCTCTGGCTCGCCCGGCTGGGCCGGGTCGACCTCCTGGGCCTGCCCACCTGCGGGGCGTACTCGCGGGCTACCGCGGCCGACCTGATCCTGCCCCGCCTGCTCACCGGTGAACGCGTTTCGCGGGGTCTCGTGGCCGGGCTCGGACACGGTGGGGTCCTGACCCGCTCGATGCGCTTTCGGTTCCCGGCCTACGCCCGCGAACTCGACGCTCCCGACGGCTGACCGGGCGCGGCGGTAGATTCGCGACATGACCCACCCGCGGCCCATCGCCCGGCCTGCGCGTCCTGCCCGAGCCGCGCCAACGGCCTCCGTCGAGGCGATCCAGGCGTCGTTCCGCGCCCGCGACTACATCGCCGACCGGTCGGTCGCGACGGCTGTCTTCCTGGCCCTCGAGCTCGAGCGACCGCTGCTGCTCGAGGGCGAGGCTGGAGTCGGCAAGACGGAGCTGGCCAAGGTCCTTGCGGCCACGCTCGGTGCGCCCCTGATCCGGTTGCAGTGCTACGAAGGGCTCGACGTCACGAGCGCGGTCTACGAGTGGAACTATCCGCGCCAGATGCTCGAGATCCGGCTCCTCGAAGCACGGGGCGAGGCCGATCGGGCGACGGCCCACGACATCTTCGGGCCCGACTTCCTGATCCGCCGGCCGCTGCTCCAGGCGCTCGATGCCCATGACGGCGTCGCCCCGGTCCTGCTGATTGACGAGATCGACCGGGCCGACGAGGAGTTCGAGGCCTACCTGCTCGAGATCCTGTCCGACTTCCAGGTGACCGTGCCCGAGATCGGCACGATCCGGGCCGAGCTCACGCCCCGCGTGATCCTGACCAGCAACCGGACCCGCGAGGTCCACGACGCCCTGAAGCGGCGCTGCCTCTACCACTGGATCGACTATCCGAGCTTCGAGCGGGAGCTGGAGATCGTCCTGACGCGCGTGCCGGCAGCCCCCGAGCGCCTGGCTCGCCAGATCGTCGCCTTCGTCCATCGCCTGCGCGACAGTGACCTGACCAAGGTGCCCGGTGTCGCCGAGACCCTCGACTGGGCCGCCGCGCTGCTGGCCCTTGGAGCCGCGGAGCTCCTGCCCGCAGTGGTCGAGGACACCCTCGGCGTCGTCCTCAAGTACGAAGAGGATGTCCGCGCGATCCGCGGCGATGGCGTCCGGCAGATGCTCGAGGAGCTCGCCCCCGGCGCGTAGCCGGGACGAGGCCGCCTGACCATGACCGGTCATTCCACCAACGGCGGGCCGCCCGTGGCCGGTGCAGGCAGCGCCACCTGGATCCTGCCTCTTGCGGCACCGGGCCTGCCCCGCGATTCGGCGGTCGATGGCCGGCGCTTCCTCGGTCGGACGGTCCGCTTCGCCCGTGAGCTGCGCCACGCCGGCCTGGCGACGGACCTGGGAGCGGCGATCGACTTCAACCGGGCCCTCGGCGTGATCGAGCTGGGCGACCGGGAGCAGGTCCGGGCAGCCGGCGAGGCCCTGTTCGTCCGCCGCCGTGACGAGATTGAGGTCTACAACGCAGTCTTCGATCGATTCTGGCGGGCTCGCCGTTCGCGGTTGCCAAACCAGGACGGACCCCTGCCGGCAGCACCGCCCCGCGACGATGCGTCGGGCGACGATGAGGCAACGGCCACGGGCGAGGAATCGCCCAGCCACGACGTCCGCGAGTCGACGGCCGAGGGAGCTGCCCGGTCGGTCGACGATGGCGAGGACCTCGACGAGGACGGCGCGGTCGACGGACTGGCCGTCTCGGAGCTGGCCTACGGCCTGGGCGAGGTTGACCGCCACCAGCAGTTCGACCGGATGAGCGCCACCGAGCTGCGCGAGGCCGAGCGCCTGATCGACCTCCTCCTGCCGAACCTCGAACGGCGCCGGACCCGGCGCAGCGAGCTCCATCACCACGGCCGGACCGTCGCACCGCGGGCCATGTTCCGACGCAGCCTGGCGACGGGCGGCGATGTCCTCGATTGGGTCTGGCGGCGGCCCGTGCGCCGGCCGCGCCAATTGATCGTGATCTGCGACATCTCGGGATCGATGGAGCGCCATGCGCGCGTCCTCCTGCGCTTCAGCCAGGCACTGGCGGCGTCGGCGGTCCGCACCGAGGCGTTCGTCTTCGGGACCCGACTGACACGAGTGACCCGAATCCTGCGCGATCGCGATCGCGATCGGGCGCTGACGCGCGTCGCGCTGACCGTCTCCGACTGGTCGGGCGGGACGCGGATCGGCGAGTCATTCCGAATGTTCAACCGGCACTGGGCGCGGCGCGTGCTGCGCAGCAGCGCGGTCGTCGTCGTGGTCAGCGATGGCTGGGATCGGGGCGATCCGGATCTCGTGGCAGCGGAGACCGCCAGACTCCAGCGCAGCTGCCACCGCCTGATCTGGCTGAACCCGTTGGCCAGCGCGCCGGGCTACCAGCCCCTGGCAGCAGGCATGTCGGCGGCCCTGCCGTACATCGACGACTTCGTCCCGGCGGGCACGATCGCCAGCCTCCAGAGGCTGGGCGTCCTGCTCTCCGATGCCTCCACCCGGCGCGAGGCGGATCGCCGTTCCCGAGCTCCGGCGGC
>JBEPUS010000199.1:0-4775 GCA_041691435.1 Chloroflexota bacterium
GTGGCCGGCGCCCGGGTTGCCCCGGGGCCCGGGGCCCCGGGGGGGGGGGGGCGGCGCGGGGGGGGGGGGCGCCGGGGCGGGGGCGGACGGGGCCGATGTCACGGTCGTTCCACCGCAAGCGGCAAACACGATCACCGAGACGGCAATCAGGCTGCCAAGACGTTTCCGCATCTATTCTCCTCCAGCTGGCACAAGGCCAAGGGTCATCCGGACTCGGCGGGTGGCGTTCTTCTGGTGAAACCGCGGTCTCGGACAGCTACGTGCTTGCCCGCAACTCGTGGACAACACCATGCAAACGCGTCGCCAACAACGACGCCGCCGGTAATATGGACGGGCCGGGGGCCCCTGTCAACTCAATCCGGACAGGGCGTCTCGGCACCGGTCATCGCCCGCCAGCGGAGGTTCGGCTGGCGCGCCGCGGTGGCCTCGTCAAGCCGCCGGACCGGGGCCGTGTGGGGCGCTTCGTGGACCAGCTCGGGGGTCGTGGCCGCCTCGCGGGCGATGGTGATCAGCGCATCGGCAAAGGCATCGAGGGTCTCGAGTGCCTCGGTCTCGGTCGGCTCGATCAGCATCCCCTCCTCCACGATCAGCGGGAAGTAGATGGTCGGCGGGTGGAAGCCGTAGTCGATCAGGCGCTTGGCGATATCCAGGGTGCGGATCCCCGTCTGCCGCTTGATCGTCGCCGCGGAGGCCACGAACTCGTGCTTGCAGGGCCGCCCATAGGGGATGTCGTAGGTACCCACGAGCCGGCTCTTCAGGTAGTTGGCGGCCAGGACAGCGTCCTGGCTCACCTCGGCCAGGCCCTCCGCGCCGTGCGCGCGGAGATAGGCGTAGGCGCGCACGAGCACGCCGGTGTTGCCGACGAAGGCGCGCAACCGCCCGATGCTCGTGGGCCGCTCGCCCGGCCGCTCCAGGCGGTAGCTGCCATCCTCGCCGCGCAGGACCCGCGGCGCCGGCAGGAAGGGCACGAGGCGCGGTCCCACGCCCACGGGACCGGCACCCGGGCCCCCACCCCCGTGGGGGGTGCTGAAGGTCTTATGGGTGTTGATGTGCATGACATCGAAGCCGGCCTCGCCGGGCTTGAACCGGCCCAGGATCGCGTTGAGGTTGGCGCCGTCCATGTAGGCAAGGGCCCCGGCCGCATGAACGGCGTCCAGGAGCTCACCGATCCGGGATTCGAACAGGCCCAGCGTGGAGGGGTTGGTGATCATCACGGCTGCCGTCCGCGGACCAAGTGCTGCCCGGAAGGCCTCGACATCGACGCCGCCGTCTGCCGCCGAGCGGACGGTGATCGTCTTGAAGCCGGCCATCGAGGCCGTGGCCGGATTCGTCCCGTGCGAGGAATCGGGAACCAGGACCTCCTGGCGATCGGGGTCACCGCGACTTCGGTGGTATGCCCGGATCATCAGGATCCCGGTCAGCTCACCCTGGGCGCCGGCGGCCGGCTGCAGGGAGACGGCGGCCATGCCGCTGATCTCGGCCAGGATCTCCTCGAGCTCCCAGAGGATCTGGAGCGTGCCCTGGGCGGTCGAGTCCGGGGCGAGCGGGTGGAGGCTGGCGAAGCCGGGCAGGCGAGCGGCCCACTCGTTCACCTTGGGATTGAACTTCATCGTGCACGAGCCAAGCGGATAGAAGCCCGTGTCGATCGCAAAGTTGAGCTGGCTCAGGTTGACGTAGTGCCGGACGACCTCGAGCTCGTTGAGCTCGGGCAGGGCCGGCGGGGCGGCTCGCCGGGCGGCAGCCGGCAGGCGGTCGAGGGCATCCTTCGGTGGGTGGGGAATCTTGCCCCCGCCTCGGCCGGGATGGGACTTCTCGAAGATCGTCGACTGGAGGCGTGGTCCGGTCACGCCCATCGGGCACCACCGAGCTCAGCCTGGAGGGCCGTGGCGAAGCGTCCGATGTCGCCCGACGTGGTGACCTCCGTGGCGCACACGAGCAGGCCAACGGCCAGGACCTGGTCATCGGGTTCGACGTCGGCCAGGACGAGGCCGGCCAGGATGCCCCGGCCGAGCAACCGCTGGTGGACGGCCCGGGCGTCGGGCACCCGGACCACGAACTCATTCAGGTAGGGGCCCGGGTGGAGGCGTTCGGCACCGGCCGCAGCGAGGGCCGCCTCCAGCTCCGCCGCGCGGGCCGCCCCCAGGGCAGCGACATCACGCAGGCCGTGCGGTCCCAGGGTGGCCAGGTAGATGCTGGCGGCGAGGGCCAGCAAGGCCTGGTTCGTGCAGATATTGCTGGCGGCCCGCTCGCGCCGGATATCCTGCTCGCGAGCGCGCATGGTCATCACGAAGGCCCGCTGGCCGTCGAGGTCCGTGGTCATGCCCACGAGGCGCCCGGGGATCTGGCGGACGAGCGCGTCGGTCGTGGCCAGGATGCCCAGGTAAGGACCGCCGTACTGGGTGGGGATCCCCAGCGACTGGCCCTCGCCGGCGGCGATGTCCGCCCCGTAGGCGCCGGGCGGGGCAAGGACCGCCAGCGAGACCGGCTCGATCACGGCCACGAACAAGGCACCCTGGGCATGGGCCAGCCGGCCGATCTCGGCCATCGGCTCGAGCAGCCCGTAGAAGTTGGGCTGCCCGGCGATCACCCCGGCCACGGGCCGAGCGGGGTCGGCGAGGAGGCCCTCCAGCGCCGCCAGGTCGGTGGTGCCGGCGGCCGGCCCGGCTTCGACCACGGGGAGCTCATCGAGCTCGAGGTCCCCGCCCGAGAGATACGTGGCCAGCGTCTCGCGGTAGTGGCGATGGACGGCGTGGCTGATCAGGATCCGCCGCCGGCCGGTGGCCCGGCAGGTCATCAGGGCGGCCTCGGCCGTTGCCGCGGCCCCGTCGTAGTGCGAGGCCGAGACCACGTCGAGCCCCACGAGCTCGGCCAGCAGCGACTGGTACTCGTAGATGCTCTGGAGGGTCCCCTGGCTGACTTCGGGCTGGTAGGGCGTATAGGCCGTGTACCACTCACCGCGCAACAGGAGCTGGTCAACGGCCGGCGGCTGGTAATGGCGATAGGCGCCCGCCCCCAGGAAGCTGGCGAGGTCGGTCGAGTTCCGGCCTGCGAGGCCCTGCAGGTGGGCCATCAGCTCAAGCTCGGGCATTCCTGCGGGCAGGTCGAGGCGACTGGCCCGGAGGGTCGCCGGAATGTCAGCGAAGAGCTCGTCGATGGACCTGACGCCGATGGCCTCGAGCATCCGGGCGCGATCGGCCGGCGTATGGGGCCCGTAGGGCATTGCTCGGTCAGGCCTCGGCGATCAGCTTGTCGTAGGCCGGCGCGTCGAGGAGCTCGTCCAGCTCGGCGCTGGCGCCAACCTTCAGCTTCAGCATCCAGCCCGCGCCGAACGGGTCGGTGTTGACCAGCTCCGGCTGGCCGGCGAGCGCCGGGTTGACCTCGGTGACCTCGCCGCTGAGCGGTGAGAAAAGGTCGCTCACGGCCTTCACCGACTCGACGACGCCAAAGGTGGCCGCAGCGGCCAGCGATTTGCCAACGGCCGGCAGCTCCACGAACACGATGTCGCCGAGCTGCTCGGCCGCGAACGCGGTGATCCCCACCGTCGCTTCATCGCCGGCCAGCCGGACCCATTCATGATCCCTGGTGTAGCGCAGGTCTGAGGGGACCATCGAGCGCGAACCTCCTCGGTCGAGGGCGGAACCCGCGATCCCGCCCGGTGAGCGTTCAGGCTCGGTCGGAATGGCTCAGCGGGGACGGCGGTAGAACGGGAGCGGGACGACCTCGGCGGCGACCCGCGCGGCGCGGATCTCCACCTCCACGATCGTACCCGGTTCGGCGTCGCCCGGCGCGACGTAGGCCATCGCGATCGCCTTGCCCAGTGTGGGCGACAGCGTGCCACTGGTGACCACGCCCGTGGCGCGCTCGCCCGCGAAGACCGGGTAGCCGTGGCGGGCGATCCCCCGCCCCGTCATCTGCAGGCCGACGAGGAGGCGGGCCGGGCCGGACTCGGCGACCCGCCGGAGGGCATCCCGGCCGACGAAGTCGATCGGCTTGTCGAGGTGGACGACCCGCCCAAGGTTGGCCTCATACGGGTTGACCGACGGATCCAGGTCGTTGCCATAGAGGGGCATGCCCGCCTCGAGGCGCAGCGTGTCGCGCGCGCCCAGCCCGACGGGGACCATGCCGTTGGGCGTGCCAGCCGCCATGAGGGCATCCCACAGCTCCCCGGCACGCGCCGTCTCGGCGAAGACCTCGAAGCCGTCCTCGCCGGTATAGCCGGTCCGGGCCACGAGGGCGGCGATTCCGGCGACGGTGCCCTCGGCGATCCCGTAGTAGCGGATCGCAGCCAGGTCGAGGTCGGTGAGCGGACCGACGATCTCGGCCGACCGGGGGCCCTGCACCGCACACAGGGCAGTGGCCAGCGAACCATCGTCGAGGATCGCCCGGAAGGGCTCGATCCGCTGGGCCAGCAGGTCGCTCACCAGCGGGGCATTGCCGGCGTTGGCGACGACCAGGAAGCGCTCGTCGGCCAGCCGGTAGACGATCAGGTCATCGAGGATCCCCCCGTTCGGCGCGCAGATCATCGAATACTGGGCGCGACCGACGGCCAGCCGGGGCGGCTCGGAGACGACGGCCGCCGAAAGCGCCTCGCCGGCCTCCGGGCCCTCGACGAAGAGCTCGCCCATGTGCGAAAGGTCGAACAGCCCGGCCCGCTCCCGGACGGCGCGGTGCTCCTCGATGATCCCCGAGTACTGGAGAGGCATCTCCCAGCCCCCGAAGGTGGTCATCTTCGCGCCGAGCGCCCGATGGCGATCGGCCAGCGGGCTGGCGTGGAC
>JBEPUS010000200.1:0-4687 GCA_041691435.1 Chloroflexota bacterium
GGGGCGTCTGGGCCGTGCCCAGGCTGGCGCGATCGAGCGTCTCGACGACCCGGCCATCGGCGATCCGCTTGACCGTTTCGGCCATCGCCAGGACCGGGATCGCCGCGCCGAACTCGCGGGTCGCCGCGGCGACCGCCGCGACGAGCTCCGCCGTGACCAGCGGGCGAGCGCCATCCTGGACCAGGACCAGGCGGTCGGCGTCGCCGCCACCCTCTTCGCGAGCCAGCCGATCCACCCCAGCCGCGACCGACTCCTGGCGACGCGGCCCGCCCGCGATCACGTCGACGACCGCGGCAGGCAGCCACGCCGCGCCGGAGATCGCGTCGAGCCGATCCGCAGCGGCCACGATGACGATCCGGCCAACCTCGGGCGCCCCGGCCAGGCGCTCCAGCGTCCAGGCCAGCAGCGGCCGCCCGGCGATCGGGACGGCCAGCTTGTCGCGGCCGGCCATCCGCCGGCTGGCCCCGGCGGCCACGACCACGGCATCGACCGAGCCCCGCCCGGCCGCGATCACTCGGTTCGTGGCTGGGCGAAGATCATCCGGCCGGCGACCGTCTGGAGGACGCGGGTCACCGACACCTCGACCTCGCGATCAATGAACCGGGCTCCACCTTCGACCACGATCATCGTGCCGTCGTCGAGGAAGCCCACGCCCTGGCCGGCTTCCTTGCCGTCCTGGATCACCTTCACCCTGAGCTCCTCGCCGGGCAGCACGGCCGGCTTCACGGCGTTGGCCAGCGAGTTGATGTTGAGGACCCGCAGGCCCTGCAGCTCGGCGACCCGGTTGAGGTTGAAGTCATTGGTCAGGATCGCGCCGCTGTAGCGCTTGGCCAGGGCGACCAGCTTGGCGTCGACTTCGCTCACGTCGCGCACCTCGTCCTCGACGATCTCGACCGGGGTGGGCGAGTCCTTCTGCATCTTCGCGAGGATCTCCAGCCCGCGCCGGCCCCGGTTGCGGCGCAGGGTGTCCGAGCTGTCGGCGATGTGCTGGAGCTCCTCGAGGACGAAGCGCGGGATCACCAGCGTCCCATAGATGAAACCGGATTCGACGATCTCCGCGATCCGGCCGTCGATGATCGCGCTCGTGTCGACCACAATGTGCGGGTCGCCCGCGCGGGTGGTCCCGTCGTCGGGCGCCGCGGGGCGCCGGAAGATCCCGATCGCCTCGGCAGCGACGATCAGGTCCTGGCGCTTGGCGACGGTCAGCCCGACCATCCCCAGGCCAAAGCCGATCGAGGTCGCGAGGGGCAGCCACCGGCCGAGTGGATCAGGAAAGTTGGAGAGTGGGGCGCCCAGCAGGAGGCCCATCAGCAGGCCGATGATCAGGCCTCCCACCGCCGTCACGAACTCGGCAGTGGACAGGGCCTGGACGCTGCGCACGATCCAGGTCGCCGGCACGATCGTCAGGTAGGGCAGGATGGCGAAGCCCACGATCAACCAGGCGACGGTCCAACCCGCCAGGATCAGGCCGTAGGAGGTCCCCGTTTCCTGGAAGAGACCGCTCGCCGTTGCGAGGCCGAGACCGATGAACGCCCCGAGCGCGGCGCCCAGCAGGCGAATGATGCGGATCAAGGTTCCTCGAGATGATGGCACTGGGCAGGCAAGCCCGATCGCGGGTACCCACCCTGATGAGCGATCAGCCTAGCATCGCCACGAGTCGATCGTCGGTCCCCGGGCATCAGTCGAGCGCCCGGTCAAGCGCCTCGCGGAGCGTCCCGACCGCCACGATCTCGAGTCCGTCGACCACCGGCAGCGGGCCACCCCGGCCCGCCCGGGGCACGATGGCCCGGTTGAAACCGAGCCGCGCCGCCTCACGCAACCGCCGCTCGAGGCCGTTCACCGAGCGCAGCTCGCCGAGCAGGCCGACCTCGCCGATCGCCACCGTGCCCGACCGAACCGGTCGATCGCGGAACGAGCTGGCGAGGGCCAGCGCCAGGGGCAGGTCCAGGGCCGGTTCGTCGAGGGCCAGGCCGCCGGCCAGGTTCGCGTAGACGTCGTGGCTGCCCAGGCTGATCCCGGCGCGCCGGCCAAGGACGGCCACGAGCAGGGCCAGCCGGTTCTGGTCGAGGCCGCTGGCCGTTCGGCGGGGCGTCCCGTAGGCGCTCGCGGCAGTCAGCGCCTGGACCTCCACCATCAGTGGCCGCGAGCCCTCGAGCGTGGGCGCCACGACGCTGCCCGCCGCCGGACCGTCGTGCTCAGCGAGGAACGCCCGGGCCGGGTCGCTCAGGGCGGACAGCCCCTGCTCGCCCATTTCGAGGACACCCACCTCTTCGGTGGACCCGAAGCGGTTCTTGGTTGACCGGAGGAGACGCAGGGTCGCATAGCGTTCGCCCTCCAATCCAATGACGGCGTCGACGAGGTGCTCGAGCGTCTTCGGGCCGGCCAGTGATCCGTCCTTGGTCACGTGGCCAACAATGACCACCGCGATCGCGGCCTTCGCGCCGATGCTCAACTGGCCCGCGCCGGGGCTGCTGGCCGGACCACCTGCGGAACGGCTGCCCTTGGCCAGCTCCATCAGGCGGAGCGCCGACTCGCGGACCTGGCCGACGCTGCCCGCCGCGCCGTCGAGGTCATCGACCGTGGCGGTCTGGATCGAGTCGACGATCAGGAGGTCGGGGCGCTCCGCCAGTGCCAGGTCCACGATGCGGTCGATCGACGACTCGGCGACGACCCGCACCGCCCGCCCGGCGGGTCCATCGGTGAGCCCAAGACGGGTTGCCCGGAGGCGCACCTGGGCCGCCGATTCCTCGCCACTCGTGTAGAGCACCGTGCCGCCTTCGGCGACGCCGGCAGCGGCCTGCAGGAGCAGGGTCGACTTGCCGATCCCCGGCTCGCCACCCACGAGGACGACCGATCCCGGCACGAGTCCCCCGCCGAGGACGCGATCGAGCTCGGCCATGCCGACGCTCAGCCGGGGCAGGTCGAGATCGGCGACCCGGGCGAGCGCCTCGGGCTGATCGGCGCTCCGCCCGGCGCTGGTCGCGGACCGGGTTGCGGCCGCCCGAGCCCCCTTGGCGGGCTCGCGGATGAGGGTCTCGACGAGGCTGTTCCAGCCGCCGCAGTTCCGGCACTGGCCCTCCCAGCGCAGGAAGGCCTCGCCACACGACTGGCAGACGTAGCGGCTCTGGGCCCTGGCCATCGGGGCCCGCCGCTAGACGGCTTCGACGGGGGTCTTCTCGTCGGCGGCGTGGATCTCGAGGCCGGTCTCGGCGCCCTTGTCGACGATGATCGTCGTGCCGGGCTCGTACTTGCCGAGCAGCAGGTGCTCCGCGAGGACATCCTCGACCATGTTCTGGATCACCCGGCGGAGTGGCCGGGCCCCGTAGGCGATGTCATAGCCGATCTTGATGATGTGGGCCTTGGCGGCGGCCGTGACCTCGAGCTTCATCTCCTGGGCGCGGAGCTGGTCGCGCACGCGGGCCAGCAGGATGTCGACGACCTCGCCGATCTCCTCGACCGTCAGGCTGCGGAACACGACCGTCGCGTCGATCCGGTTGAGGAACTCGGGCCGGAAGCTCTGCTTGAGCTCGGCCGCAACCTTCTCGCGCATCAGCTCGTAGGACGCTTCGGCCCGGGCGATGTCCGTGTCACCCGACTTGCGGAAGCCCAGCGAGGAGTTCGTCTGGAGCTGCTTGGCCCCCAGGTTGCTGGTCATGATGATGATGCAGTTGCGGAAGTCCACGCGGCGACCCTTGGCGTCGGACAGGTGCCCGTCCTCCAGGATCTGCAGCAGGATGTTGAAGACCTCGGGATGGGCCTTCTCGACCTCGTCGAGGAGGATCACGGCGTAGCTCTTGCGACGGACCGCCTCGGTGAGCTGGCCGCCCTCGTCGAAGCCGACGTAGCCGGGGGGTGCCCCCACCAGGCGGCTGACGTTGTGCCGCTCCATGAACTCGCTCATGTCGATCTTGATCAGGGCGTCCTCGCTGCCGAACATGAACTCGGCGAGCGCCTTGGCCAGCTCGGTCTTGCCCACGCCGGTTGGCCCCAGGAAGATGAACGAGCCGATGGGTCGCTTGGGATCCTTCAGGCCGGCGCGTGCCCGGCGGACGGCCTTCGAGACGATATCGATCGCCTCCTGCTGGCCGATCACCCGCTTGTGGAGGGCGTCCTCCATGTGCAGCAGTCGCTCGGACTCCTCCTGGGCGATCCGGGTGACGGGGATGCCGGTCCACATCGCCACGACCTGGGCGATCTCCTCTTCACCGACGGTCGGCTGCTCGGCGGTCACCTTCGACTGCCACTCGGTCCGCAACCCATCGACGACGTCCTTCTGGGTCGCCTCGGCCTCGCGCAGCTTGGCCGCCTCTTCGTACTCCTGGGCGTTGATCGCCGCGTCCTTTTCCTTGGTCACCTTGTCCAGCTCGCGCTGGGCCTCGCGCAGGGCCGGCGGCGCCGATGCGTAGCGCAGCCGAACCCGGCTGGCGGCTTCGTCGATCAGGTCAATCGCCTTGTCGGGCAGGTGGCGGTCGGTGATGTAGCGAACTGACAGGTCGGCGGCGGCCTTGACCGCCTCGTCGGTGATGGTGACCTTGTGGTGCTGCTCGTACCGTTCGCGGATCCCCTTGAGGATCTCGACCGTCTGCTCGAGCGTCGGCTCCTCGACCATGACCGGCTGGAAGCGCCGCTCGAGCGCGGCGTCCTTCTCGATGTACTTGCGGTACTCGTCGAGGGTGGTTGCGCCGAT
>JBEPUS010000201.1:0-4616 GCA_041691435.1 Chloroflexota bacterium
GAGACAGATCCAGGCGAGCGCGGCCTCGGGTCCACCGGCATGGGCCACGTCGCGCCAGGCCTCGAGCGCATCCCGGTGTCGTCCGAGCCGCCGCAGGAGTCGTGCGCGCTCGATGATCATCTCGAGCCTGGCTGGACTCGCCGGCTCGTACTCCGCCGGCTCGTCGGCCCGCTGGGTCAGGATGGTGGACCACGGTGTGCGCAGGATGCCCGGCCCGACGGCCGTGACCCGCGGGGGACCTTCCAGCGCCGCATCGAGGCAGTCGAGGGCGTCGTGATCGCGGCGGGTCCGCCGATAGGCGCGGGCCAGGCCGAACAGGTCGCCGGCTGGCGCCGTGCGTCGGTCCGCGGCGGCTCCAAGGTGCTGGTCGGCGTGGGCCATGAGCCGGGCGAGTGAGCGGACATCCTCGTGGTTGTGGCGGACGACCTCGGCGATCGGTTCGACCGGACCGCCTCGAAGCATCTCGAGGTAGCGTCCGGGGATCTCCCACCCGTCGATGTCGTGGCCGCGATGCTCGCCCAGCAGCTCCGTCTCGACGGTTTTCAGCCGCGCGTCGCTCAATCGGTGCCGAAAGACGCGCCGGACGAACGGCAACAGGTCCAGGTGGCCCGCCAGCGGCGGTGGCGGGCGCCGGTTCAGGCGGAACCGGGCCACAAGGAGCGGCCAGTCGAAGCTGCGCCCGTTGTAGGTGACCAGCCAGGCGTTGGCCGGCAGCAACGCGGCGAGGGCATCGAGCATCCCGGCCTCGCCGGCCTGGTCCGGGAGGATGAGCTGGACCTGCCGGAAGTCGTCGCCAATCCACCAGCCGAGCCCGACGAGGAACGCGACGGTCCCGGCGCCGGTCGCCAGGCCGGTGGTCTCCGTGTCGAGGCAGACGAGCGGGACGTCCGGCCCGGGATGATCGGGCAGGCCGGCGATTCGATCGCGGTCGATCGGCAGCCTGGTGTCCCGGGGCTCGATCCGCACATGCCCGCCACCGTCACCCCGGATCCACGTCCCGCCGAGGGCGACCGCGAGGCGCTGGGCGCGGGACTCGGCGGATCGGGCGAGGTCGGCCCACGGTTCCGGGTTCCGGCCGTCACCCGGGAGATTGGGCGCAATGCGACGCTCATGGCGGAGGCGGTCGAGCCGTCGTTCGAGGATCCCGATCTCGGTCATCGCGCTGGGTGGCTCGCGAGTCCGCTCACGCGACCCGCGCCGGGACGGCCGCCCCAAGCACGGCGAGCAGGCGCAATGCCAGGGCCCGTGCATTGATGCCCGGCTCGAGGCGAGGCCCCGTGCAGCTCGGGCAGCCCTCGTCGCAGGCACAGCCGGCGATGAGCTCGGCGGCGCCCTCGATCAGCTCATCGGTCCGCCCGAAGAGCCGTTCCGAGAGACCCACGCCGCCGGGCACGGTCTCGTACAAGTAGATGGTGGGTGCCTCGTGATGCGGCGAGCGAACCTGGCAGACGAGGCCGAGGTCGGCTGGATCGACCATCAAGAGGAAGCTCGCAACCGCCTGGAGCGCACGGCCGGCGCCCAGCAGGGCGACATCGAGCTCGTCCCGCCGCCAGGTCCCGCCCCGCCCGCTGGCCACGATCGACGGGTCGACGGTCAGCCAGGCGGCCGTCGTCTGGAGCTCGATCTCAGGCAGGTGGATCCGGCCCCAGCCGAGATTCTCGTTGGTCAGGAACTTGAGCTTCTTGTAGATCGTGGCCAGGCTGGCAACCATCACCTCGCCATGCTCCCGCCGGCCGCCGGCGATGGGCGCCGAACCGAAGGTATCCAGCGGTTTGAGGGTGACCGCCACGTCGGCCTGGGTGTAGTGGTCGACGTCGACCCGCCGGACGTAGGCCTTGCGCTCGTCCCAATCCAGGCGATCGACATGGAACTGGGCGGACTCGTGCAGGTAGATCGCGTCTTCGTGGACGGTGGTCTGGGCACCAAACAGGTCGACCTCGCCGATCACCCGTGGGCGATCCGGGGTGGTGTCGATGATCACGACGTTCTCGCTGGCAGCCGTCCGCAGGGAGATGGCCGACGCGGGGAAGTTCTCGCTCGACCAGTACCAGCGCCCATCGGCAGCCTGGCGGACGTGGTGCTCCTCGGCGAGGAACGCCAGCAGGTCGTCGACGGGACCGGGCCCGAAGATCTCGCCCGGCTCGAATGGCAGCTCGAACGTCGCGGCCTTGAGGTGGGCCAGCAGAATGTGCAAATTGTCCGGGTCGAGCCGGGCTTCCTCGGGAGCTCCGCTCAGCAGGAAGTCGGGGTGGTGAATGACGTACTGGTCCACGGGCGAGCCGCTGGCGATCACGACGGCCACGCTCACGCCGCTGCGCCGGCCGGCCCGGCCGATCTGCTGCCAGGTACCGGCCACGGAACCCGGATAGCCGGCGATGATCGCGGCGTCGAGGCGTCCGATGTCGACCCCGAGCTCGAGGGCATTCGTGCTGACCACCCCGAGGACCTCGCCGCTGCGCAGCCCCTGTTCGATCGAGCGCCGCTCGGTGGGCAGGTAGCCGCCCCGGTAGCCCCGCACCCGCGAACGTGGGCCGGCGTGCTCGCGGAGGGACTCGCGCAGTCCTGTCAGGAGCAGCTCGACCGCCGTTCGCGAGCGTCCGAAGACGATCGTCTGGCGCCCGGCCCGCAGGAATGGCAGGGCCCAGCGATTGGCCAGGGTCAGCGCCGAGCCTCGAGCCCCGGTTGAGCCATCGAGCAGCGGCGGATCAACGAGCAGGAGATGGCGCTCACCCGAGGGCGCTCCGTTGCGGTCGATCAGCTCGGGGGTCCGGCCGGTCAGGGTGCGAGCGAGCTCGAGGGGGTTGCCGATCGTGGCCGAGCAGCACACGATCACCGGCTTCGAGCCGTAGTGGGCACACAGGCGCAGGAGCCGGCGCAGGACGTTGGCAACGTGACTGCCGAAGACGCCGCGGTACGTGTGGAGCTCGTCGACCACGATCACCTGGAGCTGCTCGAACAGCTGGAACCATTTCGTGTGGTGCGGCAGGATCGCCGCGTGGAGCATGTCCGGGTTGGTCACGATGATCTGCCCGGCGGTCCGGATGGCCGATCGAATCGGGGCGGGCGTGTCGCCGTCGTAGGTGGCCGCCGAGACGTCCAGGCCGGCGAGCTTGGCCAGCGTGTTGCACTCGGCAACCTGGTCCTGCCCGAGCGCCTTGGTCGGGAACAGGAAGAGGGCGCGCGCGGAGCGATCGTCGGCGAGGGCCTGGAGCACGGGCAGCGTGTAGCACAGCGACTTGCCCGACGCCGTGGGCGTCACGACGACAACGTCCCGTCCACTGTGAACCGCCTCGATCGCCTCGGCCTGGTGGCTGTACAGCTGGGCGATGCCGCGCCGTTCAAGTCCCTGCCGGATCCGTGGATCGAGCCAGGCGGGGAGGGGAGCGGTCCGGGCGGCCCGAGCCGGGATCAGCTCGTGGTGAACCACACCGCGGGCCATCGACGGCTCCGCCAGGAGATCGTCGAGGACCGCGTCAACAGTCGCGGGTGCATAGGTGCGCACTCTGTCTCCAAATCGAACGGACGTGCGAAATCTGCGCGGAGTCTAGCAGCCACATTCGCGCTTCCGTGCGTCACCTTGGCTGTCACGCCCGAGGCTGCCTCGGTTTGACACGTCAGCTGCCGGTAGCTACGCTGCGTCGGATGACCGGCCGGCAGGACGACCCGCGCGACCCCGTCGACGATGGAATCGGCGCACGCGGCGACGACCTCAACCTTGGACCGAGCCTGTTCGAACGAGGTCGCGACCTGGCCGGCCTGTCGGTCGCCGGGATCACCCGCCGGCGGATTGCGGTCGTGCTCGCAGCCCTGCTATCGGTCTGGATCGTCCTGGCGCTCTCCCGCCAGGTGGGTGAGGCCGCCGAGGCCGCCAACCAGGCGAACGACCTGAGCCGGGCGAACCAGGTGCTCAGCGCCCAGATCCAGACCCTGACCGACGAGCGCACCCTCATCCAGCAACAGGCGTACATCGAGATCGAAGCCCGCGCCCGCGGTCTCGGAGGACGCCAGGAGCACCCCTTCCGGCTGGCCGCCGATGCCTCACCGCTGCCCGCCGACGCTCCCGGCAGCGCCTTGGCCGCCCTGGGCGCTGCACCCACGACCAGCGCGCCGATCGATGCGTGGTTCGCACTCCTCTTCGGGGCTGGTCACTAGCCTCAGCCCACCTCGCGGGGCGTGCGACCATCCACGGATGCCCGAACGTGTCCTGACGCCGGCGGAGCTCAACCGGGCGACGCTCGTCCGACAGCTCCTCCTCGAGCGCGTCCGCCGCGACCCACTCAGCGCCGTCGAGCAGCTCGTGGCCCTCCAGGCCCAGGAGTCCGCCTCGGTCCACCTCGCGTTGTGGACTCGCCTCCACGACTACGACGTCGGCCAGCTCCACGCGGCGCTGCACGACCGGACCGTGGTCAAAGGCACGCTCCTGCGGGTGACCCTGCATGTCGTCAGCGGGCGCGATTACCTGCAGTTCTGGCCGGCGGTGGAGCCCAGCCTGCGTGACTGGCGAGCCCGGATGTTCCGTCAGCTGGACCTGGGATCCGACGTCGATGCCCTCGGCCGGCAGGCCGCCGCGTATGCGACCGAGCCCCGTCTCGGGGCGGAGCTCAGCAGGCACCTGC
>JBEPUS010000202.1:0-4556 GCA_041691435.1 Chloroflexota bacterium
CGGCGGCCCTGTCACGGCCTTCGGGCGGTGGCCCAATCGATCCGCGAATGATACTCAGACAGCTGCAGCCGCGTCGGTCCCCGATTGAGGGGCGACCGGCGGCGGAGTGGGGGCCGTCGGGGGCATCAGGTCGGCGAGGCCGCCGACCGAGGCTCCCACGGTCAGAGCGCCGGTTGGAACAAGCTCGGCGACCATCGCGTCGTCGATCTGCTCGGCAAAGTGACAGGCCACCTGGTGGCCAACCGCGATATCGCGGAACTGGGGCTCGTCGGTCACGCACTTCTCGGGGTTGTCCAGGCGCTTGCGCAGCCAGCAGCGGGTATGGAACCGGCAGCCGCTCGGTGGATTCGCCGGTGAGGGCACATCGCCTTCGAGGAAGATCCGCTTCTTGCGCACCCGCGGGTCCGGGTTGGGGACGGCCGACAGCAGGGCGATCGTGTACGGGTGGCGCGGATGGGCGTAGGTCTCTTCGACGGTCGCCAGCTCGGCCATCTGGCCGAGGTACATCACCCCGACCCGGTCGCTGACGTACTGGACCACCGACAGGTTGTGGGCGACGAAGAGGTACGTCAGGCCCATCTCCCGGCGCAGGTCGAGGAGCAGGTTGAGGATCTGGCTCTGGATCGACACGTCGAGCGCCGAGACGGCCTCGTCGCACACGATGAACTCGGGCCGCAGGACGAGCGCCCGGGCGATGCCGATCCGCTGGCGCTGGCCGCCGCTGAACTCGTGCGGGTAGCGCCGGGTGTAGTCACGGCGCAGGCCGACCGTGTCGAGGGCATCCTCGACCCGCTTGATCCGCTCTTTCTTGTTGCTGACGCCCTGGGCCAGGAGCCCCTCGCCGATGATGTCGCTGACCGGCATGCGCGGATTCAGCGAGCCGTAGGGGTCCTGGAAGATGATCTGCATCTTCGTGCGCATCTTGCGCAGTGCCCCGCTGCTGAGGGTGGTGAGGTCCTGGTCGCCCAGGAAGATCCGCCCCGCCGTGGGCTTCTCGAGCATCAGCACGGTCCGGCCGAGGGTGGTCTTGCCGCAGCCGGACTCGCCCACCAGCCCGACGACCTCGCCCCGCTCGATGTCGAAAGTGACGCCGTCCACCGCCCGGACGTCGCCGATCTTGTGGCGCAGAAGCCCGCCGAAGATCGGAAAGTATTTCTGGACGCCTTCGATCCGGACCAGGGGCGCGGCAGCGGCCGGCTTGACGACCGGCGCGGACGAGGGCGCCGCGGCCTCCGCCGTCACGCAACACCGCCGGCGACGACGCTGGCGGCGGTTGCCTGGCTGTCGGCATCCGGGATCTGGTCCGGCGGCACGTGCAGCCAGCAGCGGGTCCGGCGGTCCGTACCGATCGCCTGGAGCGGCGGCTCGAACGGCTTGCACGGTTTGAACGAGTACGGGCAGCGCGGCTCGAAGCGACAGCCCTTGGGCAGCCGGAATGGGTTCGGGACGGTTCCCTTGATCACGTTGAGGCGCTGGCCACGCGCCACCCGCGAGGGGATGGAGGTCAGCAGGCCCTCCGTATACGGGTGCTGAGGGTGGAGCAGCGTCTCCTCGACCGCGCCTGATTCGACGATCTTGCCGGCGTACATCACGGCGATTCGCTGGACGGTCTCGGCAACCACGGCGAGGTCATGGGTGATCAACAGCATCGCCGCCCCGCTCTCAGCCTGGATCCGCTTCATCAGCTCGAGGATCTGGGCCTGGATCGTGACGTCAAGGGCGGTCGTGGGCTCGTCGGCGATGATCAGCTTGGGGTCACAGGCCAGGGCCATGGCGATGACGACGCGCTGGCGCATGCCCCCGGACATCTCGTGGGGGTACTGCTTGACCCGCCGTTCCGGCGACGGGATGCCGACCAGCTTGAGCATCTCGATCGCCCGGTCCCAGGCATCCCGCTTCGATGCGTGGCGATGGAGACGGACCGATTCCGCGATCTGCTCACCGACGGTGAACACCGGGTTGAGCGAGGTCATCGGCTCCTGGAAGATCATCGTGATCTCGTTGCCCCGGATGTCCTCCATGTCGCCCTCGGAGAGCTTCAGGAGGTCCCGGCCCTCGAACCAGATCTCGCCGGCGACGATCGCGCCGGGCCGCTCGATCAGGCGCATGATCGAGAGCGACGTCACGCTCTTGCCGGAACCCGACTCGCCCACCAGGCCGAGTGTCTCGCCCCGGCGCAGGCTGAAGTCGACCCCGTCGACCGCCGGCACCGTCCCGTCGAGGACCTTGAATTCGGTCTTGAGGCCACGGACCTCGAGGAGCACGTCTTCCGGCGGCGGAACCCCTGCCTCGGTCACAGCCTCGACCGCGGGTCGAGCGCGTCGCGCAGGCCATCGCCGATGAAGTTGATCGCCAGGACGGTCAGCGCGATCGCCATCCCCGGGAAGAACGCCCACCACCAGTTGCCCTGGCTGAGGACGGTCTGGGCGTTCGACAGGGCATTGCCCCAGCTCGTCTGCGACTGGGAGAGGCCGAAGCCGAGGAAGCTGACGAACGCCTCGAGGACGATGTTCGAAGCCATGATCAGGGTCATCGCCACGATCACCGGGCCCAGGGCGCTGGGCAGGATGTGCCGGAAGGTGATCCGGATGTCACTGACGCCGACGGCCCTGGCGGCCTCGACGAAGTCTGCTTCCCGGAGGCTCAGGAACATCGCCCGGACCAGTCGCGAGATCAGCGGCCAGGACAGCAGGCCGAAGATCAGGATCAGCGGGATCAATTGACCCTGACCGAAGAAGCGCGACGCGACGAGGATCACGAAGAGGAACGGGATCGCGAAGAAAACATCCACGATCCGCATGAGGACGTTGTCGACGACGCCGCCCATGTAGCCAGCAACGGCGCCGATCAGGACCCCGACGAACCCAGCGATGATCATCGAGAACACGCCGATCGTCACCGAGATCCTGGCCCCGTTGACGACCATCGAGAGGACGTCGCGGCCGACATTGTCGGTCCCCATCAGGTGCGTCAGCGACGGCGCGTCGCCCCCCGGATGCGTCGCGTTCGGGATGATCAGCGGGTCATACGGATCGATGATGGGGCCCAGGATGGCCATCAGGACCATGAACCCGAAGATGACCAGCCCGATGGTCGCCAGGCGGTGGAGCTTGAATCGCCGCCAGGCGAGCTGCCATTGGCTCAGTGATTCGAGGGCGACCTCGACATCGTCGGCATCGGCGACCGGGCCGCCACTCGGCCCGCCGAGCTCAAGTGCCGTCGGGCTCGACATGTCGGGAAATGCCATCAGCGCCTCAGTCGTACTTGATGCGTGGGTCGACCAGGACGTAGAGCACGTCGGCGACGAGGTTCATGAAGACGATGAACAGGGACGCGATCAGCAGGATGCCCATCAGCAGGAAGTAGTCGCGACCGTTGACCCCGTCGTAGAACAACAGGCCCATGCCCGGCCAGGAGAAGACCGTCTCGGTGGCGATCGCCCCGCCGAACAGGAAGGCGATCTCCAGGGCGATGTTCGTGACGATCGGCAGCATGGCATTCCGGAAGGCATGCCGGAAGACGACCGTCCGGCCCGGCAGGCCCTTGGCCCGCGCCGTTCGAACGTAGTCCTGGCTCAGCGACTCGAGCATTGCCGAGCGGACGAACCGGCTGTCGCCGGCAACGCTGACCGCGATCAGGGTCGCGACCGGCAGGACCAGGTGCTGGCCGATATCGACGAGCTGTGGCCATGGATTGGCGATGAAGGCATTCCAGTAGGCGCCCGTCGCGAATGGCGCCGGCGATGTCCGCACGTTGATGATGCCCTGGGCCGGGAAGAGGCGCAGCTCGACCCCGAAGATGAAGATCAGGATCAGCCCGAGCCAGAACGTGGGCAGCGAGTAGAAGATGTAGCTCAGGATCGTGATCACCTGGTCGATCAGGCTATAGCGCTTGACCGCTGCCAGGACGCCGGCGAGGGTGGCGATGATCACCCACAGGATCCAGGCGGTGCCCATGAGGATGATCGTCGCCGGCAGGCGCTGGGTGATCATGTCCAGGACGGGCTGGCCCGAGGAGATCGAGAAGCCGAAGTCGCCGTGCAGGATGCCGTTCGTGCCGCCACCGAGGAAACCGGGCAGGAAGTTGGGCAGCCCGTGGGCCGATAGGAATCCGCCGCCGGTGCAGTTGTACACGCCCAGCCAGCCCAGGTACTCCTGAAGCGTCTGGATGACATCGGCGTTGCGGACCAGGCACCACCGGGCGAGCCAGGCATCCACCTGCTCGGGGGTAATGTGGGGGTTCTGATTGAAGGCCGCCTGGGGACCGCCCGGGGCCTGCTGCATCAGCAGGAAGCTCACGACCGTGATCAGCCAGATCACGGGCAGCGCCTGGATGACGCGCCGGATGATGAACTTCGTCATTCGCCTGCTCCGAAGAAATCCTGCCGAGTCCCAGAGACCCGCCGCCTGATGTTCATTCGGTTGATCGCCTCGATCGGATGGTAGGCAGAGCGGCGGGGCCGCCCGCCCGCCCCCCCCCGCGAACCAACAACCGGAAATAGGGGCGCCCCCCACGAGGGTGGGCGGCCCGCAACCTGTTTTATTGGGGAACCAGTG
>JBEPUS010000203.1:0-4548 GCA_041691435.1 Chloroflexota bacterium
CTGCTCCGGGCGCACCGGCGACGTTGGATCGTCCCATTTCGGACCACCCACGGCTCCCAGGTAGACCGCGTCGGCAGCGGCGCAGGCAGCCACGTCCTCCGGCCGGATCGCCAGCCCGTAGGCGTCGATTCCCGCCCCGCCGACCACCAGGTCCGTCCATTCGATTCCGAACCCAAAGGCCCTCCCGGCCACCTCCAGGGCCAGCCGGCCGGCAGCCAGGACCTCGGGCCCGACGCCGTCACCCGGGATGGCCGCCAGGTGATAGCAGGGCTGTGCCGCCGGGGGCGCTTCGCTCACGGCAGGTCCTCGGCACGCTGCGGGCTGGCGAATGCCGGGTCGACGCCGTTGATCTCCGCCCCGTGGAGCTTGTTCACGGCGACGAGGTAGGCCTCGAGCGAGGCCTCGATGATGTTCGTCGAGAGGCCGTGACCACTCACCACCAGCGCCCCGGGGCCTTCGTCCGAAGATCGCCGGCAACGGACCAGGACCTGGCCCTGGGCATCCTCTCCGGCCGAGACGGCCTTGATCTCGTACTCGGCCAGGATCGGATGCCAGCCCAGGACGGGCTGGAGGACCTGGTCGACGGCCGAGTAGAGCGCGTTGACCGGCCCGTTGCCGGTCGCCTCGGTCGCGTGGACGGTCCCGCCGATCGAGATGGAGACGGTGCCCGTCCCCTTGCCGCCGTGCGAGCTGGTGACGCTCCAGCCCTCGAGCTGGATCGAGGCCGGCACATCGCCGGCACGGCGCTCGACGATCGCGAGCAGGTCCGCGTCGGTGACCTCCTTCTTGAGGTCGGCGAGCGCGATTGCCTGTCGGTAGACGGTGTCGAGGACTTCCCCGTCCAGGTCGTAGCCAAGCTCGTGGAGCTTGCCCTGCAGGCCTTTGCGCCCGGACAGCTTGCCGATGGTCAGCTGGCTCCCGCTGAGGCCCACCGATTGGGGGGTCATGATCTCGTAGGTCAGGGGATTCTTGATCACCCCGTCCTGGTGGATCCCGGATTCGTGGGCGAAGGCATTGCCGCCGACGATCGCCTTGTTGGGCTGGACCGCGAAGCCGGTCAGGTAGCTCACCAGCCGGCTGGCGGCCGTGATCTGCTCGGTCTGGATCCGTGACCCGAGGTCGGGGAACTGGGTGGGCCGGGTCCGCAGGGCCATCACCACCTCTTCCAGGGAGGCGTTGCCGGCCCGTTCGCCGAGGCCGTTGATCGTGACCTCCACCTGCCGGGCGCCCGCCTGGACGGCGGCGAGGGTGTTGGCCGTGGCCAGGCCCAGGTCGTTGTGGCAGTGGACCGAGACGGTTGCGTCCCGGCCAACCCGCTCGACGACCCGTTCGACGAGCCGGCCGAACTCGGCCGGGATCGCGTAGCCCACCGTATCGGGGATGTTGACCGTGCTGGCCCCGGCCGCCACGACGGCCTCATAGATATCGAGCAGGTAGGCGAGGTCGGTGCGCGAGGCATCCTCGGCCGAGAACTCGATCTCGGCATCCGCCCCGAGCTCCTGGCGTCCGTACGTGACCCAGCGAACCGCCTGGCGGAGCGCCTCGTCGCGATCGATCCGGAGCTTGTGCTTGAGATGGATGTCCGAGGTGGCGATGAAGACGTGGAGATGGGGCCGCTCAGCGATCCTGATCGCCTCGACCGCGCGCTGCGGGTCGCCATCCTTGCAGCGAGCCAGGGCAGCGACCGCCACCCCGCGGGTCTCCTCGGCGATCCGCCGGACGGCCTCGAAGTCGCCCGGCGAGGCCGCCGGAAAGCCGGCCTCGATCACGTCCACCTTCAGGCGAACGAGCTGGCGGGCGACCTCGAGCTTCTCGGCCGCGGTCAGACCGGCGCCGGGGGCCTGCTCCCCGTCGCGCAGGGTGGTGTCGAAGATCCGCACGGTGCCCGGCGCGACCCCGCCGGCCGCGCCGTCTCGCCCGCTCACCGCGGTCATCGGCTGCCTCCACCCGGCGCGCTGACCGAAGCCTGGGTCTGGCCGGCCTTGACCTCGATCGGGTTGAGGAACGCCATCTGGCTCCGGAGCGTTGCCCCGACCCGTTCGACGAGGTGATCGTGGTCCGCCTGCCGGAGGCGATCGAAGTTGGGCCGGCCGGCCTCGTTCTCGGCAATCCAGCGGGCAGCGAACGTGCCGTCCTGGATCTCGGTCAGGACCTGTTTCATCGTCTCCCGGACATGGCTGTCGATGATCCTCGGGCCGCTGACGTAGTCGCCCCATTCGGCCGTGTCGCTCACGCTGAAGCGCATGAAGTTGAGGCCGCCCCGGTACATGAGGTCGACGATCAGCTTCAGCTCGTGGAGCGTCTCGAAGTAGGCCAGCTCGGGCTGGTAGCCGGCCTCGACGAGGGTCTCGAAGGCCATCTTGACCAGGGCAGCAGTTCCGCCACACAGGACGGACTGCTCGCCGAAGAGGTCCGTCTCGGTCTCCTCGGCGAAGGTCGTTTCGAGGACCCCCGCCCGGGTTGCGCCGATCGCCCGGGCGTAGGCCAGGGTCTTGGCGCGGGCGGTGCCGGTCGCGTCGCGGTAGACGGCGAACAGGGCGGGTACCCCGCCGCCCGCCTGGTAGACGCTCCGGAGCAGGTGCCCGGGGCCCTTGGGCGCGACCATGCCCACGTCGATGCCGGCCGGCGGATCGATCCGGCTGAAGTGGATGTTGAAGCCGTGGGCGAACATCAGCAGTGCGCCGGGCCGCAGGTTCGGCCCGATCTCTGCGTCGTAGACCGCTTTCTGGGCCGTATCGGGCACGAGGATCATCACGACATCGGCCGAGCGGACCGCGTCCGCGACGTCGGCGACCCGGATGCCGGCATCCTCGACGAGGGCCCGGCTCTTCGAACCCGCGGCCAGCCCCACGACCACGTCGACGCCCGATTCGTGGAGGTTCAAGGCATGGGCGTGACCCTGGCTGCCGTAGCCGATGATCGCCACGGTCTTGCCCGCCAGGGCCGCCGGGTCGGCATCGTTGTCGTAGTACATCTTCGCGGTCATCGCTTGAGCGCCTCCTCGATGGATGCCGAGCCGCGCGCCATGACCACGGTCCCGGTACGGACAAGTTCCTTGATGCCATAGCTCCGGAGGAGGGCGACGACGGCGTCGATCTCCGCTTCCGAGCCGGCTGCTTCCACGATCACTGAACCGTCGGTGATGTCCACCAGGCGGGCCCGATAGAGCTCGGCGACCTTGACGATCTCGGCGCGGTTCGAGTCGGTGGCCCGGACCTTGATCAGGGCCAGCTCGTGCTCCACGGTCGGTTCGCCCGCGAAATCCTGGACCTTGAGCACGTCGATCAGCCGGTAGAGTTGCTTGCTCACCTGCTCGACGGCCACGTCATCGCCGCGCAGGGTGATCGTCATCCGGCTGATATCGGCCTGGTCGGTGTGGCTGACCGACAGCGACTCGATGTTGAAGTTGCGCGCCCGCATCAGGCTGGCGACCCGGTTCAGGACGCCGGGCCGATTCAGGACAACCGCGACCAGGACGTGGCGGTTGACCTCACCCGATCCGGGCTGGGCCGGGGCCGGCGGTGCCGAGTGGGCCGGTCCGGGGCCGGATCCGTTCGATCGATCCTGGTCGTGGTCCTCCGCGGGCTGGCTCATTCCTCGGGCCCGTCCCACTTCTCGATCAGGTCCGACAGGCCCTTGCCGGCCGGCATCATCGGGAAGACGTTCTGGGTCTCGGCGATCTCGAACCAGATCAGGGCCGGCCCGTCGACGGCCTGGGCCGCCTCGATCGCGGCGTCAACCTCGTCCGGGGTGCGCGCCCGGAACGCCGGGATCCCGTACGCCTCGGCGAGCTTCTCGAAGTCCGGTCCAAGGAGGTGCGACGAGTGATAGTTGCCGCCGTAGATGATCTCCTGCCACTGGCGGATCATGCCCAGCTTCTTGTTGTCGAAGAGGGCGATCTTCACCGGGATTCGATCCTGGACGAGGGTCATCATCTCCTGCGAGGTCATCTGCAGGCCGCCATCGCCGACGATGGCCCACGTCTCCCGGTCGGGCCGGCCGAGCGCGGCGCCCATGGCCGCCGGCAGGGCGAAGCCCATCGTCCCGAGACCGCCCGAGCTGACGTGGCTGTTCGGCTGGCGGAACCCCGCGTAGCGGGCCAGCCACATCTGGTTCTGGCCCACGTCGGCCACGTACGTGGCCTGGTGATCGGTCAGGGCTCCGATGCGCTCGACGACGAAGTCGGCGGTCAGCACGCCTTCGCGCCAGGCGCCCGACCCGTGCCAGCTGCTGGCCTCCGACTCGGTGCGCCACGCGGCCAGCTCGGCGAGGTAGTCCGAGCGGGCACCGATCGGGGTCGTCTCGACCATCGGGGTCAGTGCCCGCAGGACGCGCCCGGCGTCACCGACGATCGGGACCTCCACGGCCACGTTCTTGCCGATCTCGGCCGGGTCGATGTCCACGTGGATGATCCGGGCGTACGGCGCATAGGTCCGCACGTTGCCGGTCACCCGGTCGTCGAAGCGCATGCCGATGGCGATCAGGAGGTCCGCCGACTGGATCGCCCGGTTGACGTGCTTCCAGCCGTGCATGCCCATGAAGCCGTAG
>JBEPUS010000204.1:0-4544 GCA_041691435.1 Chloroflexota bacterium
CCGACGCCCGGCACGAGCCCGTCGTCGCCCAGTCCGGCCGCCATCGAGACGCTCGGCCTCGGGGACCGGGTCAGCCCGGCGCAGGTTGACGCGCGGGCCGGCTACCACGCGATCTTGCCGCTCCGGTCCGAGCTCGGCCAGCCCATCGCCATCTTCGTCCTCACCGGCCCGGGGGTTGCTCGCGTCAGCGCGGCGTATGGCGCGACGCCGTCGATTCCGGCGGCACCGGGGGCGCCCACGTCGGACGGCAGGCCAGTGGCCATCCTGGTCGTGGAGTTCCCCGGAACGACAACGGCGGGCTATCTCGAGAAGCTCCTTCCGCCGGGCACCACGATCGAGCCCCTGACGGTGGCGGGTCACGACGGTTTCTGGATCGCCGGCTCGCCCCACGACCTGTTCTATGTCGGAGCGGACGGGGCCGTCGAACCAGACAGCACGCGGCTCGTGGGGAACGTGCTGGCCTGGACAACCGGCAGCCTGACGATTCGAATCGAGGGCGCGCCGGACCTCGCCACGGCCCTGGAGATCGCCACGTCAATGCGCTGATCACCGGCCACCTGTGCACGGGTATCCAGCAAGAACGACCCGCGCGACCGAGCGGCGGGGTTCGCCACGTCGATGCTCGAGAGCCGAAAGCCACAGAGGGCCGAAAGCGACAGCCGGGCCGGAACCGGCGGGCCGGCCGCGGTGTAGAGAGGACAGCGGGCACGGACCGTGCAAGGTCAAGGCCCTTCCTCGCACGGAGACACCACCATGCGCTCCACTCCCCTGGTCGCGGTCATCGGCCTGCTTTGCGCGGCCCTGCTCGGGACCGCCTGCAGCGCCACAGCTCCGGCGGCCGGATCAGCCGGCCCGTCCGGCCTGGCGGCCTCGGGATCGACCGCTGAACCCACCTCCGCTGCACCTACCTCCGCAGCAAGCTCAGCCCCATCCCCCACCCTTCAGTCCACGTCGCCCGACAGCTGGCTCGCGGTCGGCACGAAGGGGTCCCCGGGGATCCAGGTGATCCGGGCCAGCACGGGCGAACAGATGCTGGACCTGTCGACGGGCGTTCCGACGGACAACCAATGGGGCCGCATGGTCACGGCCACGGTGGCCGGATCCCGGACAATGGTCCGCGACCTGATCGTCCAGCCCGGCCTGAGCGGCGCGTTCGTCAGCCTCGACGGCGCATGGAAGCTGCCAACCATCGGGCTCGACCCAGTGCCTGTCGGCGTGGCGCTGGGTGGAGCGACCATCGTCCTGACCGAGGTTGCCCGTAGCGCCAGCAGCGCGTCGACCCGCTTCGCTGTCGTCGATGGCAGCTTTGCGAAGCCGGCGCGGATCATCGCCCTCCCCGGCCGTTTCGACTACGACGCTCTCTCGCCCGACGGGCGGACGCTCTATCTCGTGGAGCATCTGGACGTGGCCGCCGGCGGCGCCTACCAGGTCCGGGATGTCGACGTCGCGAGCGGCACGCTCAAGCCCGGCGTGGTAGCCGACAAGAGCGAGCTCACCGAGCAGATGGCCGGCTACCCGCTGGCCCAGGTCCGGCGAGACGACGGCTTCGTGCTCACCCTCTACCGCGGCCGCGAGCATCCGTTCATCCATACCCTGAACTCCATCGATGCCTGGGCGTTCTGCCTCGACCTCCCCGCGACAGGCGCCGACGACGCGGCCGCCGCGGCGGACTGGGGCCTGGCGCCGAGCCCGGACGGCCAGTCGGTCTACGCCGCGAACTCGACGCTCGGGCTCGTGGTCCAGGTCGATCCGGCCAAGCTCGCCATCGTGCGCTCGGTGACGGTCAAGCCCCTCGCATCGCGCGAGATGATCCTCGCCAAGTTTGGCCACGAAGAGAGCGGACCCACAGGACGACGCGTCATCGTCAGCCCGGATGGACGGACGATCTTCGCTGCCGGCGCCGGCGGGATCCTGGCCATCGACGCGAGCACGCTTCGAGTCGTGGCCACATTCCAGCCGGGTGAGTCAATTGATGCTCTGGGCCTCTCGACCGACGGGCGCACGCTCTACGCCCTCCTCCACGCGGGCGGCCACATCGTCGAGCTCGATGCCCGGACGGGCCAGCCGCTCGCGACCGTTCCGGGCGATGGCTATGACCGCCTCGTGGCCGTCGTGCCGTGGTGAACGGGCCGTCGCAGGCGCCCAGATTCTGGTGGGACCCCGTGACGTGGCATGATCTGGCCCGTGATCAGCAGACCGGATCTGGACCAGCACCTGCTCGACCTCGCATGGCTGCGCCGCGTGCGCGACCGGATCGACCGGGAGTATGCGCAGCCGCTGGACGTCGAGGCGCTCGCCCGGGGTGCGCACATGTCGGCGGGCCATCTCAGCCGCCAGTTCAAGCTCGCATACGGCGAGTCACCATACGGCTACCTGATGACGCGGCGCATCGAGCGCGCGATGGCGCTGCTCCGACGGGGCGACCTCAGCGTCACCCAGGTGTGCTTCGAAGTGGGCTGCTCGTCGCTGGGTACCTTCAGCACACGCTTTGCTGAGCTCGTCGGCATGCCCCCCAGCGCCTACCGGCGCCAGGGGGCACACGCCCGGGCGGAGATGCCGTCGTGCGTCTCGAAACAGGTGACGAGACCGATCAGGAATCGAGAAGCGCCGGTCACCAGGCCACCCCTAGCATAGGACCCAGAAAGCCCGGAAAACATCATCCAGATGACCCAGCTGACGCGCTGGTAAGCCTGCCGTCCAGGAGGGTGGCTGCCCGATGAACCTGGCCACGCAGCGCCATGACGTGATTCGCGTGCAGGGCGCACGCGAGAACAATCTCAAGGACATCAGCCTCGAGATCCCGAAGCGCCGGCTGACCGTGTTCACCGGCGTCTCCGGCTCGGGCAAGAGCTCGCTCGTGTTCGACACGATCGCCGCGGAATCGCAGCGGTTGATCAACGAGACGTACAGCGCCTTCGTGCAGGGCTTCATGCCCACGCTCGCCCGGCCGGAGGTGGACTTGCTGGACGGGCTCACGACGGCGATCATCGTCGACCAGGAGCGGATGGGGGCGAACGTCCGCTCCACGGTTGGCACCGCGACCGATGCCAACGCGCTGCTGCGGATCGTGTTCAGCCGGCTGGGGCAACCGCACATCGGCTCGCCCCAGGCGTTCGCCTTCAACGTCCCCTCGGTCCGCGGGGCCGGTTCCGCGATCGTCCAACGGGGCACGGGCAAGACGGTCCGCCAGAGCTTCTCCATGACCGGCGGCATGTGCCCGCGCTGCGAGGGCCTGGGCTCGGTCACCGACTTCGATCTCAGCCAGCTCTACGACGAGACCAAGTCCCTCAACGAGGGCGCCCTGACGATCCCCGGCTACAGCGTCGACGGGTGGTACGGCCGGATCTTCCGCGGTTGCGGCTTCTTCGACCCGGACAAGCCAATCAAGACGTTCACGAAGAAAGAGCTCGACGATTTGCTCTACAAGGAGGCGACCAGGATCAAGGTCGAGGGCATCAACCTGACCTACGAGGGGCTGATCCCGCGGATGCAGAAAACGGTCCTGGCCAAGGACGTCGAGTCGCTCCAGCCGCACGTCCGCGCGTTCGTCGAGCGGGCCGTGACGTTCAGCACCTGCCCCGACTGCGCTGGCACCAGGCTCAGCGAGCCGGCCCGGTCCTCAAAGATCAAGGGGATCAACATCGCCGACGCGTGCGCGCTGCAGATCAGCGACCTGGCCGGCTGGGTGCGCGACCTGAACGAGCCGTCGGTGGCACCGCTGCTGGCGACGCTCCAGGCCACTCTCGCCTCATTCGCGGAGATCGGGCTGGGCTACCTCTCGCTCGACCGGCCGTCGGGCACGCTTTCGGGTGGCGAAGCGCAGCGCACCAAGATGATTCGCCACCTCGGCTCCTCGCTCACGGACGTGACGTACGTCTTCGACGAGCCAACCATCGGGCTGCATCCCCACGACATCCAGCGGATGAACGACTTGCTGCTGCAGTTGCGGGACAAAGGCAACACGGTGCTGGTCGTCGAGCACAAGCCCGAAACCATCGCGATCGCCGACCACGTCGTCGACCTTGGCCCCGGCGCCGGTCGCGCGGGCGGCACGATCTGCTTCGAAGGCACTGTGGCGGGACTGCGGGCCGGCGGCACGCTGACCGGGCGTCACCTCGGCGACCGCGCCGCGCTCAAGGAGACGCTCCGGGCGCCCACCGGAGCCCTGGAGATCCGCGGCGCGACGGCCCATAACCTGCGGGACGTCGACGTGGACATCCCGCTGGGCGTGCTGGTCGTCGTCACGGGTGTCGCCGGCTCGGGCAAGAGCTCGCTGGTCCATGGCTCGATCCCTGCCGGCGCGGGCGTGGTGTCGATCGACCAGGTGGCGATCCATGGCTCGCGACGCAGCAACCCGGCGACGTATACCGGGTTGCTCGACCCCATCCGGGCGGCGTTCGCGAAGGCCAATGGCGTCAAGCCGGCCTTGTTCAGCGCCAACTCGGCGGGCGCCTGTCCCAACTGCAACGGCTCTGGCGTGATCTACACGGACCTGGCCATGATGGCCGGCGTCGCCACCACCTGCGAGGTGTGCGAGGGCAAGC
>JBEPUS010000205.1:0-4541 GCA_041691435.1 Chloroflexota bacterium
GCCCTGAGGTCGCGCCCCTGCGCGACCCGGCGCTGTACCGGTATCAGCTCGACATCCCGGCCGTGACCGAAGTCTGGCGGCGTGGCAGCGTGGTTGCGTCCTGGTTGCTGGATCTGGCCGCTGAGGCATTCATGCATAGTGGTGACCTCTCGGACTTCGAGGGCCGCGTGTCCGACTCCGGCGAGGGGCGCTGGACGAGCATCGCCGCCATCGACGTCGGCGCGCCGGCACCGGTCCTGACGACGGCGCTGTACGAGCGCTTCATTTCGCGCGGCGAGGCGGACTTCGCCGACCGAGTGCTCTCGGCCATGCGCCTGGGATTCGGTGGCCACGAAGAGCCGAAACCGTAGGGTCACGGCAGCCATGAGTCCCAGCCGACGATCAGTGCGTTAACCATGCGAGTCCACAGCGCCGTCGCGAATAATCGGGCCGAGTGCCACCGACCTGCGTGCCGCCCCGAGGCCGGCGCCGCGATGGAAACGGCACGAGCATGACCACTGAGTCGGATCCCCTCGCGCAGACGCCGCTCTATCCCCTGCGCTTCGAGCCAATCTACGAGTACCGCCTTTGGGGCGGTCGCCGGCTGGCAACGCTGCTGAGCGCACCGCTTCCGGGCGACGGACCAATCGGCGAAGCGTGGTTGTTGAGCGACCGTGCCGATCATCAGAGCCGAGTCGCCAACGGACCGCTCAAGGGACGGACGATCGGTGAGTTGGTGGCGCAGTCGCCCGAGCAACTGCTCGGGAGGCTCGCCGGGCGCTTCAGCCGGTTCCCGCTGCTGCTCAAGTTCCTCGACGTGCGCGAGATGCTCTCGCTCCAGGTCCACCCCGCCGACGACCGCGCCGATCTGCTCCCGGCTGGCGAGACCGGCAAGACCGAGGGATGGCTCGTACTCGAGGCGGGACAGCGGAGCCGGATCTATGCCGGACTGAAGGCGGGTACGACCGAGGACGATCTCCGGCGGGCGATCGCGAGCGGCGTGGTGGCGGACCTCGTTGCATCGTTCATTCCGAACGTCGGCGAGGCCGTCTTGCTGCCGGCCGGGACGGTCCACTCCCTCGGCGGCGACATGGTCGTGTTCGAGGTGCAGGAAAACAGCGACGTCACGTTTCGCCTGGACGACTGGGGTCATGTCGACCCAAAGACAGGCCGGCCACGGGAGCTCCAGATCGATCAGGCCCTGAGCTGCATCGACTTCGCGGGTGATCCGATCGCTTCGGTGGCGCCAATCGTGGAGGAGAACGGGTCGGTCGAGCGCGCCCGGCTCTTCGATTGCGACCACTTTCGCCTGTGGCGCGTGCACGGCCGATCGCCCTTTCCGGTGGGCGCTGTGGACGTGCCTCGGGTCCTAGTCTGCGTCGAGGGTACGGGCCACCTCGAGCAAAGCGGCAAGAACTACCCCGTGCGCAGAGGTGAAGTCTGGCTCCTGCCGGCCGTGCTCGGCGTTTGTGCGTTTCGGCCGGGTGGGCCCGTCAGCGTATTGGAAGTGGTGCTGCCCGAATGAAGGAGCTGATCGTCTTCGACCTCGATGGCACCCTCGCGGAGAGCAAGTCGGCAGTCGACGCCGAGATGTCGGGTCTGCTCCACGACCTGCTCGGCGTCGTCAAGGTGGCGGTGATCTCCGGCGGCGATTGGCCGCAGTTTCAGGCCCAACTCCTGTCCAATCTTGCGGACGACGAACGTCTCGCGAACCTGTCGTTACTGCCCACCTGCGGCACGAAGTTCTATCGCTACGCGGGCAGCTGGACCAAGGTCTACTCCGAGGACTTCAGCGCCGACGAACGAGACCGGATCATCACGGCTCTAAAGAAGGCAACCACCGAGGCCGGCCTGAAGGTACGGAAGCTCTGGGGCGAACAGATCGAGGATCGGGGGAGCCAGATCACGTTCTCGGCGCTTGGCCAGCAGGCGCCCCTGGACGAGAAGAAGAAGTGGGATCCCGACATCGCCAAGCGCCAGAAGATCAAGGCGATTCTCGACCCGCTGCTGCCCGGGTTCTCCGTCCACATCGGCGGCGCGACGTCGATCGACGTGACGAAGCCCGGCATCGACAAGGCCTACGGGATCAGGAAGTTGCGTGACCGCCTGGGCATCCCGCTGAAGAACATGATCTTCATCGGCGACGCCCTCTTCGTGGGAGGGAACGACTACCCGGCCGAAGAAGCGGGTGTCGCCTCGATCCCGGTGCGTACGCCGGACGAGACCAAACGGGTTACCGAAGCGATCATCCTCTGCCTGGATCCGGGAGGGGACTCATGACAATCGCGGGGACACCGACCGGCTTCGAGCTGCAACGCCTGGGCACGGTGATGGAGCCCGAGGCCGGGAATCCCGACGAGATCGAGGGCGTGCTCAATCCGGCTGCCGCGCGTGGCCCTGATGGCAATCTCTACCTGTTCCCGCGGCTCGTGGCCAAGGGCAACTACTCACGCATCGGCATCGCCCGGGTTCGGTTCGATGACGCCGGCGACCCGGCCGGCGTCGAGCGGCTCGGCATCGCGCTGGAACCGGAAGCCGACTACGAGCTGCGACCCGACGGCAGCGGTGGCTGCGAAGATCCGCGGATCACGTTCGTGGAGCCGCTCGGTCGCTACGTCATGAGCTATACGGCATTCTCGCCCCGTGGCCCGCGGATCGCGCTCGCCCTATCTACCGACCTCTTCCACTGGCAGCGGATCGGGCTCGCGTCCTTCGGTCCACATGACGGCATCAAGTTCGAAGATGTCGACGACAAGGATGCCAGCCTTTTCCCGGTCGCCATCCCCAATCCTTCCGGGCATCCCGAGCTGGCCATGATTCATCGACCGTTGTTCCCCGGCACTCGCCCCGAGGAAACCGCCCGCTCTCCCTCAGGGCGCCAAGTGGACCTCCATCGGGAGAGTATCTGGATCTCCTACTGCCAGATGACCAGCGAGGCCGGACGGCCGGACGGCTTCGGCCGGTTCGCCGAGCACCACCGACTGGCGAGTCCGGTCTCGCCCTGGGAGCGCCTCAAGATCGGTGGCGGAACACCGCCCGTCCTGACCAGGCAGGGCTGGCTGATCGTCTACCACGGTGTGCGCGACGAGCGCGAGCCAGGCAGCAGCGACCGCGAGCTGTGCTACTCGGCCGGCGTGATGGTCCTCTCTCGGGAGCACCCACAGGTGATCCTCTATCGATCGACGGAGCCCGCCTTGACGCCGACGCTGCCAGCGGAACGCCACGGGACGATTGCCAACGTCGTGTTCCCCACCGGCATCGACCGGCGCGACGACCTCGGTTCCCCGGATCGTTTCGACATCTATTACGGGATGGCGGACGACCGGATTGGCGTCGCCCGCCTGGACCTGCCGGATCACCTTCCCCCTGGAGGACTGGCCGACCCGCCTGGGGCAAAGGTATGACCAAACTGCCAAGGAGTGACCAGCGTGCGGTGCGCGACCGACGTGACCGAGGGAGACGCAATGACGATCCGATCCGATGACTTCCGCGTCCACCTGGAGACACGGTCGATCTGGACAAGTGGCCCACGAAGGTGGACCGCTTCTACGGGTCGAAGAAGCGGTATCGGAAGCTCCTGCGGTCCTACACGAAGGCGCTCAGCTCACTGCAGCGCCTCCACTACGCGTCCAACCGCTACGCGCTCCTGATCATCTTCCAAGGCATGGACGCGGCCGGTAAGGACGGCGCCATCCGGCACGTCATGTCAGGCATCAAGAGCAGCTCAAGTTGTTGATCGCACAGGAGCTCGGAGCGTCGCCCCTTGCATTTGTCTCAGATGAGGCCCAGGCGCTCTTCACGGAATCCGTCGAGGTCCACCTCGGGCCGCACTCCGAGTTGAGCGTTGCGTCGGATGCCTCCGCAGCCTGATGCGGATCGACCTGCTGGCGGCTGCCGAGGTTGGGCCCGGCGAGATGAAGATGGCCTGGGTCAACGGCGTGGAGCCCGTGCTGGTCGTCAATGTCGCCGGCGAATACCGCGCCTTCCAGGGGATCTGCAGCCACGAGTCCTTCGAGCTCGATCGGGGCTTCCTGACGGCCAGCAGCCTGACCTGTGCGCTGCACCTGTCGCGCTTCGACTCGAGACCGGTGAAGTCCTCGATCCGCCGGCCGAGCGGCCGATTACGCGGTACGTGGTCGTCGTCGAGAACGGGCGCGTGCATCTCGAGGCCGACGGTCCCCTCGAGGTCAACGAATAGCGCGCAGTGCCCCAAGCACGGACAGCTGCAGCCCGTGAATGATCGGACTTTGGCCGAATGTTCGGCGAGGGTCTCAGGCTCACCGGATCCCGGCCCAAGCGGCGTCCCGCTGGGCAGCGACAGCACGCGATTGCGGGAATGGCCATCAGCATGAGGAACTCCAAGCGGACCGCTGCCAGCCTGATCGTCGAATGCCTCGAGGTGGAGGGCTGCGAGTGGGTCTTCTCGGTCCCGGGCGAGGAGACAATGGCCATCCTCGATGCGCTATCGCGGTCGCCTTCCGTTCGCCTAATCACCACCCGCCATGAACAGGGCGCCGCATTCATGGCCGACGTCCACGGCCGGCTGACGGGCCGGGTCGCCG
>JBEPUS010000206.1:0-4518 GCA_041691435.1 Chloroflexota bacterium
CCGGACCGTCGGCGCCGGCGCGATCACCTCGATCGCCGAGTAGGACGATGGCAAAGCAGCGGATCCGGATCCGCCTCAAGGCCTACGATCACCGGCTCCTCGATCAGTCGGCGGCGCAGATCGTGGAGACGGCCCAGCGTACGGGCGCCGACGTCGTGGGGCCCGTGCCGCTGCCAACCCGGATCGAGAAGTTCACGGTGATCCGGTCCCCGTTCATCGACAAGGACTCGCGCGAGCAGTTCGAGATCCGCACCCACAAGCGGCTCGTCGACATCCTCGATCCGAGCGCCAAGACCGTCGATGCCCTGATGCGGCTCTCCCTGGCGGCGGGCGTCGACATCGAGATCAAGATGTGATGAAGACGCCCACGCTGATCCAGCCCGCCCGCCGCGTTGTCGCCTCCGCTCCTCGCTCACGTACGCTTGCGTGCGCTCGCTCCGGTGCTCGGCTCCGCCTTGCGCTCGGGCCGGCTGAGCGCGCGCCTGGTGATGCGGGAGCCGTCCGATGAGTATCGGACTCATCGGTCGAAAGATCGGGGTCACCCAGGTCTTCCAGGCTGACGGCACGATGGTTGCCGTGAGCGTGGTCGCGGTCGAGCCGAACACGGTCACCCGGCTGCGGACGACCGAGCGCGACGGCTACACGGCCGTCCAGCTCGGTGCGGAGCCCAGCAAGCGCCTGAGCAAGCCCGAGGCGGGCCAGCTCAAGGACCTGCCCCAGCTCGCCAAGATCCGCGAGTTCCGGGTCGAGGGCGTGGGCGACTACAGCGTCGGCCAGCAGATCGCCGCGGGCGACCTGTTCGCAGAAGGCGACCTCGTCGACATCACGGGTATCTCCAAGGGCAAGGGCTTCGCCGGCCACATCAAGCGCCACCATTTCCACCGTGGACCCACGACCCACGGCTCGGACCATCACCGCGCGCCTGGCTCGATCGGACCGGGGACCACCCCGGGCCGGGTCTACAAGGGCATGAAGATGGCCGGCCACATGGGTGACGAGCGGGTGACCGTCAAGAAGGTGAAGGTCGTGCGCATGGATGCCGAGCGCAACCTGATCCTGCTCAAGGGCTCCGTGCCCGGCCCGCGCAACTCGCTGATCCTCGTGAAGAAGGCCTGACCATGCCGAGCACGATCCTGTACGACCGGACCGGCACGTCGATCGGCAACGTCGAGCTGAGCGAGGAGCTCTTCGGCGCCCCGATCAACGTGGCCGTCCTCCACCAGGTCGTCCTTGCCCAGCTGGCCGGCCGCCACCTCGGCACGCATGACACCAAGACCCGTGGCGAGGTTCGCGGCGGCGGGCGCAAGCCGTATCGCCAGAAGGGCACCGGGCGCGCCCGGCAGGGTCATCGGACCGCACCCCACTTCCGGGGCGGCGGGGTGGTCTTCGGGCCGCACCCGCGCTCGTACGTCCAGCGCCTGCCGCGCAAGATGAAGCAGCTCGCCCTGCGTGGCGCGCTGACCTCCAAGCTCGGCGACGAGGCGGTCCGGGTGATCGATGCCTTCGGACTCGAGGCGATCAAGACCCGTGATTTCGCCGGGATCCTGGCGGCCCTGGGCGCCGCCGGCCGGGTCCTCGTCGTGGCTCCCGGCAGCGACGAGCGGCTCCACCTCTCGTCGCGCAACCTGCCCACCGTCACCGTGATCCGGGCCGACTCGCTCAACGTGGTCGACCTGCTCAACGCCGACGTGGTCGTGATCGAACAGCCGGCGCTGGCCCGGATGCAGGAGGTCTACGGATGAGTCTGACCGCTCACGAGGTGATCCTGCGCCCGGTGATCAGCGAGAAGTCGATGGACGAGGCTGGCCACGGCAAGTACACCTTCGCCGTCCACGGGGACGCCAACAAGATCATGATCAAGGGCGCCGTCGAAGAGCTCTTCAAGGTCAACGTCACGGGCGTCAACGTCCTGACCACCAAGGCCAAGGAGAAGCGCCGCGGCACGAAGCGCGGCCGGATCAGCGGCTTCACGACCCCCTGGCGCAAGGCCATCGTCACCCTGGCCGCCGGCCAGAAGATCGAATTCTTCGAGGGGGTCTGACGATGCCGCTGCGCACCTACAAGCCGACCTCCCCGGGCCTGCGCGGGATGACCCGCTCGACCTTCGAGGAGATCACGACCCGCGAGCCGCACAAGCCGTTGCTCGAGGCCCAGGTCCGGGGCTCCGGCCGCAACAACCAGGGCCGGCTCACCGTCCGCCACCGCGGCGGTGGCGAGAAGCAGCACTACCGGCGGATCGACTTCAAGCGCGACAAGGTCGGCGTGCCGGCCCGCCTGGCGACGATCGAATACGACCCGAACCGATCGGCCCGGATCGGCCTGCTCCACTACCGCGACGGCGAGAAGCGCTACATGCTCCTGCCCCACGGCCTCAAGGTCGGCGACGTGATCGTCTCCGGTCCCGAGGCCGAGGCGCGGGTCGGCAACGCCCTGCCGATCGCCAACATCCCGCTGGGCACCACGATCCACAACATCGAGCTGGTGCCCGGCAAGGGCGGCCAGATCGTCCGTTCGGCCGGCGTCTCCGCCCAGCTGCTGGCCAAGGAAGGCGACTACGCCCAGGTCCGGCTGCCCTCGGGCGAGGTCCGCCGGGTGAGCGTCAAGTGCATGGCCACGATCGGCCAGGTCAGCAACCTCGACCACGAGAACCAGAACCTGGGCAAGGCCGGTCGCGCCCGGCATCTCGGCCAGCGGCCCGAAGTCCGCGGCGTCGTGATGAACCCGCGCGACCATCCCCACGGCGGCGGCGAGGGCAAGTCGCCCACGGGCATGCCGCCCAAGACACCCTGGGGCAAGCCGGCCATGGGCCTGCGCACCCGGCGCAACAAGACAAGCGGCCGATTGATCGTCCGCTCGCGTCACCGCAAGTAGCCGAAAGGAGGGAACCAGATGTCGCGCTCCGTCAAGAAGGGACCGTTCGTCGAGGCCCGCCTGCTCGGCCGCGTCCAGGACATGAACAAGCGCAACGAGAAGCGGGTCGTCAAGACCTGGTCTCGCGCCTCGGTCATCTTCCCGGATTTCATCGGGCACACGGTCGCGGTCTACAACGGCAAGAAGCACGTGCCGGTGTACGTGACCGAAAACATGGTTGGTCACCGTCTCGGTGAGTTCTCCCCGACCCGCACGTATCGCGGGCACGGGAAGCACACCGAGCGGTCGACCTCGTTGAAGTAGGAGGCGGATCGTGCGCGTCTCCGCAACTGCCAGGTATCTCCGCGGCTCCACCCGCAAAGCCCGCCTCGTCACCCAGGCGATCAAGGGCAAGCGGGTCGAGGAAGCCGCGGCGCTCCTGCGCTTCATGCCCCAGCACGCCGCTCGCGACGTGGCCCTCGTCCTCAAGAGCGCAACGGCCAACGCCGAGAACAATCACAACCTGTCCGCCGAGGACCTGTTCATCGTCGAGGCCCACGCCAACGAGGGGCCGACGATGAAGCGCTGGCGGCCACGGGCCCAGGGTCGGGCGTTCCCGATCCACAAGCCGATGACGCACATCACCGTCATCGTCGAAGACCGGGAGGCCTGATCGATGGGACACAAGGTCCACCCGTACGGCTTCCGGCTTGGTGTGTCGCGCACCTGGACGGCGAAGTGGTACGCCGACAAGGACTACACCACCCTCCTCAAGGAGGACATCGCGATCCGCAAGCTCGTCGACAAGCGGCTGGCCAACGCCAGCGTCAGCCAGGTCGAGATCGAGCGTGGGATCAACCACGTGACCGTGACCGTCCATACGGCCAAGCCGGGGATCGTGATCGGCAAGGGCGGCCAGAACGTCGAGATCCTGCGCCAGCAGATCGGGGCCCTGACCAACCGCAAGGTCAAGCTCGAGATCAAGGAGATCCGCCAGCCGGAGCTCGACGCCCACCTTGTCGCGATGAACATCGCCCAGCAGCTGACCCGCCGGATCGCGTTCCGCAAGGCGATGAAGCAGGGCATCCAGCGGACGATGAAGGCCGGCGCCAAGGGCGTGAAGATCATGGTCGCCGGCCGCCTGGGTGGCTCGGAGATGGCCCGTCGCGAGTGGGACAAGGAAGGCCGGATCCCGCTGGGCACGCTGCGTGCCGACATCAGCTACGGCCAGGTCCACGCCCACACCACGTACGGCCGGATCGGCGTCAAGGTCTGGATCTACCGGGGCGACATCATTCCCGAGCGCACGCCGCCGCAGGTCGTCGGAGCCGCCGTGACCAGCGTGGCCGGGGGCGTCTGACATGTTGATGCCCAAGCGGGTCAAGCACCGCAAGGTGATGCGCGGCCGGATGTCGGGGGTGGCCAAGGGCGGCCACTCGGTGGCCTTCGGCGACTTCGGCCTGGCCACCACCGAACCGGCCTGGATCACCAGCCGCCAGATCGAGGCTGCCCGCCGGGCGATGACCCGTTCGGTCAAGCGCGGCGGCAAGATCTGGATCCGGGTCTTCCCGGACAAGCCAGCCACCAAGAAGCCGGCCGAGACGCGGATGGGCTCGGGCAAGGGCGCCCCCGACCATTGGGTCGCGGTCGTCAAGCCCGGCCGGATCC
>JBEPUS010000207.1:0-4514 GCA_041691435.1 Chloroflexota bacterium
GTGCCCGAGAGCCGGAGGTGCTGGCCCACGAGCTCGAGCGGCAGGCCCTCCGCGGGCGCCGTCTCCCCCGGGAGTCCGATGGCGGTCAGACCCAGGGCTTCAAGATGCGTCGCGGCGTCGCCGTCGACGATCGAGTCGACGGTTTCGGCGCGCGGTTCCTCGATCATCGTCATCCTCCGTCGTGGGCGACTTCGGCGGCCGCCGGTCCGGCTTCGACCAACCCGTCCGGCATCGGCAGCCTGCGGCGTCCGGGGATTGTAGTCGTCAGGACGCGATCAGCCGGTGGATGCGCCCCGGCGGCGGCGCTTGGGCGGCGGCACGTGGACGGCGGGCCACCAGTCGCAAGCGCACAGGCCCTTCGGGCAGTCAACGTGGGGCAGGCGCGGGGTGCGCAGCTCGTCGGCGATCTTGAAGGTCCGTTCGTTGTCTGCCCGGCACGCGGCACAGCAGGTGGCCCCGACCAGCTCGGCGCCGCGGGCCACGGCGGCCAACTCACGGAGGGTGGCGGTCATGCCCTCGCGGTACAGCGCCATGATCTCGTCACTCGGCGGCGCGGTCGCGCCGGCCTCCTCGTACAACGCGGCCGCCTGGCGCCGTCGCAGGCGGGCCACGTCGCCCCATTGCTTATCGCGGCGGGCCGCGCGCACCAGCCGCTCGAGATTGGTCAGGTAGAGGGTCCGTGCGGCCTGGACCGTCGCTGCGGACAGCGGCCCTTCCTCGATGCGTTGGCGGCGATCCGCGGGCGCCCCGACCTGGCGCGCGAGCGTCAGCCAGTCCCGCCGTTGGCGCGTCCAGGTCTGCTCGAGCGCCCCTCGCTCCCGTTCGGACTCAAAGACCTCGACGGCAGCTTCGGTGAGGTAGATCGTCCGGCCGTCGACCCGGCGGACGACGATCTTGTGGCGGCAGCGCGGACAGAGCCGCGAGCTCTTCGGCGGTGGGTCGAGGACGATCCCGCAGTTCGGGCAGGCGACGACGATGGGCGCGGGCGGAGCCGGCGGGGGCTCGGCGGGTTCGGGCGGGAACGGCGTCTGCCAGAGCTCGAACGGTTCCGCCCGGCGTTCTCCCGACCGGTCGAGACCAAGGATCTTGCGCAGGAACCCGATCCGGATCACCTCGGTTCGTTCGATGGACGTCATCGCCGGTGCCAGGGCGACGGTAGCCGATGGGTCCTGGGGCCGGACGGCGCGGCCGCGATGGTGCGGCTTTCACGCAGGGTACTCCGCCTCGCGAACCCGTTCGATCCGGCGGGCCGGGCGTCTGCCCGTCGTCAGGCCTCGGACGGGGGCGCCTTGGCGGCCTCCTCATCGGCCTCTTCTTCGGCGACCAGGGCCTCTGCCTGATCGGCGGCGATGGCCACGGCCTCGTCGAGCGTGATGTCCGGATCGGCGGCCCGGACCTCGGCCACCGCATCGGCGAGGTCGATCCCCTCCACCTCGTTCACAGCGCGCCGATTGACGACGTACCGGCCCAGGAGGTTCAGGACGGCCACGAACGGGATGCCGAAGAGGGCGCCCCACAGCCCCGCGATCTGGGCGCCGACGAGCAGGGCGACGAGCACGAGGATGGGGTGCAGCCCGGCGCTCGCCTCCATGAGTCGCGGCTGGACGATGTTCACGAGTGCGGTCTGGACCACGAGCAGGACGACGACGACCGGGATCGCGACCTCCGGCCGGAAGGCGACGGCGACGAGGAGAGGCGGGATCAGCGCCAGCGGTGGCCCGAAGAACGGGATGAACATCGCCAGGGCCACGACGATCGTGGTCAGGAAGAGATACGGCAACCCGAACACCAACCCGACGACGATCGTGAGGGTCACCTGGATCGCGACGAGGATGACCTGGGTGCGCAGGAATCCGCCGAAAGCGCGGCCGACGGACTGCTCCACCAGCTCCAGCTCCTCGGCATAGCGGTTCGGGACCACCCGGCTGAGCGCCCCCAGGATCACGTCGACATCGACCACTGCGTAGAGCGACAGCACCACGATGACGAAGGTGTCGCCGAGGACCGTGAGGAACGTGCCGGCGATCGCCTGGACCTCCGCGTTGAGCGAGGCGCTGATCGCTGCGAACAGCTCCTTGGCGCCCTGGTCGAACGTCGCCGCCAGATCGATGATGCCCGTGCTCAGACCCAGGGTCTGCTGGGCCCCGGCCAGCAGACCATGGATCCTGTCGGTCACCTCGTTGCTCCGGGCCAGGATGTCGGTCGCGTCGCGGGCTCCGACCTGGACGATCGCCAGGATGAACAGGGCGACGGCGGCGACGAGGACGACATAGACGAGGACGATCGCCTTGCCCCGTCCGATGCCGGCTCGCCGGCGGATGCCGTCGGCGGCCTGGGCCACGAGGAAGGACAGCAACCAGGCCAGGAAGACGATGAGCAGGATGGAACCGAACCCGCCGGCGATCGCGACCACCCGATCCGCGACGGCGAGCCCGAAGTAGAGGCCGCCGAGGACCAGGAACGCCTCGATGAGGTGGCGCTGGACACCCACCCGCTCCGATCTCGTGCCGCCCGGCTGACTCGTCATCGCGGTATCCCGACGGCCCGCGAGCTCACCGTCTGTCCAGCCCGGCAACGTCCAGGACGATCGGGCGGTCGTCACCGTCCACCAGCCGCCACCGGACACCGAGGGAGGCGTCCTGGCCAGAGACGAGGAGTCGAGCGACCTCGGCTGGGGTGGCGTTCGCACCCAGCGCGGCGATCGAGTGGACGAGCGCGTACGCGGCCGCTGCGGGGACCTTGCCGGCGACCTCACGCCGCGCGATCGCCTCGGCATCGGCTGCCCCGGCCTTCGAGAGCCGGTCGATCAGGTCATCGGCTCGGCGGCGCTCGCTGGGCTCGAGGTCGCGCAGCCACGCTGGCTCCGGCGGTAGCTCAGGTTCGGCGGGCGCGGGTTTCGCTTTGGACTTTGGTCCGGCCTTCGCCTTCGGCGCGGCCGCTCGACGCGCTCGAAGCTCCGCCAGCTGGGCCGCCAGGGGCGAGACCGCCGGTTCCGCGTCCCGGGCCGTGGCGATCGCCTCCTTGGCGGCCGTGAGGCTCGCGAACGGACCCCGGACCAGCGGCAGCCCGAGATCGTCGGTCTGCTCCGCGTCCACGACGACCCAGGTCCCGGACTGGGGCTCGATGGTGAAGCGCTCGTCGCGCGTCTGCCAGCGCCCACCACCGAGCCGCTTGAGCGATCCGTCGTCCTTGTCGGGCGTTGCCTTCGCCATGGGTCAGCCCTCGTCGACCATGGTCATCGATCGGCACGGCGATCCGGACCCGATCATGGCGCGTGCTTGCCGACCTTGTCGCCGACCCGGATCGTGCCGCCGCGGACGATCCGGGTGTTGACGCCACGCAGGCGCAATTGACGGCCGACGGGCGTGCTCACGAACTTGAGCGCGTCCAGGCCGAACCGCCCGCTGAACTTGGCACAGCCTGTATGGGGCGTCACGGAGATCTCGAGGATCGCCTCGCCGATGCGCACTTGCGAGCCGGCCGGGAGGTTCGTCTCCGACAGGTCGAAGTCGACGTAGAGCTGGTCGCCGGCGATGCTCCAAGCCTCCGGCTGGCCGGCGATCGCCGCCGCGAGGCGCGCATTCATGAGCGTGACCTGGGCCCCGAGGAAGGCCGATCCGTCGTCGTTCATCTTGCTGCCGCGGGCCAGCCAGTCGTCGCCGATGAGCCCGCGGTCGACGTCGAGCTCGGCCGTGCCGACCGTCTCGCGTTCATCGCGCGCTGGACGACGGACGATGTGACGGAGCTCGCCGTCATCGGCGGGAGACCGCTGGATCTCCTCGAGGCTCGTTTCGAGTTCGGTCAATGGACGCTGATACATGGCCCCAGTATCGGACATCGCGGCGGCGGTCGGACGACAAGGTGCGGAGAGCCACCCTGGTAGCTGCCATGGACGAGGGCGATGTGATCCGACGCTCCCTCCCGGCGGTGCCCGACGAGCGGCTGCGGCGGTGCTTAGCGCTCCCTGGCTTGCTCGCCCGGGCCGACCGGCTCCGTCGGACGTGTCGTCTGGCCCTGTCCTGCAGCCGGGGGTTGGACGAAGGTGAGGACCAAGACAACACGAGGAGCAACCCGATGACTGTGATGGCCGAAGCCCCGCGACGACGGACCGTGGCGTCCGACACGATGCGTGCCACCGTGTTCCATGGCCCGAACGACATCCGAGTCGACGAAGTCCCGCGACCCCACGCCGGCGTGGGCCAAGCGGTCGTCCGCGTCACGACGACGACGATCTGTGGCACCGACGTCCACATCCTCAAGGGCGAATACCCCGTCCGACCAGGCCTCATCGTCGGCCATGAGCCGGTCGGGGTCATCGAGGAGCTCGGTGCCGGCGTCACCGGGTTCGTGGTCGGCCAGCGCGTCCTTGTCCCGGCGATCACTCCCTGTGGCCAGTGCCGGGCGTGCCTGTCTGGCCACCTGAGCCAGTGTGGCCATGGCGAAGGCTTCGAGGCCATCGGTGGCTGGCGCTTCGGGAACACCATCGACGGCGCCCAGGCCGAGTTCATCCTCGT
>JBEPUS010000208.1:0-4483 GCA_041691435.1 Chloroflexota bacterium
TCTCGTCGATGAACCGCTCGTAGTGGCCCAGGTCCAGGTCGGTCTCGGCGCCGTCATCGGTCACGAAGACCTCGCCGTGCTGGTACGGCGACATCGTCCCGGGATCGACGTTGATGTACGGGTCGAGCTTGAGGATGGAGACCGACAGGCCACGCGCGCGCAGGATCCGGCCGATGCTGGCGGCGGTGATGCCCTTGCCGAGCGAGGAGGTCACGCCTCCGGTCACAAAGACATACTTCGCCATGGGCTGGATCCTCCGGGGGTTTTTCCAATGCTACCGGAAGCCGCCTCGAGAGGCAATCCGGACTGCCCCGGACCGCCCCCTGGGCGGCGGCGCTCAGGCCTCGGCAGGCGGAGGCTGGAGAGCGCCGGGGGGATCCTCGGCGCCGTCGCCCCAGACCTCCGGCCCGCAGAAGAACGGATGCCCGGCCGGCGCAGGAAAGGCACCTGGAGCAGACCGCTTCCAGGCGTCGAGCCGCTCGTTCAGCCAGCCATGGATCTCGGCGAACTCCGTCCAGCGCTCATAGGCCCAGCCATTGGCCAGGCAGATTGGCACGAGCGCCCGCTTGGCGAAGATCACGTCGGCGTAGCCGGCGGCGTAGCGATCACTCTCGCCGTCGCCGATGAAGACCACGGCTCGGCCGGCAGCCTGGTGGTCGAGCACCCGCTGGCGCTTGCAGGTCCCGCAGACCCGGCAGTCGGGATGGCCGTTCGGCCAGTCGATCCGGCCGGCCCGGCCGGTGAACGTCGTCCGGGCCGTGACCACCGGCAGGTCGGCCAGGCCCAGGCGGGCGAGGGCCGGTCCGATGAAGAAGCCGAAGCCGTCGCTGACCACCTCGACCGGGATGCCCGCCGCCGTGGCTCGCCGGGCGAAGGGCACGAACCCCGGATCGTGGGGCTGGCGCGCAGCAGTGGCCAGGAGCTCGGCCTCGGTGGCCTTGATCAGCTTGATCTCCCACTCCATCAACCGTCGTGAGCCCATCAGGCCGGCGTCGTAGATCGCCGCGATCCGTTCCCAGTCGGCGTGCGAGACGTGCTCGGCCATCACGGTGTCCGACACGTCCGTCAGGGCGATCGTGCCGTCGTAGTCGACGAGGAAGGCGACCGGCGGAGCACCGGCCCCGAGGGGTAGAACGGGCGGCGCCGCGCCGGACATGACGACGCCCGCCGCGTTCTTCGCTGCGGGCGTCATTCGGGCGGGCAGATGGCCGTCAGCGGAGTCCCGGCTCGCGGCCGGGTCCGGCGATGACGGTCAGGTGGTTGGTCAGGCGCCTTCCTGGTCGAGGACGAGCGACTCCTCGTCGGACTCCTCGGTCAGCTTCAGCCATACGAACAGGCCGGCCAGGATGACCAGCGGGATCACGATCAGGGCGCCGAGGGTGACGCCGAGCGCCACGGCGACCGTCTTGAGTGCCTTCATTCCAGGTACCTCCTGTTTCTCTTGCGGTTACTTCTTCTTGTCGCCCGAAATGGCCTTGGCAGCCACCTTCGGGTCGCGCAACGCCGGCCCGCCGGCGATCATCGATTCCACGTCCTCCTTGGTGAATTCCGAGAGGACGTGCTTGCCGCCGGTCTGGGATGTCATCAGCAGGCGGACGACGAATGCGCCGTCCTGCTCGAAGAAGAATGTGTCCTTCGGCTTCTGCTCGTCCATATAGCGACCCAGGACGCGGAATGCCTTCTCATAGTAGCCCGCCTTGGACCAGTCCTCGGTTGCCTGCCGGTTGCGCCGGGCGACGGCCTCTTCCATGAACCGGGCGATGTCGTCGTCGAGGAAGGTGAGCGTCTCCTTGACCTGGCTGCCCAGGGACTCGCCCCAGCCGCCCGAAGCCTTCGTCGTCACGAGGCCCTGGACAATGAAGCCGTCGGGTGCCTCCGCCAGAAGGACCTCGCGCATCCCGCGCTGATCAAGGAACGCTCCGATCGAGCGGAAGACCTCCTCGAAGTCCTGACGGGGCGATCCCTCGTAGATCCGCATTCGGCCTCCGTGTCGTTCAGGATCCGGTCGTTCGATCGATCAGGCCGCGATCCTTGGCCCGGGCCTCGGCGGTCCGGAAGAGCATCGTTGCGCCGAGTGTAACGATGGCCCCCGTGGCCAGCAAGACGAGGACGACCTGCACGTCGTTCGGGTTGAGCTGACCCGACAGCTGCTGCCAGAGCGAGCCGGGACCGCCGATCGAGCTGGTCCCGCCCGGGAAGAGCGCCTGGCGGACGCCGGCGATCCACCAGGTCAGCGGGCTGACCAGCCCCAGGGCCTGGAGCGGCACGGGCAGCTCGGCGAGCGGGAAGACAGCGCCGACCACGAGGAACAGGGCGCCGACCACCACCTCCGGGTAGTCCCACGATTCCTGGCGGGTCTGGAGGCAGACCGCGGCCATCAGGATGGCCAGGGCGCAGATCGAGACCACGCCCAGTGCCAGCACGATCGCGAGCAGCGGCCAGTCGACGGCCAGCAGGTTGAAGGGCACGCCGAGGACGACGACGCCAACCACCAGGGTGATCCCGGCGCCCATGGCGCCCACGGCCAGCCGGGCCATCCCCCGGCCGATCAGGACCGTCAGGAAGGAGCTGGGGCTGACGTAGATGTACTTGAGCATCCGGTAGCGCTCGCGGTCGTCGAGGACGGCCCAGGCCAGGCCGGCGACGCCGCTCACCACGAACGACCAGAGCGCGCTGCCCACGACCACGAACGGCCGCAGGGCGATCCCCGCCGGCCCGGCGATCACCTGGAGCATGAACACCAGGATGAGCGCCGACGCGACGGGCTTGGCCACCGAGTAGATGAAGAAGAGGAGCGGGTCGGTCCAGTTCGCCTCCATCTTCCAGCCCAGCGCGGCGGCCGTCCGGAAGCTGCGCAGGATGTCGCTCGCGCCGCGCCCCCTGGCCCGGGCCGGGTCGAAGCGAGCTCGCTCGGTCAGTCCGCCGTCGATCATCGCCAGCGCACCGTGAGGCGGCCTTCGCGGCGGGCGCGCTCCTCCATCGAATGGAGCAGGACACGGGCCAGGCCCACGAAGATGGCGGTCATCGCGACGAGGATGAGCGCCTCGACCCACGGCTCCGGGGTGCCCGTCGGGCCGGCCGACACGAAGGCCAGCTGGCGCATCGCGTCAAGGCCCACGGCCAGCGGGATCAGGGCGATCGCCAGGGCGCCGATGAAGCCCAGCCGCCCAACCGGGAAGTTGAGGCCGGACACGAAGTAGACCGGCTCGGTCATGAGCTGGGTCAGGTGGAACGCCTCGCGGCCCCACATGACAAACAGGCTGGCCAGCATCATCCCGAAGCCGTACAGGGCGGTGAGGGTGAGGACGAAGACGGCCATCAGCAGCGCCCATTGGCTGATGCTGAAGCTCACCCCGAAGACGACCGTCGCGATGAACAGGATCGAGATCGCCCGGGTCGAGCTCATGACCAGGCCGCCGACGGCCATCCCGATGAGCACGCTCATCACGTTCATCGGCGCCGCGAAGTAGAGCTCCAGGTTGCCCTGGTCCTTCTCCCAGTAGAGCTGGGCGGCCATCATCCAGACGATGTTCAACCAGAACGCGGTCATCGCCCCGCCGATCACGACGAAGCCGATGTACGCCGGCGGCGCATCGACAGCGCGATAGACGAAGACGAACGAACACGTGGTCAGGAACGGCAGCAGCATCTGGAAGATCAGCCAGGACGGCTCGCGGGTCAGGCCCCGGACGCGTGGATAGGCCCGCCCGACGATCGAGCGCAGGTTGTTGGCCATCACCTGGCGGGGCGTCCAATTTGCCGCTTCCTGGGGGCTGGCCGTAGGGCGTCCGACGAAGGCGCGCAGGACAGTGGGCGCCGGCGGAACTGGCGTGGCCATCAGCGCTGCTCCTCCGGGTCGGGCTGGCCCGCCTCGTGGGGCTCGACCGGCGAGCCATCCGGCGTGCCCGTCGTCTCCTCGTCGTCGAAGCCCCGGCCGACAAGCTCCACGAAGACGTCCTCGAGGCTCGGCTCGGACTTGGCCAGGGCCACGATGTGGGCACCCAGCCCGTCCAGGGCCGCAACGACCCCGGCCAGCGCGGAATCCTCGCGCAGGACCAGGTTGACCACCACGGTCTGGCGGGCCGGCGCATCCGGCCCGGCCGGCGCCTGGATCGCGGCGACCGCCGAGACGACGCCGGGCAAACGGGCCAGGCCTGTCGGCCCGCCGGCGAGGCGGTCAAGCTCGAGCCGGAAGATCGACTCCCGCTGGACCCGCTGCCTGAGCTCTGCCGGGCTGCCGATCGCCAGGATCCGGCCCCGGTCGACGATCGCGATCCGCTCGCAGAGTTCGTCGGCCTCGGCCATGTAGTGGGTGGTCAGCAGCACGGTCCGGCCGGGCACGGCCGCCCGCCAGCCGATCATCAGCTCGCGCACGGAGCGCGCCGCCGAGACATCCAGGCCGAGCGTCGGCTCGTCGAGAAAGAAGACCCACGGGTCGTTGAGCAGGCCGCGGGCGAAGTTCATCTTCTGGCGCTGGCCGGTC
>JBEPUS010000209.1:0-4477 GCA_041691435.1 Chloroflexota bacterium
GGCAGCGGGATGATGGAGGAGAGCCCCAGTCCCGAAGGCAGCGGGATGATGGAGGCAAGCCCCTCACCGTCGCAGTAGATGCTGCCCGCGCTCGCGTTTGGCTTCGTCGCGGGGATCTTGACGATCCTGGCCCCGTGCACGCTGCCAGTTGTTCCGTTCGCGCTCGGCGTGGGCTCGCTGGGCGGTCGGCGGCGGACCCTCGGCCTGCTGGTCGGCTTTGGCTTCACCTTCCTGGCCGTGACGGTCATCCTGGCCTCCGCCTTGGCGGCCGCCGGGCTGACCACGAGCAGCCTGCGGGTCGCAGCTGCGATCCTGCTCGTGCTGGTCGGGCTGAGCCTGGCATTGCCACGGCTGGGAAGCCGGCTCGAGCTGCTTCTTGGCCCACTCGCTCGGTTCGGCCCCCAAGTCGGCGGGCCGGATCGCGGCGATGGCTTCGTCGCCGGCCTCATCGTTGGCGGGGCGATCGGGCTGATCTGGGCACCGTGCGTGGGACCAATCATGGCTGCCGTGATCGCGGTCGCGGTCACTCACGGTCCAACCGCCGAGACGGGACTGATCGCGCTCGCCTACATCGCGGGTGCCGCGGTGCCGATCGGGCTGATCGCTGGCTTCGGCCAGCGGGCCAGCCGTTCGCTGCGGAGCGTCTCGAGCCGGGGCCGGCTCCAGCGCAGCTTCGGGCTGGCGATGGCCCTGAGCGGGTTGCTCGTGGTCAGTGGCCTCGATCTGACGGCTGAGGCCGCGGTGGCGAACGTGCTGCCCGCGGGCTGGTCCGGTGCGCTGAGCTCGGTCGAGCAACAGCCCGCCATCCAATCGGAGCTCGACGAGCTGGAGGCCAGTGGCGTGACAAACCGGACATCAGGAGGGTCGACCGCGAGCCCGGGACCATCCTCGCAGCTGGGTGCCGCCCTGCCGGCGCCGATCGCAACCTCCCTGCCGGGCAGTGTGGCCCTGGAGAACCTCGGCCCGGCGCCCGAGCTGACCGGGATCACCGCCTGGATCAACTCGGCCCCGCTGACGATGGCGGCGCTGCGCGGCAAGGTGGTCCTGGTCGAGTTCTGGACGTTTGCCTGTATCAACTGCATCCACGTCCAGCCCTACGTCAAGGCCTGGTACGGCCACTACGCCGCAGCCGGATTGGTCGTGATCGGGGTCCATACCCCTGAGCTTTCGTTCGAGCAGGATCTCGGCAATGTCCGCCAGGCCGTGTCCAAGGCGGACGTGACCTTCCCGGTTGCGTTTGACCCGGGCTTCGCCACCTGGAATGCCTATCGGAACAACTTCTGGCCAGCCTTCTACTTCGTCGATCGGACGGGCATCATCCGGCATACCCACTTCGGGGAAGGCGACTACGACGGCTCAGAGCAGGTCTTGCGTGAGCTCTTGAGCGCACCCGGCTGAGCCCCGAACACCACTCGCCGCCCGCCTACGCCCAGTTGTGCTCGAAGGTACGATCCCACCTGCGATACCGCGATGGGAACCAATTCGAGCGGTGCGGTGTATCACGAACGTGGACGGCGACGCTCGATGATGATGAGGGACCGCCGTCGTTCCAGAGCTCCTGTGTGTGCGGCGATCCTCTTGATGGCTGCCAGCGTCGGCTGCGCTGCACAGCCGTCCGACTCGGGCGAGCAGTTCATTGCGAGGCCGGCGGCGCCGGGCGTCGACGACCGCCCTTCAACAGGATCTTCATCACCCAGCCCCGGTTCGACCGAATCGCTCGAACCCGAGGGCGGGCCGTCGGTGCCTCCCAGTACCGTGCCGGTCAACCCGGCCAGCCTCGTCGGTCGGATCGCCTTCAGCTACGACGACGGGATCTGGACCGCTGACGCCCGCGGGTCAAATCGGCGCCAGTTGACGCACGACGGTGGATTTGATCCGACCTGGTCTCCTGACGGGAAGTCGATTGTGTATCGCCAGCTCTTCGCGAGTGATGATGGCGAGGTTTGGATCATGACCGCAGACGGGCGAAACGCGCACGACCTCGTGAATGATCCATCGTTCTCGGATTGGGGCCCTGCCTGGTCACCAGATGGAAGACGGATCGCTTACGACTCAAATCGTGAGGTCGGGCTGGCGATATGGGTGATGAACGCGAACGGCCGCGGCCAACACGCGATCGGCCAGGGCCACGGCGAATACCCCTCGTGGTCGCCGGACGGAACCCAGATCGCTTATGCCGGTGGCCCGTACTACGACATCCGCGTAATGAACGCCGACGGCAGTGGGGATCGGAGGCTTACGACCTCGCCCGCCTACGACATGGGTCCGGCGTGGTCACCTGACGGCACCTGGATCGCCTATCACACGCAGGCCGACTGGTTTCCGAACCTGGGCGAGGCCGGAATGGGCCCAGAGATGGAGATTCACCTGGTCCGGCCGGATGGCAGTGACGATCACCGGATCACCAACGACCAGGTCGAAGACAGCTTTCCAGCATGGTCGCCCGACGGCCGGTTCCTCGTCTGGTCGCGCCACGGCCAGCTCGTCGTCGCCCGGCCCGACGGCTCTGGGATGACCGAGCTCGGGCCGGGGAACTTCGCATCGTGGATCCGCTGACGCGCAGGGGTGCCGCGGGGACGAACTGAGCCCGTCGCCCGTGCTTGAGCGCCTCCCGAACCCGCGGTGACCGTGGCATCCTTGATGGGCGGCAGGGAGGCTGGGAGGCAGGGCCCTCCACCGGCGCAGGACTACAAAACGGTCGCCCCGACTCTGCGCCGGGCCAATGGCGACCGGCCCTCCCCGGACTGGCGTCCTGCGACGCCAAAGGAGGGTCTCGTGTTGAGTTCCCGATCCCGGCTCGTTTCGATCCTCGGGTTGCTGCTCCTGCTGCTCGTCCTGCCAGGCACTGGTCTGGCGGGTAGTCCCACAGCCGGGCCCTATGGCCAGGCCCATGTCGGCCCGAACGTCGCCGTCGTCGGCCCGACCATCCTGCCGGGCGTGTCGGTCGTCTCCGTGGGGTTCGGTGACTCCGGGACCTTTGATACGGCAGGCGGCGCAACGCTCGTCTGGCAGAACGCGGGCGGGTTCCTCTCGACGTACTCCTCTGCAGCGTCCGGCGTCGTCACGGCCGCGCCGCGACTCCCTGCCGGCGCCACGCTCTGGCAGGTCGACGCGTATGGCTACTCCGCCGGCGCCACGACGCATGGCGTCCTTCTCGACGACGCGAGTAGCTTCGGGTCAGCGATCGCGACGGTCGCCAACCAAACCTCCACCGTCGGGCCCGGCCTCGTGCAGACGACCATGAGCTTTCCGAGCGGCGTGTCACTCGCTCCCGGTCATGCCTGGTTCCTCTCGGACTTCACATCGACGTCCGCGAGCAGCGCGTTCATCGGCGCCATCTTCCAATACACCCTCGCGACGACGGCGCTCGTCCCGATCGCACCGGCCCGGATCTTCGATTCGCGATTTGCCACATTCGGCGGCAAGCTCGGGGCTGGGACGCATCGGACGATCGACGTCAAAGACGCGATCGACGTGACAACCGGCGTGGTGAACCTGGTCGACGCCATCCCCCAGGGAGCGAAGGCGGTCAGCTTCAACGTGACCGTGACACAAACGGTCGGAGGAGGCTACCTGGCGATCGTGCCGGGAGCCGGTACGACCGTGACGGCGTCCACGCTCAATTGGGCAGGTTCTGGGGTGACGATCGCCAATGGCGGCCTGATTGCCCTGGGCTCTGGGGCCGCAGAGCGCCAGATCACCCTGATTCTCGTTGGCCACGCCGGCAACAGCGCCCACGTGATCGTGGACATCACCGGCTACTACTGGTAGACCGAGCAGGTAGGCCACGACCCTCCGCCGGTCGTCCGAGGGGCAATCGAACCCGCTAGGGCGCTAGGGCCGATCCGGCGGATCTCCGGGGCCAGCGTGACCGGTCTCCGACGGGAAGGGCGGAGGCGGCGGTCGATTGGCCCTCCTCGCCATGGCCACCTCGACGTCGTAGGCATACCGCAGGTGAGCCATCCCGGCCAGGAGCGTGACAGCCTCGGGCGACCCCCGTTCGGCCGTTTGGAGGCGGCGTTCGGCCTCGTGCCATTTGGCCATGATCTCGGCGGCACGCCCGCGGTACGGCAAACCTTCGGCTCCCCGACAGCAACGCACGGCACCAACGGTGCACGGGACCGCCGGAATCTAGGGTTCGGCGGGCCTATAGACAAGGCTCAGGGCCGATTTGCAACCAGTCTTGCAGTCCCTGATGCGCGACCCGGATTCCATCAGGGGGGAAGGCTTTTGGGCGAGCGTCACCTTCCTCTTTGTCGAGGGGTGTGCGCTGGTCGTGGGTCGCGGGGATTGCCCCGTTGGGCCGCTGCAGGCCGAGTGGGGCGAAGCGCGCCCGCGAGGCTGCCGCCGCCGGTGGTCGGCTTGGAATGGCGACGTCACTCGAGCGGGTGGTCCTCGAGGGGCCACAGGTCGATCTGTGGAAGGCCCGCGATGCCGAGCGTCTGGGAGACCTCGCCCGCGTGGTACGCGTCGTGCG
>JBEPUS010000210.1:0-4472 GCA_041691435.1 Chloroflexota bacterium
ATCCTGAACGAGGCCGTTGAGCGACGCGGGAGCTCGATCGACGACTACACGGCGCCGGATGGCGACGGTGAGATGCAGGAGCGCCTGCGGGTCTACCAGCGGACCGGCGAGCCCTGTCTGCGCTGCGGATGGCCCATCCGACGGATCGTGATCGGCGCGCGAGCGACGCACTTCTGCTCGTGGTGCCAGCGCCTGCCGGCCGGCGAGCGCGCGACGCTGGAGCGATCCGGTGGCATCGGCCTCCTCAAGGCGATAACCGGCGGCGAACGCGGTTCGCGGGCGGGCTCGGCGATCGCCACGACCGACCGAACCCGGGCTGCGGCCGCTACCCGGCGAGCGGCCGCCCGGGCGAGCACCACGCCGGGCGCGGCCTGATGTCGATCCTGCGCCTCGAGAAGGTGACCCGGGAGATCGGCACGTTCGTGATCCTCGACCAGATCGACGCGGCGATCGCCCTCGGCGATCGGATCGGCCTCGTCGGGCCGAACGGGGCCGGCAAGACCACCCTCCTGCGGATCGCGGCCGGACTCGACGAGCCCGACCTTGGCTCGGTCAGCCGGAAGCGGGGCCTGACCCTGGGCCTCCTTGCCCAGGAGGCCCATTTCGATGTCGCCTTCATGGCCTCACCGGACCTGCGGACCGCGGTGCGCTTGGCGGCCGGCGACCTGCTCGACCTGGGTGCGCGCCTGCGCGAGCTCGAGCATGCCCATCGCGTCGAGGAGCCGCTCTACGCCGAGCTCCAGCATCGCTTCGAGATCCTGGGCGGCTACACCCTCGACCAGCGGATCGACGAGACGCTCTCGGGCCTTGGCTTCACGCCCGACGAATGGACGAAACCGCCGAGCGCCCTGTCGGGCGGGGAGCAGACCCGGGCAGCGCTCGCCCGCCTGGTGATCGCCGATCCGGACCTGATGCTCCTTGACGAACCCACGAATCACCTGGATCTTGGCGCGCTCGAATGGCTCGAGGAGCATCTCCGGCGGCGCAACGGCTCACTTCTCGTCGCATCCCACGACCGGGCATTCCTCGACGCGACCGTCGAGCGGATCTGGGAGCTCCGCGATCGAAGGCTGACCGTCTTTCGAGGCGACTACGCCGCTTATCACCGTCAGCGAATCGAACGGGACGCGCGCCTCGAGAAGGATGTCTCGACGCAGGCCGAGCAGATCGCCCGGGAGAAGGAGCTCGTCCAGCGCTATCGGAGCCACCGCAAGTTCGCCAAGATGCACGAGCACGAGGCCCGCCTCGCGCGCCTCGAGGAGACCCGGATCGAGGCTCCCAAAGCGGGCCGCAAGCTGCGCCTGCCCACGGCCGCCCTGGTCGGTGGCGGCGGGCCGTCGCGCTCGGGTGAGATCGTCGTCCGGGCCGAGAACCTCGTCGTGGGCTACCTGCCGCGGTTCCGCCGGCTGGGTGCCGAGTCAGACGAGGGCGCTGGCGGCCCCTCGGGCGCCGGTGGCGGCGGGCCGGCGGCCCAGCCCGCGGTCGCCCCTGAGCTCGCCAAGCCGCTGGCCATCGCGCGCGTCCCATTTCTCGCCGCGCAACGCGGTGACCGGATCGGCATCGTGGGCCCGAACGGCGCCGGCAAGACGACGCTCCTGCGGACAATCGCGGGCGACCTGCCGCCCCTCGACGGCGTGCTGACCATCGGGATGGGCGTCTCGATCGGCTACCTCGCCCAGCTCCGCGGCGCCGCGATCCCCGGCGAGACCGTCCTGGGCGCGATGACCTCGGCGATCTCGATCACCGAGGGCGAAGCGCGCAGCTACCTGGCCCGCTTCCTCTTCCGCGGGGACGATGCCCTCAAGGAGGTCCGGGCCCTATCCGGGGGCGAGCGCTCGCGCCTGGAGCTCGCGCTGCTGGGGATCATGCCATCGAACCTCCTGCTGCTCGACGAGCCCACCAACCACCTGGACATCCCGGCCCGTGAGGCGATCGAGGCGTTCATGGCGGCAAGTCCTGCCACGCTCCTCGTCGTCTCCCACGACCGGCGCCTGCTCGAGACCGTGTGCGACCGCCTGTGGGTCGTCGACGATCATCTCGCGGCGCCCTTTGATGGCGGTTATCGCGCCTGGCGCTCAGCGGTCGCGGACGGCTGGACGGTTGCCTCGGCGATCGAGGCGGATGCCCTGCGCCTGCGGACGGGCGGTCCCGGTGGCGCCGCCACGAAGAAGGTGGGTGTTGCGGCCGGCAGCCGGCCGGCGGGCAGCCGATCAATGGCGGAACCGGCCCGTGCATCGAACGGCTCGGCGCCGGCGATCGCACTGCCCGAGCGTTCCGCCGTCAAGGCGCCGGCGCGGGCAAGGCAGCCGAAGCTCTCGAAGGACGCCTATCGCAAGCAACGCGCCCTGGTCGATGGCGAGCTCACCCGGCTTGGGCTGCGCAAGAACCACCTGGAGCTGGCCCTGGGCGACCCGGCCGTCGGCTCGAACTTCGTGGAGCTGCGCCGGATCACGAGCGAGCTCGCCGATGTCACCGCGGGCCTCGAGGCAGCCGAGGAAGCCTGGCTCGAGCTCGAGGACCGCGCGCCGTGAGTGGCGCACATCCCGCTTCGGCACGGACTCTGAAGATCGGGATCACGGGTCCGATCGGCTGCGGCAAGTCGACGATCCTCGGCTGGCTGGCGGCGCGCGGCGCTCTGGTCATCGACGCGGACCAGGTCGTCCGGACGTTGACCGGGCCTGGCTCGGCGGTCAGCGCCGAGATCATCACGGCCTTCGGGCCCGGCGTCGCGGGCCTCGATGGATTGCTCGATCGCCCGGCGCTGGCGGCGATCGTCTTCAAGGACCCGGCCGAGCTTCGCCGGCTCGAGGCGATCACCCATCCGGCCGTCCGGGCGCGGATCATGGAGTCGATCCACGCCGCCCAGGCAGCGGCCGTGCCGATCGTCGCCCTCGAGGCAATTCGGCTGGTCGAAGCCGGCTACCCCGCGTTGCTCGACGAGGTGTGGCTGGTGACCTGCTCGGCTGCCGCCCAGCGCGAGCGGCTCGCGGCCAGGGGTCTCGAGCCCGCCGATGCCACGGCCCGGATCCAGGCACAGTCCGCCCTCGCTGAGCGCGTCCGGCCCGTGGCCACCCGGATCATCGAGACGAGCGGGACACAGGCCGCGAGCGAGGCAGCGGTGGCTGCAGCGCTCGTCGCGGCCATGGCTGCGGTTCGCGCCGAGGATGCGGTCGGGTGAGGAGCGCCCGGGGCGGCGGCCCGCCGGAGCGACCGTTCGCTCTGCCCGCCCTGACGGCCTTCGACAGCAAGCACCTCGATCCCGCCCGCGACTACGACGCGCTCGACTTCGTCGACCTTGATCTCACGGCCCAGAACGCGAGCGATGCCCGGTTCCTCGACTGCCGCTTCGACCGCTGCCGCCTCGACGACCTGACCATGCGCCGGGCCCGAATCCTGGGCTCGCTGTTCAGCGAGGTCCTGGGCACGAGCATCGATTGGTCGGACTCGACCTGGCGCGACTCGCGGATCTCCGGCGGGCGCCTCGGCGCCGCCGCGCTGGCGGATGCGACGTGGACCGGCGTCCGGGTGCGCGGGATCAAGCTCGACTACCTGAATCTGGCCGGCGCCAGCCTCGACGATGTCGTCTTCGAGGCCTGCGAGATCGGCGCCCTTGATGCGCGGGCCGCGAACCTCGAGTCCGTCTGGTTCGTCGATTGCCGGGTCGAGGAGCTGAACATCACGGAAGCCACCCTGTCGAAGGTCGACCTGTCCGGCGCCCGACTGCGGACCCTCGTTGGCGTCGACAGCCTGCGCGGCGCGTCGATCAGCCAGGAGCAGCTCGTGGACCTCGCGCCGATGCTCGCGGCCGAGCTCGGGATCAAGGTCCGGCCGGACGATCCGGAAGGGGAGTAGCGGTGTTGTTCCGCGTCCACCGATTTCTTCCGGATTACCAGTCCCCGTAGTGCAAACGAAGGAATCGGCACGATGGGGCATCGGCCGAGCGAGTCCCTGTCGGGACTCGTGCGTGAACGAGGCCGTCGCGGTCCACCGCTGGCGCGGATCGCCGCAATTCCTTCCATAGCACTACGGGCATCGATAAACCGGAAGAACGACGGACCCTGGTCCCGGCCAAAGCGCCCCGCTGTGGAACGGGGAACAGGCAACAGAACACCCGTTCTGTTCGTGCGCGCAGTGGTATCCTGAACGCCCCCAGCCAGGAGCACCTGATCGCCCGTCATGCCTGATTTCCGACTCGTCGCCGACTTCGAACCGACGGGTGACCAGCCGGCCGCCATCGAGCGCCTGGTCGATGGCCTCCAGGCCGGCATGCGCCACCAGACCCTGCTCGGGGTGACCGGCTCGGGCAAGACCTGGACCATCGCCAACGCGATCGCCCAGTACCAGAAGCCGACCCTCGTCCTGGCCCATAACAAGACGCTCGCTGCCCAGCTCTACGCGGAGTTCCGGGAGTTCTTCCCGGACAACGCCGTCGAGTACTTCGTCAGCTACTTCGACTACTACCAGCCCGAGGC
>JBEPUS010000211.1:0-4471 GCA_041691435.1 Chloroflexota bacterium
CCGCTCACGCCCTCTGTGTAGGCCGCCTGGCCGTCGGAGCCGCCGAGGGAGGAAGCGCTGCCGAGCCGCGAAACGAGGAACCGCCGCGGAGCCGCGAAACGAGGAAGCGCCGCCCAACGAGGAACCGCCGCGGAGCCGCGAAACGAGGAAGCGCCGCCGCTTGAGGACGCGGCTCAGGTGCCGTGCTGCCAGGAAGACATGTAGGCGACCTGCTCGGCGGTCATCGGGTCGAGCGTGATCCCCAGTGCAGCCAGCTTGAGCCGGGCCACCTCGGCATCGATCGCCTCGGGGACCACGTAGACCCGCGCCTCGAGCTCGGCGTGGTGGAGGGCCACGTACTCGGCGGACAGGGCCTGGTTCGCGAAGCTCATGTCCATGACCGCGGCGGGATGGCCCTCGGCTGCCCCGAGGTTGACCAGCCGGCCCTCGGCGATCAGGTTGATCCGCTTTCCACCGAGGTCGAACTCCTGGACGTTGTCGCGGACCTCGCGAACGTGGCCCTCGGCCATCTCGCGCAGGGCGGCGAGGTCGAGCTCGGCATCGAAGTGGCCGGAGTTGGCCATGATCGCGCCCTCGCGCATCGCCGCGAAATGCTCGCGCCGGAAGACGTTGACATTGCCCGTCGCGGTGATGAACAGCTGGCCCCAGCCTGCGGCCTCACCGGCGGTCATCACCTGGAACCCGTCCATGAGCGCCTCGAGCGCCCGGATCGGGTCGACCTCGATGACGGCAACGTGGGCTCCGTGGCCGGCCATCCGGGCGGCGATCCCCTTGCCCACCCAGCCGTAGCCGGCGACAACGACGTGACGGCCCGCGATCAGGATGTTCGTCGCCCGCAGGATTCCGTCGAGCGTCGACTGGCCCGTTCCATAGCGGTTGTCGAAAAGGTGCTTGGTCTGGGCCTCGTTCACGGCCACGACCGGGAAGCGCAGGGCCCCATCCGCCGCCATCGCCTTGAGCCGGATCACCCCGGTGGTTGTCTCCTCGGTCCCAGCGAGGACTTCGCCGAGCTGGTCCGGCCGATGCTCGTGGAGCAGCCCCACGAGGTCGCAGCCGTCGTCCATCGTGATCTGGGGGTGGGTATCGGCGACCTTGTTGAGGTGGCCGTAGTAGGTGTCACGGTCCTCGCCATGGCGGGCGTAGCAGCTGATCCCATAGGCAGCGACGAGGGCCGCCGCCACGTCGTCCTTGGTGGAGAGCGGGTTCGACGCGGCCAGGGTCACATCAGCGCCGCCGGCCTTCAGGGCGCGCATCAGGTTGGCTGTCTCGGTCGTGACGTGGAGGCAGGCGCCGATCCGCAGGCCGGCCAGCGGCTTCTCGCGTTCGAAGCGCTCACTGATCAGGCGCAGGACGGGCATCTCGCGTGCGGCCCACTCGATCCGGCGGACACCCTCGTCGGCCAGGCCGAGGTCGACGACGTCATGCGCCGGCAGCGCGCTGGTGGGGGCTGTCATCAGAGATCGGTCTCCTTGCGCGGTGAGAGGAAGCGGCGGAGCGGGCCGGGCAGGCTCGGCCAGGACGTTCCGACGCGATGGATCAGCCGCTCCTCGAAGCGAATGTGCTCCTGGTAGCCGAGCCGCCGGTAAGCCTGGAGGGCCGGCGGATTGTCGGCCCGGACGTTCAGGACCACCTGGTCGCAGAAGCGCAACAGCTCGGCCGTCACCGCACCCGTCGTGGCGGTGGCGTAGCCCCGGCCGCGGTATTCCACCTGGGTCAGGACGTTGCCGACCACGGCCAGGCGGGCCGAGGCACTGATGACGTGGGTCCCGGCCGCGGCGACGAGCCGGCCGTTGACGCGGACCCCGTAATAGACCCCGTTGGCGATCGCCCCCGAGCCGAGCCACGATGCGAAACCCAGCTGGTAGAGCCGGTTGAGCTCGCCCACCTCGATCGGCAGGAGGCGACGCGTATCGGCCGGGTACGGCCGAAACGTGGTGCGGTCGACCCACATCCGGACCATCTGCGGGCCGGGATCGACGCGATAGCTGGTCTCCACCGCCGGCATCGCGGCCGGCAGCGCCGCGACGTAGGCAGCACGCGGCTTGACCAACTCACGCAGGGCCGCCTCGATGCCGTCGTTGCGGCCCATCACGAAGAGCGGCTGCGGCGAGAGACCTGCGTACTCGAGGGCGACGGCAACCAGGTCCGTGCCCACGAACGCGCCGCCCCAGCGGGTCCGGCTGAACTCGCGGTCGTCGAGATCGCAGATCGCATAGGCGGCGAAGAGGCGGTCCTGCTCGAGGAACTGGCGCAGCAGGACACGATCGGTGGTCGTCCGCGTGACGAGGCCGGCGTCGCGGCGCGAGACGACGATGCTGGCCATCAGCCGACCACCCCGGGCGAATCGGCCGGCGAATTCGCCGACTGCATCGGAATATTGGCGGGCGTGGCGTACTGGGCGAGCCGGGCGGCGGCATCGTGCTCGGCCTTGGTGGCCACTGCCGCCTCAAGGGCCGGCCCGAATGGCGCCCGCAGGTCACCCTCCTCGGTCACGATCGCACTGATCAGTGACGCCGGGGTCACGTCGAACGCCGGGTTCCAGGCCTTCCCGAAGCGCGGGGCGACCCGGACACCGCCCGCGTTGAAGACCTCCTCCTCGGGGCGCATCTCGATCGGGATCGCGGATCCGTCGGGCGTCGCCAGGTCTACCGAGCTGAGCGGCGCACAGACGTAGAACGGGACGCGATGCCGGGCGGCGAGCACGGCCAGCGGGTAGGTCCCGATCTTGTTGGCCGTGTCACCGTTCGCGGCGATCCGGTCGGCGCCAACGAGGACGGCGTCGATCTGGCCCGACGCGAGCAGCGAGCCCGCCGCTCCGTCGGCAATCAGCGTGTACGGAACGCCGGCCTGGACCAGCTCCCAGGCCGTGAGGCGAGCGCCCTGGAGGTAGGGCCGGGTCTCGTCGACGAAGACCTCGAGCTGGCGGTTGGCCGCCCAGGCTGCCTGGACCACGCCAAGCGCGGTCCCGAACTGGCCGCAGGCCAGCGGTCCGGTGTTGCAATGGGTGAGGAGGCGGAGCTCGCGACCCGGGGTGGCCGGCAGGAGCTTGAGGCCGTGCTCCGCAAGCGCGCCGTGGTCGCGCGTTGCCTCGGCACAGATCGCATCGGCCTCCACCCGCAGGACGCCCGCGACCACGTCGCCGTTGTCGGCCAGGTCCCCGAGGCGCTCGACCCGGGCCAGCATCCGGTCGATCGCCCAGGCGATGTTCACCGCTGTCGGCCGGCTCTGACGGAGGGCCGTGGCCGCACCCCGCAGGCGCGCTCGGCGGTCGGCGTTCGGCAGGCTGCGCGAGCCCTCCGCGGTGAGGGCCAGCCCATACGCCGCCGCCTGGCCGAGGGCCGGGGCGCCGCGCACGACCATGTCCCGGATCGCCGTGGCGACCTCGCCGCCATCGCTGCAGGGATATTCGACGAGCTCCGAGGGCAGCCGGCGCTGGTCGATGAACAGGATCCGGTTGGCCTCCATCCGGAAGGCCGTGCGGAACCCGCGTGATTCACCCGGGGCGGGATTCACGATGGCCGGGGCGGGGTCGAGCAGGCGCGTGGCCGCGAGCATCGGGTTGGCCGCAGGCGGCGACTGGTTGGTGCCGAACGCCGTTTCCGGATTGAGCAGCGCCCCGGCAGCGTCGCCCGCGGCCCGCTGGAGTGCCCCGGCCGCGCCGGCGGCCGTCGCGGCCGAGTGGATCACCTCGGCCGCGAACTGCCGAAAGAAGAACCGTCGGCCGAGGTCAACGGCCGGCACCGGGTCAGCCTCGGGGCCGGGGGCCGGCGCGGGCCCGGGAGCCGGCGCGGAACCGGCAGCCGGGCCGGGCCCAGCGGCCGGCGTGAGAGCAGCGGAGGGCATGACGTCTGACGGCAGGACGTGCGGGAGGACCGGGACGACGCGCACGTCGGGCTCGGCCGGGAGAGGTCCCTGGCCGGCCAGATCGTCAGTTGTCGCGTCGCTCACCGCAGTCAGGCTCAGTAGCGGACGACGCTCTCGACCCGCAGGCCCTGGAGCCGGTCGCGGCCCTTGAGGAACTCGAGCTCGACGAGGAAGCCCAGGCCGACGACTTCGCCCTGCAGGCGCTCGACGAGGTCGATGGTGCCGCGCACCGTCCCGCCGGTGGCGAGCAGGTCGTCGACGATGAGCACCCGCTGGCCGGGCTGGATCGCGTCGCGATGGATCTCGAGCGTGTTGGAGCCGTACTCGAGGGCGTACTCGACGGTGATCGTCTCGGCCGGCAGCTTGCCCAGCTTGCGCACGGGCACGAGGCCGGCATTCAGGAGGTACGCCATGGGTGCGCTGAAGATGAAGCCGCGTGATTCCATGCCCACGACCAGGTCCACCCGGTCCTCGCGCCAGGGGGCGAGCATCAGGTCGATCGATTCGCGGTAGGCGCCCGGCTCCTTGAGCAGCGTCGTGATGTCGTAGAAGAGGATGCCGGGCTTGGGGAAGTCGGGGATCTCGCGAATCCTGGCGCGGAGCTCCT
>JBEPUS010000212.1:0-4463 GCA_041691435.1 Chloroflexota bacterium
GCGAGCTCAAGGGCGAGCACGTGACGGCCGGCTGGGGCAACCAGATCCGGAGCTATGTGCTGCACCCCTACCAGATGGTCAAGGACCTGCGCACGAACGTCGAGACGAGCAACACCGGGGCAGTCCTCGATGGTGATCTGGACACGTTCATGCAGGCCGAGCTCGAACGCCTGGCAACCGGCCGGGCGACTCCCACGGACGACGGCTCCGATCCCGACTCCGATTCTTGAGCGAGATTGCGCTCCGGCCGGCCGCGGCCCTGGACATGCCTGCGTGCGCCGAGATCTGGCGCGAGAGCATCAACGACTACACCGGGCGGTTGAACCAGTACCCGATCCCCGATGACCTGGGACGGATCATCCGGCTCTACCAGCACCTCTTCGCGACCGACCCCGACCTGTTCGTGGTGGCCGAGCGCGATGAGCGGGTCGTGGGCTTCGCATCGGCCGTCCGGCGCGACCGGCTGTGGTTCCTGTCGATGTGCTTCGTGCGACCCGCCGAACAGGCCCGGGGACTCGGCCGGCAGCTGCTCGAGGCGATCCTGCCGCGCGATGATCCCGGGGCGTTCCTGGCCACGGCCATCGACAGCGCCCAGCCGATCTCCAACGGGCTGTACAGCCGCTACGGGATCGTGGCCCGCCTGCCGCTGTCGTCGGTCAGCGGCTACGTCACCCACCCTGAGGCCCTGCCGGAGCTGCCGCCCGGGATCAGCGCCGTCCCGTTCGAGGCGATCGCCGCCGGGCCACCGGGTGGCCCCGGCCACACGGAGCTGACGAGTGCGGTCAACGCCCTGGACCTGGAGCTGCTCGGCGTGGAGCATCCCCAGGATCACCGGTTCCTGCGGGTCGAGGGCCGCCACGGCTTCCTGTACCGCGATGCGAGCGGCGCAAGCGGCGCAATCCAGGGTTACGGCTACGCCTCGGAGACGGGCCGGATCGGGCCCGTCGCGGTCCTCGACGAACGCCTGATCGGGCCGGTCGTGGCTCACCTGCTGCGCGCCGTCCCCGCCCGGGGAGCCCAGGCCGTCTGGGTGCCCGGCGCCGCCGGTGCGGTCGTCGAGCTTCTGCTCGCAGCCGGCCTGCGGTTCGAGGATTTCCCGATCCTGCTGGCCTGGAACCGGCCATTTGCGGACTTCGAGCGCTACGTCCCGATCTCGCCGGGGCTGCTCTAGGAGTTTCGTCGGACGGACAGGCTGCAGCGGGGGTGGTAGCCTCCGGGCGTGGCTTCCCCGAACGCGGCCCCGCCCCGAGCCGCCGCGCGTTCGCTCCGTGAGCAACACGCCGCGCATCTGATCGATTCCCGGGACGACCAGGCCATCCTCGTGCTCCACGACGTCACCAAGACCTACCCCAACGGCAAGACGGCCCTGCGGGACGTGGACCTGGTCATCCCCGAAGGCGACTTCGTCTTCCTCGTCGGGGCCTCGGGCGCCGGCAAGTCGACCCTGATCAAGCTGCTCATCCGCGACGAGATCGCGACCCGCGGGGCGGTGATGCTCGACGGCCAGGACCTCGCCCGCCTGAACCGCCGCGAGGTCCCCCGGATCCGGCGCAAGATCGGGATCATCTTCCAGGACTTCAAGCTGCTGCCGACCAAGACCGTCCGCGAGAACGTCGGCTTTGCGCTCGAGGTGACGGGCACCCCCCGTCGCCAGATCGGGCCGGCGGTCGACCGGGTCCTGTCGCTCGTGGGCCTGAGCGCCCAGGCGCTGCAACTGCCGTCGCAGCTCTCGGGTGGGGAGCAGCAGCGGACGGCGATCGCCCGGGCACTGGTCCATGACCCGCGCCTGATCATCGCCGACGAGCCCACCGGCAACCTCGACCCCCTGATCAGCTGGGAGATCATCCAGCTCCTCTCGCGGATCAACGAGCTGGGCGTGACCGTCCTCATGGCCACCCATAACGCCGAGATCGTCACCGCCCTCCGCCGGCGCGTCGTGGCCCTCGAGGATGGCCGGATCACCCGCGACGAGCTCGGCGCCGCCTACCACCGCGAAGACTGACCGGGCGTGCTCTCATTCATCGCGTTCAGCCTGAGGCGAGCCTGGCAGGGCTTCTGGCGCAATGCGGTCATGAGCATCGCCGCGACGGCCACGATGGTCCTGATGCTGGTCCTGCTGAGTGCCTTCTTCGTGGTCCTCTCGGGCCTTGACGCGGGACTCCAGTTCGTCGAGCAGAAGGTGGAAGTGGTCGCCGAGCTGCGCGACGACGCCCCGGATCTCAAGATCGCCCAGCTTCGCGCGGACGTGGCCGCCCTGCCGGAGGTCGCCTCGGTCGAGTACATCGACAAGGCCACCGCGCTCGTCGACTTCAAGCAGCGCATGGCCGAGCAGGGTCGCGAGGACCTGACCCAGTACCTCGATTCGAACCCCCTGCCGGCGACCCTCAACATCAAGCTCAAGGATCCCCACCAGTTCGGCAGCGTGGTCGACGTGCTGCGCTCGCGGACCGACGTGGTCTCGACGGTTGAAGAGGTCCAGAACCTGGTGGATCGTGTCCTCACCGTCACCAACCTGCTCAGGACCGGCGGCCTGGTCCTGCTCGCCCTCGTGGGACTGACGGTCCTGTTCATCATCGTGAACACGATCCGGCTGGCGGTGGTGGCACGGGCGGAGGAGATCGAGATCATGCGCCTGGTCGGCGCGTCGGACGCATTCATCCGCTGGCCGTTCATCTTCGAGGGCGCGCTCGTGGGGTTACTGGGGGCGCTGATCACGCTGGTCCTGCTGGCCCTGGGGGCGGCGCCGCTGAGCAACGTGATGACCCGGTTCTTCGAGATCCTGCCGCTCGAGCTCGGCTCGCTGTCGCGCAACCTGACGGCGATCGTGCTCGCGACCGGGATCGGCCTCGGGACGCTCGGCTCGTGGGTCTCGGTCCGGAGCTACCTCCTGAAGTAGCGTGCGGAAGGGGCGCCAGCGCCGCCCGGCGCCGCCGCCGGGCGGGGCGCGGGGGGCTGCCGCTGCCCAGGCGCCGCCACCCCGCGCCGCCCCGCACCGAAGTCCAGGACGACACCGAGGCTCCGGTCTCTTATACACACCGGTGACCAGCCGGCCGCTCCTGCCGGCTCCGCCCCGCCTCCACCGGCGCCACTGTCTCAACCGTCTCCAGGCTCGCCACCCACTCGATCCCGGCTGCGGGGCTTGCCCTGGTTCGCGCTCGTCGCGATCCTTGGCGGCTCGGGTCTCTTCCTGTCCGGCTTCGCCCTCGGGGCGCAGCGCGCCTCGACGCCGGGTACGCCGGCCAGCGCCCAGGCGGCGTTCCAGCCGTTCTGGGACACCTACAACTCGATCGTCAACGACTACGCGCTCGCCCCGGTCAGCCGGCAGGCCCTCGTGGAAGGGGCGATCAAGGGGATGATCGACGCCCTGGGCGACCCGTTCAGCCAGTACCTGAGCCCGGACGACTTCCAGTCGACCCTGCAGGGCCTGGCCGGCACGTTCAGCGGGATCGGGGCGACGATCCCGGCTACCTCCATCGCGGACGATGCCGCGTGCACCACGCTCAGCGCCACGTGCACGCTGGTGGTCTCGGGCGTGATCCAGGGTGCCCCGGCCGACAAGGCGGGCGTGCTGCCCGGCGACCGGATCGTGGCGATCGACGGCGCAGCCCTGGCCGGCACCGTCGACGCGGCGGTGGCCAAGATCCGGGGACCCCGCGGCACGACCGTCGTGCTGGGAATCCTGCGCGGGGCCGCGACTTCTCCGATCTCGATCTCGATCGTCCGGGACATCGTCGTGCAGAAAGAGGTCGAGACGCGCTCCCTGGCCGGCGGCACGGTCGGCTACGTCCACCTGATCGGCTTCAGCGACAACTCCGCGAAGGACTTCGCCGCGGCTGTGAAGGCCGACGTCGACGCCGGCCAGACGCGCCTGGTGGTGGACCTGCGCGGCGACGGGGGTGGCTATATCACCGCCGCACAGGCGGTCGCCAGCCAGTTCCTGAGCGATGGCATCATCTTCTACGAGCAGGGTGCGGATGGCGTCCAGACGGCGACCGACGCAACCCCCGGCGGAGCCGCCACCAACGCGGCGATCAAGGTCGTCGTCCTGATGGACGGCAACACGGCGTCGGCCAGCGAGATCGTTGCCGGTGCCCTCCAGGCGCGCGGCCGCGCACAGCTGATCGGCAGCCAGTCGTACGGCAAGGGCACGATCCAGGCGTTCCAGCAGCTCTCCGCCGACAGCGGCGGGTTCCGCCTGACGATCGCCAAGTGGCTGACCCCCAACAAGGTCTGGATCCATCACGTTGGCCTCACGCCGGACATCCCGGTGACGGTCCCGGCCAACACGCCCGCCGGCACCGACCCGGTCCTCGACAAGGCGCTCGCCGTCCTGGCCGCCGCACCAAGCGCTGTCACGCCGTAGCCCAGGCGGGTCTTGCGCTGGTCGCGAGGTTCAGGTACGGTTTCCTCGAACGAAAGGAGGTGATGTGCAGTGTCTGAACGTCGTCGCTGCACCACCTCGC
>JBEPUS010000213.1:0-4436 GCA_041691435.1 Chloroflexota bacterium
AGGGCGTAGATGCCGTACTCGGCGGCGTTGAAGCTGTTCTTGTTCGGTCCGATCAGCCGGAAGCCGCTGATCGTGACGTTGTTTGCTTCGATCCGCAGGCCGGCGCTGCCCGAGTGGACCCGGAGCGTGCCACCGGAGATGGTCAGTGCCTTCGAGACCGTCGCGCTGCCTGTATACGTGCAACCGGTCAAGCGGACCGTGGAGCCGGCCTTGGCGGCATTGATCTTGGCCTGGAGCGATCCGCCGCAGGCAACCGGCGGCAGCTTGACGTGCTTCGGCGGAGCGGGCTTCGGATGCTGGACCGGAGTCCTGGCCGGCGGCGCGCTGCGGACCGGCGTCTTCGGGACGCTGACCGGAGCCGGCGTCTGGCCGGGGGTCAGGGCGATGACCGGGCCGGGCAGGCCGCTGGCGGCCGGGGCGGGGATGTTGGCGATGGCGGCCGGCAGGTTGGCCAGGCCGACAGAGGTGACCTGGGGCGCGGACGCCAGCGCCGACGCGGCGACCAGGGTCAGGGCGAGGACGGGGATGAGCAGGATCGCCGACGGAGCTGGCCGCCGGCGAAAGCGGGATGGGCGAAACAGGGACGGCTGACGCGTGGACATTGGGCACGATCTCCATTCGGCAACCCGGCTGACTACGAGAGTCCCGTGGCTTTGCGGCCCCGCCTCGCGACGGGTGTGCCTGTTCGAGGAAACAAAGGAACAAGGCCAGCCTAGGCTTGGCACACCGACATGCCCAGCCGCCCTTTGGTCCCGTCGAACCGGTGGTCGAGATCAGTACGGACGGCCCAGCGCCTGGGGGAGCGCACCCGGTGCCCGGCCGGGAACGAACCGTCGACTGATGACGATGGTGCCAATCGGCAACATTTACGCGAGACGGACTATTGAGAGGTGGTACCTATAACCTACCCTGATTGGCTGTCCGGCGACGCGCCGGGCGCATGACGCGGGACAGCCGCCCAGACTCCGGCGATACCTCTGGCGGCTCCCCAACCGGTACGACCGCCGGACTGACCCCCTGCCGGAGGCCCGCTACGATGGCCTCGACGCTCATCGATTCGACGCAACCGGAGGCATCATGACGGCATCTCTCGGGTCAGCTCGACGCACGATTCCCCTGGCGCGGCCGGACATCGGCGCCCGGGAGCTCGAGCTCGTGACCCAGGTATTGCACAGCGACGTGCTGGCCATGGGCGGCTTCACCCAGCGCTTCGAAGCGGACATCGCCGCGCTGGCCGATCGCCGGGAGGGCATTGCCTGCTCGAGCGGCACGGCCGGTCTGCACATGGCGGTGCGCGCCCTGGGGATCGCCGAAGGCGACGAGGTCCTGACCACCCCATTCAGCTTCGTGGCCTCGGCCAACTGCCTGCTCTACGAGCGGGCCGTCCCCCGGTTCGTCGACATCGAGGAGGACAGCCTGGGAATGGATCCGGATCTCCTCGCGGCTGCGACGAGTCCGCGGACACGGGCCGTCCTGCCCGTGCACGTGTTTGGACGCCCGTGCCGGATCGAGCCGATCAGCGCATTTGCCCGCGAGCGCAATTGGAAGGTGATCGAGGACTCGTGCGAAGGCCTTGGTTCATCGACCGGCGGCCGGCCGCTGGGCAGCTTCGGCGACATCGCGGTCTTCGCCTTCTATCCCAACAAGCAGATCACGACCGGTGAGGGCGGGATGGCCGTCACCGATGACCCGGTCCTCGCCGACACGATGCGCAGCCTCCGGAACCAGGGCCGGGACACCGACGGGACGTGGCTGCGCCACGTCCGGCTGGGCTACAACTACCGCCTGGACGAGCTCTCGGCCGCGCTCGGCGTGGCCCAGGTCGAGCGCCTTGCCGAGCTGCGCCGCGGCCGCACGCGGGTTGCCGCCGCCTACGAGCGGGCACTGGCCGGACGTGACTGGGTGCGCCTGCCCCGCTCCGGCCCGGGTGAGGAGGTCGACTGGTTCGTCTACGTGATCCAGCTCGATCCCCGGATCGATCGAGATGCGCTGATCGGCCGGCTCGGAGCGCGTGGGGTTCCGTCCCGGCCGTACTTCAGCCCGCTCCATCTCCAGCCGTATTTCCAGGCGCAGTTCGGGTACAAGGCGGGCGACTTCCCGGTGACCGAGCGGATCGCGGCCAGCACGCTGGCGCTGCCGTTCTCGAGCCGGCTGAGCGACGAGGACGTTGCCTACGTCAGCGAGGTCCTCGCCGAGGTGGTCGACCCGGGCTGAGGCGTCAGTCGGACCCGGCAGGTCCGACCTCCACGGCGCTTGCAAACCAGGTGGCAAAGGTTCCGCAGAGCAGGCCGGCCATGAGCCCGGTCAGGTTGTCGATGACATCGGCGCTCTGGCAGCCGCGCTCGATCGCGGGCACGAGCAGCTGGGTGGTCTCGATCAGGAAGGGCAGGGCGACCGCCAGCGCGATCAGAACGGCCTTCGAGCGCGACCCACCGAGCAGCCCGAGGGCGATCCCGAGCGGGATGAACATGACGATGTTCAGGCTGGTGTCGTCGATCCGGAACAGGTCCCGGACCGGCGCCAGCCCGATCCGGGAGAGATCGCAGGTTCCACCGACCGCGCCAAGGTTGAATTGGCCGCGCAGGGGCGTCAGGGTCGCCGAGACCACGATGCCCAGCCCCACGACGAGGGCGAATGCGACCAGGTAATGGGTCTGGAGACGGCGGGCCAGGGGTCGTGCGCCGAGCAGGCCGATGACGACGAAGACAGCGACACCGGGCAGGAACCAGGGCAGGAGGGCGCGATAGGCCGGTTGGAGGGCGGCGTTAATGAACGCGGCTCTCGAGGCCGGCCCAGAAGGGTTCGCGAAGCTCGGCCTTCAGGATCTTGCCGGTGCCGCCCTTGGGCAGCGCGTCCCGAAACTGGATCTCCCGGGGAACCTTGAAGCCGGCCAGTCGCCCGCGACAGAAGGCCTTGAGCTCCTTCTCGGTCGCGCTCGCATCCGGTTTGAGGACCACCAGGCCGACGGGGACCTCCCCGCGCGCGTCGTCGGGCGCCGCAATCACGGCGCATTCGAGGACTGCCGGATGGGCACCCAGGGCGACCTCGATCTCGACCGAGGAAATGTTCTCGCCGGCGCAGATGATGATGTCCTTGGAGCGGTCCTTGATCAGGAGGTAACCCGCGGCGTCCATGGTGGCCATGTCGCCGGTGTGCAGCCAGCCGTCGCGGATCGCGGCCGCCGTCGCCTCCGGATCGCGGTAGTAGCCATCCATGACCGTGTTGCCCCGGACCACGATCTCGCCGATCTGCTCGCCGTCGGCGCGCACGTCGTGGCCCTCGCCGTCGACAACCCGGACGCGCACGCCGGGGATCGCCCAGCCGGTCATCGACTGGCGCTGGCCGCGCTGCTCGGCAGGCTCGGCTTCGGTCAGGTGGCGGCGGGGCTGGGCCAGGGTCACGATCGGCGAGGTCTCCGTCAGGCCGTAGCCCACGATCGCCTGGACGCCCAGCTCGCGCTCAAGCGACTCGACGAGCGCCGGCGAGGCGGGCGAGCCGCCGATGATCACCTGGCGCAGGCTGGTGAGGTTGAACTTCGAGCGCTCGCGGTGGTTCAGCAGGGCCGTGAAGATCGAGGGCACCGCCAGGAGCCGGGTCACCGAGTGCCGCTCGACCTGCTGCAGCAGGGCCGCCGGATCGAAGCGGCGGAGCATGACATGGCGGCCGCCGATCATCGTCAGGAAATGGGGCACGCCCCAGCCGTTGACGTGGAACAGGGGCACGACGTGCAGGACGACATCGTCCTCCGTGAACCCCAGGCCGAGCTCGGCGATCAGGCTGTGCAGGTAGAGCTCACGCTGGGTCATCGCCACGCCCTTGGGCAGCCCGGTGGTGCCACTCGTGTAGAACAGCTCGGCCAGGGCGTTCTCGTCGACCTCGGGATGGAGCGGCTCGGCCGAGCCCGCGGCCAGCAGGCCCTCGTAGCCGTGATCGGCCAGCCCGCCGGCGTCGTCGTCGAGGATCACGAAGGTCGGCCGGCGTGCCAGCCGCGGGCCGATCTCGCTGAGCAGGGGCAGGAAGTCGCGGTGGAAGGCCACGACCTTCGAGGCTGCGTGGTCGAGGATGTAGGCGATCTCACCCGGCGCCAGCCGGATGTTGATCGGGTTGAGGACCGCGCCGGCCTCGAGCACGCCGTAGTACGCCTCGAGCAGGTGGTGGGTGTTGTAGGTGATGAAGCTGACCCGATCGCCGCGGGCAACGCCCAGGCCCGCCAAGGCGTTGGCCAGGCGGTGGGTGCGCTCGCCGAACTCGCTGTAGGTGTACTGCAGCTCGCCGTCGATCACCCCGATCTTGTCGCCGAAGAAGGCGACTGCCCGATCACGGAAGTCGAGAACCGACAGGGGCACGAACATCGAACTCCTCCAATCCGGCGATCGTGGGGTCAGGCGATGAGCCGCAGGACCCCGCCGGCGATCAGAATCCACCACAGCCAGATC
>JBEPUS010000214.1:0-4365 GCA_041691435.1 Chloroflexota bacterium
CCCGGATGGATACCCGCAAGCTGCTCGCGGAGCTCGTCGGAACGTTCGTCTTCTTCCTGATCGGGTTGATGTCGATCCTGTCGACCAAGTCCTTTCCGGGGGGCCCTGATCTGGTCGTCATCGCCTTCGGGTTCGGTCTCGGCCTGTTCGCCGCGATCCAGATCGCCGGCTCGATCTCTGGTGGTCACTTCAACCCGGCCGTGACGCTGGCCGCCGTGCTCGACAAGCGCCTGGACCCGATGACCGGCGTCGGCTACGTCGTGGCCCAGCTCATCGGTGGCATCGCTGCGGCAGCGTTCGTGCTCGTGATGTCCAACCAGGCCGCCGTCGCCGGCACCGTGACCGGCCACCCGGCGTCGATCAGTGACATCCAGGCCGTCGTGATCGAGGCAGTCTTCACGGCGATCTTCATCGCCGTGATCCTGACCGTGACGAAGCTCGATCCGGGCAAGGCGGCCTTCGCGATCCCGCTCACCCTGATCGTCATCCACCTCGCCCTGGTACCGATCACGGGATCCTCGGTCAATCCGGCGCGCTCGCTGGCTTCAGCCCTGATCGGCGGGGACCTCGACTCGATCTGGGTCTACATCGTCGGTCCGCTGGTCGGCGCGGTCGGTGGCTGGGCGGTCTATCGCGCACTGCTCAACGCGCGCGCCGCGGCGTAGGTCGTGGACGAAACCCTTCGCGCGCTGGACCGGAGCCAGACCGTCGATATCACGACGACCGGCGCCAAGACGGGCCGCGCGCGGCGGGTTGAGATCGTCCTTCACAACTTCGGCCGGCGGCTGTACGTCAGCGGGGTTCCGAACCCGGCCCGCAAGCGTGGCTGGCTCGCCAACCTCGAAGCGAACCCAACCCTGACGGTCCACCTCAAACGGCCCGTTGCGCTCGACGTTGCGGCAACCGCCCGGGTGATCACCGACCCGGCCGAGCGCAAGGTACTGCTGGAACAGGTCGCCCGGGTCTGGAACCGTCGCGACCTGGGCACGATGCTCGAGCACAGCCCGCTGATCGAGGTGTCGATCCCGGGCTATCCGGTCGAAGGCCCGCCAGGGGATCCCGCCTGAAGCTGGGGCTCAGGCCCGTCCCCGGACGAGGGTCTCGAAGAGGTGGTCGAGCGTCCCTGGGGGGTCGTCGGTCAGGCCCGTGTGGACCGGCGATGGCTGGACCATCGTGCTGCTCGGCGAGACAAGCCAATGGAATCGCTCGGGCTTACTGAGCGCCGCCATCGGCCCGGCCGCAGGATCCCCGGCGCAGATCCGGGGGATCGTGTCGAGCTGGGCCTGGACGATCGCCGGATCGCAACCGGGCGCCATGACGCGCAGGATCTGCGCATCCAGCTCCACCCGGGCCGCCAGGAACCGTCGGGGCCGGGAGTGCAGCACGATCCCGGCATTGAATGCCTCGCCGCGATCCTCGCGCGGGATCACCCGCAGGATCGCGTACTCGAACGGGCTACGCGCGGCGGGCATGATCGGCCTCCGCCACGAACGGCCGGGGTGACTCGAGGCGGGTGAGCAGGTAGTCGACGTAGGCCCGGCGATGGTCGTCGGGGTGGGTCATCGTTCCGGCGCCGTCCCGGAGCCAGGCATCGGGAACCGCGCGGACGATGTCCTCGAGCAGGCTCCTGGTCACGAGGGGCGCCAGGCGCTCGTCGGCCGCCGCGATCGAGGCAGCGTGGGGCAGCAGGACGTGGTCGGTGATCTTCGGAAATGGGCGGCGAGCGTGGGCAGCCGGATCGCGCCAGGTGAAATGAACGTAGAGCGCGGCTCCATGGTCGATGAGCCACAGCCGCTTGCCCCACATCAGCAGGTTGACGTTGCGCGCCGTCCGATCGACGTTCGTGATCAGACCGTCGAACCAGACGATGCCGGCAGCCATGTCGGGATCGACCTCGGTCGTCGGCCGGTAGGCAAGAGCACCAGGCAGGAAATCGAGCCCGAGGTTGAGACCGGGACTGCGCGCGAGCAGCTCCTGGATCTCCGAATCGGGTTCGGCCGGAGCCAGGGCAGGGTCGAGCTCCACGAGCACGATCTCGGGCACGAGCAGGCCGAGCGCGCGCGCGAGCTCGCCAGCGATCAGCTCCGCCACGAGGACCCGCGGACCCTGGCCGGCACCGTGGAACTTGACCACGTAGAGCCCGTCGTCGTCGGCCTCGACCAATCCGGGCATCGAGCCGCCCTCACGCAGGGCCGTCACGTAGCGCGTCGCGGTCACGGTGCGCATCGGCAAGGTGAGGGCGGAGCCGGGGTTGAGCGTGGCGGGTGGTGCGGCCATCGCGAGGAGCGTAGCCGAGTAGAGTCTCGGTCATGCAGCTCGGGCGGTTGGCCGTGCTCGGCCTCATCCTGGTGGCCCTCTCCGGGTGCCAGGTCGCTGCCTCCAGCACGCCCAGCCTGGCCGCGCCGCCCGACTCTCCCGTACCGAGCAACAGTCTCGACGATCCGGTGATCGACAGCAGGCTCCTGAGCTCCCTGACCGCCGCCCAGGCGTGCGCTCTCCTGTCGCCTGCCGAGGCGTCCATGGCCCTGGGCAATCCGTTGATCGGGCGACCGGCGGGGGTCAGCGTTCCGGGGATCGATGCCGGCTGTACCTATGGCGACGCAACGGCCGCGCTCCCCGGGACCTACATCCGGCTCGACATCAGTGCGATGGGCTTCTCCGGCGAGGCGATCATGGTCAACCTCCATCGCGGAGCGCACACGCTCCGGGTGGGCGGATTCGAGGCGATCGGAGCCGATGCGGAAACCGACCCGGCCATCGAGAACGCCGTCCTGAGCATCAAGCTGGCGAAGACCACGAGCGATCCGGCGCTGTGGATCGAGGCGCCCACCTCGGTGATCGCCCAGCGCGTGGCCGAGATCGTCCTGCCTCGCCTGGCCGCCTTGCCGTAGGGACCCGCGGCAACCCGGTGCTTCAGGTCGAGGCCCGCGTCGGCTGCCCTATCCTGTACCCATGGCCCTCTACCAGTTGATCGAGCCCGGGGATCTTGTCGCGCCGACGATGATCGCGGCCTTCGATGGCTGGGTCGACGCCGGCACCGCTGCCACGACTGCCGCGGCCCAGGTGGCCGAAGGCGGCGACCTGGTGGCCACATTCGAGGGCGACCTCCTCTTCGACTATCGCGCCCGGCGGCCGGTGCTCGAGATCCGTGACGGCCGGATGTCGTCGCTGGCCTGGCGCGAGCTGACGATCCGCCATCGCCGGATCGGCGAGCGGGACCTCCTGGTGCTCACCGGGGTGGAGCCTGATTTCCGCTGGCGCGAGTTCTCGGACGCGGTCCTTGAGATCGCCGCCCACCTTGGCGTCACCCAGTGGATCAGCCTTGGGGCGATCCCGGCGGCCGTGCCCCATACCCGGGCCGTTCCGATCATCGGCACTGAATCCGAGCCCGGGCTGTTGCGCGGGAACATCCAGCCTGGACCCGAAGGGCTCCTGCGCGTACCGGCGGCTGCGATCTCGGTTCTCGAGATGATGATGGCCCGGGCGGGGACCACCGCCCTGGGCTACTTCGCCCAGGTCCCGCACTACGTCTCCGGGCCGTATCCGGTAGCGGCCCTGGCGTTGCTCCGATCCCTCGAGCGCCACGTGGGCGTGAGCATCCCAGCCGGGGCCCTCGAGGATGAGGCTCGCCAGCTGGGGACCCACCTCGATGCGCTTGCCAAGGGCGATGACACGACCCGTGCCTACGTCGAGCGCCTCGAGTCCATGGTCGACGAGGAACGATTGCCGGCCGGCGACGAGCTGATCTCCGAGATCGAGCGCTTCCTGCGCGAAACGGGCAGCGGTGGCAGCCCGCGGGGCTGAGCAGCCATGCCCAACCTGCCCCGTTCGGTCGTTGCCTTCATCGAGACCGGGCCGCTTGCCCACGTCGTGACGATCGACCCGAACGGTGATCCACAGGTCTCGGTCGCCTGGGCGGGCGTCGAGGACGATGAGGTCGTGATCGGCACCATGGCCGACCAGGCCAAGCTCCGCAACCTGCGGGCGAACCCGCGGATCGCGATCTCCTTTGCCGCGCCGGGCCGGACCGAATACCAGCTCGACAAGTACCTGGTCCTGCGCGGCCGAGCCCGAGTCACCGAAGGCGGCGCGGCCGCCCTCCTCCAGCGGCTCGCGTACATCTACATCGGACCCGGCGTCCACTTCCCGCCGATGCCCAACCCGCCGCCCGGCTACGTGATCCGGATGAGCGTCGAGCGGATCGCCGGCATCGGCGACTGGGACTAGCCTCGGCACAGTGCTTGGCCTTGGCGGCTCGGCCCGGCCCTGGCGGTCGTCGAGACGCTGGCCCCTCGTCCAGCCCACTGGGGCCGCGTCCAGCCCGCTCGGCCTGCATCCTTCGCGCCGGGGCTCGGATCCGGGCCC
>JBEPUS010000215.1:0-4339 GCA_041691435.1 Chloroflexota bacterium
CCCGGGCCCCGGCGGCCAGGGCGAGGGCCAGCCCGGACGGATCAAGCCAGCCGTCGGTTGGCAGGAAGATGGCCCCGAGCACGCCATCGAGTGACATGAGCGGGAACAGATCGCGCGCCTCGGCTGGCCCGATGAGCTCGACGGGCAGGCCGAACGTCTTGGCCCAGCCGGCCTGGCGGGTCAGCTCCTCCAGCCGAGCCGGGCTCGACGCGAGCCGTAGCGAGCCCACCTCGTGCCACGCCGGATCGGTCCCGGTCTCCGCCTTGAGCCGCCGGTAGAGCGCGACGCTGTCCATCATCATCCGGGTGAGCGTCACGCTCGAGCGCAGCTGCCCGACGAGGCCGGCCGAGTGGAACGTGGAGCCGGAGGTCAGCTCGGCGCGGTCCACGAGCAGGATGTCGCGCCAGCCGCGCTCGGCCAGGTGGAAGGCGATGCTCGTCCCACCGACGCCACCGCCGATGATCACCGCCTGGGCCTGGTCCATGCGTGCGCGCTCCTCGTCCTCGCCGGTCAGAGATCAGGGCGGGCGGGCACCCGTCGGCTAGGGTATCGGCTGGCGCCCTTGCCGTACGGCCGTTTCCAGCAGACGCGGAGGCAGCGGTCGAATCAGGGCCCTCGAAACCCGCCACAATGCCCGCCATGCCAGCCGACGCAGGCGCTCCGACGATCGAGGCGGTGGTCGCGGCCATCCCCGCCTGGCAGGGCCGGACGATCAGCGTCCTGCCCATCGGCGGGGGCCTGACCAACCGGAACTACCGGGTGGACGTCGACGGATCCCCGCGCTTCGTGCGCATCCCGGGTCCGGCCACCCACCTCCTGGCCATCGACCGGTCCAACGAGCTTCACAACACCCGGGCGGCGGCCGTCGCCGGGATCGGGCCGCGTGTCCTCGACCACCTGCCGGGCTGGAACGTGGTGGTCCTCGAGTGGCTGGCCGGCCGGACGATGTCGAACGCGGCGTTTGACGATCCGGGCAGCCCGGCGCGGATTGCCGCAGCCCTGCGCCGGCTCCATGCAGGCCCGCGCTTCCAGCTGGACTTCGACATGTTCCGCCTCACCGAGACCTACCTGGGGGTGGTCGCCGGCCTCGCCTGCCCGATCCCGGGCGGCTTCCATGGCGCGCAGCCGGCGATCAGCCGGATCGAAGCCGCGCTCGGCCGGCGGCCGATCCCCAGCGTGCCCTGCCACAACGACCTCCTGGCCGAGAACTACCTCGATGACGGCGAGCGGCTGTGGATCGTCGACTACGAGTACAGCGGCAACAACGACCCGACCTTCGAGCTCGGCAACACCTGCCAGGAGCTCGGCTTCGACGACGCCCGCGCCGCCGAGCTGTGTGCTGCCTATTTCGGGGTGGCCAGCCCGGCCATGCTGGCCAGGATGCATCTCCAGATGATCATGTCCGATATCGGCTGGACGCTCTGGGCGGCGATCCAGGCTCGGATCTCGACGATCGACTACGACTTCTGGGGCTGGGCCGAGGAACGCTGGGTCCGCGCTTCGGCGAACCTCGCGTCGCCCGGCTTCGAGGCCTGGCTGAGCACAGTCAGCGAGCTCTGATTCGGGCCGCAGCGCCGGCCCTTCAGCTCAGGTCGCGAGCGACCAGCGGCTGTCGGAGTCGTCAGGCGTCGCCGCGCAGGTGCCGGCCTGCCGGGTCGACCAGGACGTCGGCGGCCACGCTCGCCGGGATCCGTTCGGCGAAGACGTCCACCTCCAGCGCGGTCCCTTCGGCGAGCGCGGCGGGCAGGTAGACGGTGCCGATCGTCCGGGCGACCGTCGGGCCGAATGCCACGCTCCGCAGCCGGCCGATCACAGCCCCGTCGAGGCGCACGGCTTCACCGCCGTAGATCGGCAGGTAGCGATCGCTGGGGCCGACGACGACGGTTGCCAGGCGGCGAACCGGTCCGTCCGGTTCGGCTGCGCGACGAGCCTCCAGGGCCGCGCGGCCGATGAACGGGCCCGCCGTCCAGCTCACGAAGGCTCCAAGTCCCGCCTCGAACGGCGTATCGAGCATCGTCAGGTCGGTCCCGTAATAGCGGTAGCCCTTCTCCAGCCGGAGGGCATCGAGTGCCCGGTAGCCAAATGGCTCGAGGCCCTCAGGCGCTCCGCTCGCGACCAGCCGGTCCCAGGCCGTCGTCGCCCACGCCCGCTCGAGGTAGAGCTCCCAGCCCAGCTCTCCGGCGTAGCTGATCCGGGCGGCCCAGGCTGGCCCGCCGCCGATCTCGATGGAAGCGCCCCGGCGCAGCGGAATCGCCCCGTCGCCCACGTCGGACGTGCTGGCGGCGGCCAGGATCGTCCGCGCGTGCGGGCCCCACAACCCGATGACGGCCAACTCATCGCTTGAGTCGTGGATGGCTACCGAGGGCTCGGCCGGGTCGACATGGGCGCGCAGCCAGGCCAGATCGCCCGCGACGTAGCCCGCGCCCGTGACGACCCGGAATCGATCGTCGGCAAGGCGGGCCACGGTGACGTCGGCCACGATCCCGGCGCGCTCGTCGAGGAGCTGGCTGTACACGAGGCTGCCCACGGGCCGGTCGATGTCGTTGGCGGCCACGCGCTGGAGGAGGCCGAGCGCGCCGGGTCCCTCGACCGTGATCTTGCCGAACGAGCTGAGGTCGATGATCCCGGCCCGCTCGCGAACGGCCAGGCCTTCGGCCACGACCCGCTCGAACCAGGGCGGCTCTGTCCAGCCCCAGGCTGCCTGGTCGCGGCCGGCCCGCCGCCAGGGCGTACCTGGGAGATGGACGTCGGCGCGCTCCCAGCCGGCCTTCGTTCCGAAGACGGCACCCGCCTCCTGCAGGCGGCCGTGGAGCGCCGACAGCCGGCGCGGCCGGCCGGCAAGGTCGCTGTCGAACGGGTAGCGGAGACGGTAGTAGTCCGAGTAGGTCTCCCTGGCAAGGCCGGCGACGAACACGGGGTCGCGATAGGTCGCGCCAAAGCGCGAGGCGCGATACGGGCCGATATCCAGGCCGGGGTCCGACGCCGTGATCCAGCCGGCCAGCGCCCGGCCGATCCCGCCGGCGCCACCGAAGCCGTTCAGCGAGAGGCCGGCGGCCACCCAGAACCCTTCGACGCCGGGCAGCGGTCCCAGCAGCGGGTTGGCATCGGGGGTCATCGCATCGGGATGGCACAGGAGCCGGATCACCGCGGCGTCGGCCAGGAAGGGGAAGCGCCGCACCGCGCCGGCCATCAGCGGCCCGAACCGCTCGTAGTCGGGCGGCAGGGATTGGGCAGCGTGCTCCCAGGGCACGCCGTCCTCCCAGCGGCTCACCGGGTCCAGCTCATAGCCGCCGAAGAGCATCCCGCCCTGCTCGCTCTTGCCGTAGACCAGGTTGTCCGGGTCGCGGAAGCAGGGCATGTCGTGGGGCAGCTCGTGACCCGGCACGGCCCGCAGGGCGATGTGCTGGTGGTCGACGGGGGTCGATGGGATGAAGCCGCCGACCATCGCCGCGACCTGCGGCGCCCAGATCCCGGCCGCATCGATCACCAGCTCGGTTTTGATCGGGCCCTGGTCGGTGAGGACCTCGGTGACCGCCCGCGCGGAGGAGAGGCTGAACCCCGTGACCCGCAGCCCGGTCCGGATCCGCACGCCCAGCGCCCGGGCGGCATCCGCCAGCGCATGCGTCGCCCGGTGCGGGTCGAGGTGGCCGTCGCCCGGCAGGTAGACCGCCCCGTAGAGCGAATCGGGCGAGATCGCCGGCATCAGCCGGCGGGCCTCGTCGGCCGAGATCACGCCGACGTCCAGGCCGATCCCGCGAGCCCGGCTGGCGGTCCGCTCAAGCTCCAGGAGCTGATCGTGGCTCGACGCAAGGCGCAGGCTGCCGACCCGCTCGAAGATGCCCAGGCGCTCGTAGAGCTCGATGCTGTAGCGCCGGAACTGCATCATCGTGGCCGACGGGTTGAAGGCCGTGACCACGCCGGCCGCGTGGCACGTGGAGCCGGCCGTCAGCTGGGCCTTCTCCACGAGGAGCACGTCGGTCCAGCCGGCCGCGGCCAGGTGGTAGGCGACGCTGCAGCCGGTGATCCCGCCACCGATGACGACGACCCGGGCCTGCTCGGTCATCCGGAGTCTTCCGTCAGGCGCCGGCAGCATCGTGCAGCGCCCGTTCAAACGCGGCAGTCGCGGCATTGTCCAGCAAGCGGTCGAAATGCTCGGCGGCGTAGCCGACAAAGTCCACGTGAAGCGTGCTCACGCCCTGCTGCAGGACGCCCCACATCGCTTCGCGGAAGTCCGAGACGACGCGCATCAGCGTCAGCCGGGCGAGGCGGTCGGCGCGGGCCCCAGCCCGGTCGTAGGCTTCGAGCAGGATCCGGTCCTCGTCCGGGGTCAGGCTGTGGT
>JBEPUS010000216.1:0-4302 GCA_041691435.1 Chloroflexota bacterium
CCCGGATACAGGGTGAGTGAGACGTTGTCGACCGCATGCACGCCGCCGAAGGAGACGCGGATATTGCGCATGTCGACGAGCGGGACGCGGGCCGTCACGTCGGCTGCACTGCGTTCAGCGGTCATCGGGAAGCCCGCCGACGGATGATCGCGTCCAGGCCCACCGCGAAGACCAGCACCGTGCCGACGACGATGTCCTGGATCGGCGAGTCGAAGCGCAACAGGACCATGCCCGAACGCAGGGACTGCATCACGACGGCGCCGAGAACGGCTCCCGTGATCGTCCCGATGCCACCGGCGAACGAGGTTCCGCCGATCACCGCCGCGGCGATCACGTCCAGCTCGTTCTGCTGCCCGAGGCTCGTCACGCCGGCATTGAGCCTCGCCGCGCCGATCGCGCCCGCGATCGCGGATAGGACCCCCATCACGACGAAGGTGAGCATGATCGTGCGGCGCGTATTGATGCCCGCGAGCTCTGCCGCCTCCGGGTTGCCGCCGATGGCGAAGACGTTGCGTCCGAAGCGGAGCCGCCGCGCCACGAAGGTCATCACGATCGCGACGCCGATCAGGATCAACACCGGGAACGCGATCCCGGTAGGGATGATCAGCCCACCGGCGGGTGGCGTGATGTTGTGGTCCGTGGCGTACTGAGCGGCCAGCGCTTCCGGCCAGGGATAGCTGTTCGCGACCCACGTCGCACCGACGACGAGCACGACGCTCCCGACGATCAACGCGACCTCCGCCCACATCGGGCGAACGCCGAACCCGTACTTCAGACGGCGTCGCCGGCTGGCGAGCAGCAGTACGACGATGGCCGCGCTCGCGACGAGCGCAAACGCCCAACTGCCGAGCTCCCCGGCCGAACCGGTCGGTCCGCCGCCGAGCAGCTTGAACGTGGAGTCCATCGGGGCGATCGTCTGTCCCGACTGCATCTCGAAGACCAGGCCGCGCCAGACGAGCAGGCCGCCCAAGGTGACGATGAAGGCTGGGACCTTGAGGAAGGCGATGATGAAACCCTGGAACCCGCCGATGACCGCGCCGAGGGCGATGCCAACCACGAGGGCGATGATCCAGGTGTAGGGCTGATTGACCCCCAGGCCGAGGCTGTTGGGGATCCAGATCGCCTGCACCATGGCCATCGTGTAGCCCGTGATGCCCACGATCGAGCCGATCGACAGGTCGATGTTGCGCGACACGATGATCAGGACCATGCCGGTCGCCATGATCGCGATCGACGACGACTGGACCGACAGGTTCCACAGGTTGCGCGACGTCAGGAAGAGGCCGCCCGACAGGAAGTTGAAGCCGACCCAGATGATCGCCAGCGCGATCAGCATGCCCACCAGGCGCGAGTCGACCTCGGCCGCCTGCATGAACGACCCGACCGAACGCGCGGGCCGGTCGCTGGCCGGGATCTCGGACGGGACGGTGGCCTCAGTCATGGTGCCCTTCCACGCTCAAGGAAATGCGCCCCGTGCCGCGTTGCGACACAGGGCGCTTGCCTACCTACACAGAAAGCTTGCTGTGGATCAGCAGCCCGGGACGGAACCGGCGGTCACACCCTGGCACAGCTTGTCCTTGGTGATCCAGCCGGCATCCAGAACGATCTGGAGATTCGTCTTGTCGATCGGCTGAGCCTTCAGCAGGATCGACGAGACCGTATTGCCGCCGGGAGTCGTGAAGGGGGCTGCGCCCGTGACCTTCGTGACGTCTGAGCTGGCGCACAGCTGCATGGCTGCCTCGCCGGCCGTCTTGCCAAGGAGGCGGGAGTCTTTCCAGACGTCGACCGTCTGGGTCCCGAGCGCGACCCGGTTGAGGGCGGCCTGATCGCCGTCCTGGCCCGACACGGGCACCTTGCCCTGGAGGCCCTGGGCCGTGAGCGCCGCGATGACGCCGCCGGCCATGCCGTCGTTCTCGGAGAGGACCGCGTCCACATTGTTGTTGTTGGCCGTGAGGAACTGCTCCATCTCGGTCTGGGCGAGCGCGGGCTTCCACGAGTCCGTGAAGGTCTCGCCGACGTTCTTGATCGCCCCGGACGCCACTGCGTCCTTGATGATCTCGTCCTGGCCGCCCTTCAGGAACTTGGCGTTCGCGTCGGCCGCGTTGCCCTTGATGAAGACGTAGTTGCCGGCCGGCTTGACCGCGAAGATCGCGCGGGCCTGCATGCGCCCGACTTCGACGTTGTCGAAGGTGACGTAGAAGACGCTCTTGTCCTCGATCAGCCGGTCATAGGCGATGACCGGGATGCCGGCCGCCGCGGCCGTCGCGACGGACGACTTGATGGCCTTGTCGTCCTGGGCCAGGATGATCAGGACCTTGGCGCCCTGCGAGATCAAGTTCTCGACATCGGTGGTCTGCGTCGCGGCAGACGACTTGGCGTCGCTCGAGATGTACTTGCCATTGCCGGCAGCTACAGCCGCCTTGATCGCAGGCTCATCCCACTTGGCCCAGCGCTCTTCCTGGTAGTTGTTCCACGAGACACCGACGGTGCAGCCCGCGGCTGCCGGGCTGCCCGCAGGGCTGCCCGCCGCGCTCGGGGCCGTCGAGGCCGCCGTCGTGGTCGGCGCCGCCGTGGCCGGGGCCGTGGTCGGCGCCGGTGTAGCGGCCGATGAACAAGCTGCTGCTGCGATCGCAGTGACCGCAACCAACGCCGCGATTCGGCGATGGAACATGTGTTTCTCCTCCTCCGGGGTTTCCTTGTCGTAAGGATCGTGTTGAGTATCGCGCGCTAGTCTAGCAACCCTCCCCTCACCGCAATCCGAGCGACGCAAGGGGCGTCGCGCCGGCGATGGTCCTGATCGACACGGCCGCACGGGCCGGGGTGTGCGCAAGGTCTGAACGGGCGACGAGCGAGCCGGTCATGGTCAGGCGCTCGCCAGTTCCGGGAGAGACGTCCTCGGCCGGAGCCAGATCGCCGGATCCGCGAGGAGCGGATCAAAGGCGAGCTCGGCGGCGCCGAGGAGCGGGGCATCCACGCCCAGCGATGCCGGGACGACCCGGACGAGTTCGCGGGGCGCGGGCAGGGCGCGCCGGTCGAGCTCGCCCGCGATCGTGCGCGCGACGAACGGGTGGATCCGCCCGAACAGGCCGCCAAGGATGACGAGCCGGGGATTGAAGATGTTCACGAGGCCGGCCAGGCCGAACCCGAGCCAGTGGCCCACGTTGTCCAGCGCGTCCAGCGCCGCGGGCGAACCCGCCTCGGCTTCGCGCAGCACGGCCGCGACCTCGAGCCTGCCACCGCCCGGCGCATGGCCGGCCCGCAGGAGCAGGGCACCCTCGCCGACCTCCGTCTCCCAGCAGCCGACGGAACCGCAGCGGCAGGCCAGGCCGTTCGGGTTGACCGGGATGTGGCCGACCTCGCCGCCATATCCCGCCACGCCGGTCAACGGCCGTCCGCCGACGATCAGCCCGCCGCCGACCCCGACCTCGCCGTGGATGAACAGCACGTCCTCCGCACCGATCGCCGACCCGCGGCGGATCTCGGCCAGGGCGCCGAGGTCAGCGTCATTCGCCACCGAGATCGGGGCATCCGTGTGCAACGCGAAGGCGAGGCGCTCGTCGAGCGGCACGTCGCGCCAGCCGAGGTTCGGGGCCATCGAGACGAAACCGTCGCTGCGCCGGACGACACCCACGATCGCGACGCCGACACCGATGTACGGCTCGCTCGTCGGCCGCCTGGCGCGGATCTCGGCGGCGAGCTCGGCCAGGTCGGTAACGATGGCTCCGACCGAGGAGTGGCCGCGCGGCCGGTCCACCCGGACGAGGTCGAGCACCTCACCGCCGAGACCGACTTCGGCAGCGGCGAGGGAGTCGACGGAGATCTCGAGGGCCAGGACGACGGCGCTGTCGGCGTTCATACGGACCAGAGCCGAGGGCCGGCCGGGGGTCCCTAGCGGCGCCGCGCGCTCCTCGTACACGAGCCCGGCATCCACGAACTCGCCGATGAGGCTGCGGATCGCGCTCCGGGTCAGTCCGGTCAGGGCGACAAGCTCCGATCGGGAGAGGGGTCCACGGATGTGGAGCTCGCGGACGATCGCACTCAGATTCGCCCGACGAACGGTCTCGCTCCGCTGTCCGATCACGATCTGCCGAATCGCCACGGGTTTTGTGTTCCTCTCTTTCAAATGTGCGCGCCACAGCCTCTACCAAGCTGGTTGCGGTGTCAAGACTCCGCGCGACGTTGGCGGATCCGTCCCGCGAACGTGCCACCCGGCGGCCGCAACGGTCAGCCGGGACCCTCGTTCGCCGCCTGCTCGATCGCTCGCTCCCGGACGGCGCGGACCCGGTCCAGGACCTGTCTCTT
>JBEPUS010000217.1:0-4294 GCA_041691435.1 Chloroflexota bacterium
GAGACGGGCTACGACATCATCTTCTTCTGGGTCGCCCGGATGATGATGCTCGGCATCCATTTCATGGGAGAGCCGCCGTTCAAGACCGTCTATCTCCACGGCATGGTCCGCGACGCGATCGGCAAGAAGATGTCGAAGACCGCAGGCAACGTGGTCAATCCGCTCGAGGCGATCGACGAGATCGGCGCCGATTCGCTGCGCTTCGCGCTGATCAACGGCAACTCCGCGGGCAACGACCAGCGCCTCTCCCAGGAGAAGCTCGAGACGGCTCGCAACTTCGGCAACAAGCTCTGGAACGCGGCCCGGTTCGTTCTTGGCGCCCGGCCGGCGACGATCCCGGCCGATGCCGCCCGCGAGGCCCCGGAGCAGAGCCACCTCGGGCCGGCCGAGCAGTGGATCCGGAGCCGGACGGCAGCCACGGCCGCCGGCGTGGACCGGGCGATCGCCGACTACGCCCTCGGAGAAGCCACCCGGATCCTGTACGAGGCGATCTGGAGCGAGCTCTGCGACTGGGGCATCGAGCTGGCCAAGGTGCGTCTCGCTGACGAGACCCTCCCGGTCGCCATCCGCGAAGCGACCTGGTGGACGCTGGTCGAGGCGCTCGATGTCAACCTGCGCCTCCTGCATCCGTTCATGCCGTTCCTTACCGAGGCGATCTGGACCGCGACGCCCCACGGCCCCGACGACCCCGGGCTGCTGATCGTGGCTGACTGGCCGGGAGCTGCGCTGGGGGCGTGGCGGGACGAGGCCGCCGAGGCTGATGTGAACGCGGTCCTCGACCTGGTCCGGGGCGTCCGCAACGCGCGCTCAGAGGCGCGCCTCGAGCCGGCCGCCTGGCTGCCGCTCGATCTGCTCATCGAGGGCGGCGCTGGTCCGACCACCGGGGGCTCGGCATTCGAGGCGCTGCGGCCCGCGATCGAACGCCTGGCACGGGCGCGACCGCTGACCATTCATGCGAGCCGGCCGGCCTTCGCTGCGGCGACTGCCCTGGGCGGACTGACCGTCATCGGGACCGGCTTCGAGGCGCTGGTCGGCCGGCCGGCGGCCAGCTCGGCCACCGACGCCGCGGCTGAGCTCGATCGCGCGCGCCTCGGGCGGGAGCTCGCGGCCGCCCAGGCGCTGCTCGCAGCGAGCCGGGCCCGGTTGGCCAATGAGGCCTTCACGACCAAGGCTCCGCCTACCGTGGTGGCCGCCGCCCGGGCGCGCGATGCCGAGCTGGCCGAGCAGGTCCGCCGGCTGGAGGAGCGTCTGCAAGCCTGAGTCGCTCGGTTGGTACCGGTTGACCGCTGTTCAACCGTACGGTGGTCAGGCTGCCCAGCCGGAGAGCGCGGGTTATCATCGAGCCGAGGCCACATTACGGGAGTAGTTCGTGTCACCAGAATTCCTGCGTCGCAAGAGCTCGGGAGCGAAGCCGGCGGCGGAAGCCGGAGCGTCCAGGCAATTGCCTGAGGAGATCACCGCCCAGGAGTACCAGCTCAAGCTCTACTACGCCGGCAAGAGCAGCGCCGGCGTCCGATTCAAGGCGGGGCCGCGGACGATCGAAGAGATCCCGTCGATGCTGGCCGGAATCGCCAAGAGCGATGTCGAAGTCGTGGAACCCCTGCCGATCGAGTTCAGCCAGGCCACGCCCTCGATCGTCCACCCATCCGAGGCGATGCAGTGGCTCAACGCCCACGATGCCAATTCGCCGATCACCCGCCACGCCCTGGTGGTCCTCGAGTCGATCGACGCAGTCGACCTGGCCTTCGATACCTTCGCCTGCGGCCTGCTCGACGGTGAGACCGATACATCGGGTTATCCCGAGTACAGCGCGATCGTCGGCGGCGTGGCCTCCCACTGGGACGAGTCGAACGGCGACCTCGTCCTTCGAGCGGTGGTGGGCTGGGGTGGGCGCGGCGTCCGCGGCGACACCGATCGGAACGGCGGACGGATCCTGGGTGGCCTGCTGACCAACATCCTCGCCAACCAGTACTCGATGGGCCTGACCGATCTCGAGCGGCCGGTGCCCGCCGCCGGTCGGGGCGGCCTCGTGTGCGCCCACTGCGGGTTTGCCTCGGCTCACGAGCGTGCGTTCTATTGTCCGAAGTGCGGCATGCGGCTCCTGCGGGGATAATCTCCCACCTGATGCCCACCTACGACTACATCTGCTCGAGCTGCGGCCGAACGACCGAGATCGTCCACTCGATCAACGGCGGTCCACCGGCCGCGTGCCCGGCCTGCGGCGCCGTCGGGACCCTGCGCAAGGCATTCAACCCGCCGACGATCCATTTCAAGGGCTCGGGCTGGGCGAAGAAGGACCGCAGCTCAGCGCCATCCAAGCGCAGCCACTCGGCGGACTCTGGGTCGTCGAACGGATCGGGCAGCGATGGCCAGGCGTCCACGCACGGTGAGGGCAAGGCCGGCCAGGAGACGCCAGGCGAGCCCAAGTCCGGCGAAGGCAAGCGCGGCGCCGAGAGCCCCAGCGGCGACTCGGATTCGAGCTCCAAGTCCGCCCGGGAGGACGCCAAGAAGACGAGCAGCTCCACCCGGGAGAGCTCACCGGCCTCTACCTCCGGCACGTCGGCCGACTGAGGTGGCCGCGCCCTCGGACTGGATCAGCCTGGGCGAAGCCGCCCAGATCCTGGCCGCCTCGAACATCCAGTTCCGGCCCGAGACGATCGGCCGCTGGGCGCGGACGGGGCGGCTCCAGAGCATCAAGCTCGGCGGCCGCCGGTTCGTGCGGCGCGGACAGGTCCGGGCGCTGGTCGCAGCGCCCCGCTCGGTCCGGGCCGGCGATCTCCAGCCAGGGCTCTTCGAGGAGCTCTAGATCAGCCTCGTCGAAGCCGAGGCACCGGCTCCGCCCGATCCTCCCCGGCGATTTCAGGCGGTGCGCGACGCCTGGAACGGCTTCCTCGAGCGGAGCGGGCCCCGCCGGGTCAGGCTCGTCTTCGACGCCTACGGACGAATCGGCGGTGGGACACTCGCCGACGGCCTCGCCTACAACGCCCTGTTTGCGCTGCTGCCCGCGCTGCTCCTCGTCGTCGCGGTGGTTGGGTTCCTGGTCAACGACCCCGGCCGCCAGGCCCAGATCGTCGACACCATCGCCGCGCAGCTCCCGCCCCTTCGGGATCTCCTGGTGCGAACCTTGAGTGCGATCGCGGATGGCGCCGCCGAGGTGTCGATCGTGGGGGTGATCACGCTCATCTGGGGCGCCAGCCGTTTCGCCCGGGCGCTCGACGCCAGCTTCGGGCGCGTGTTCAACCGAACCCCCGAACGGGGCCTGCTGAAACGCTCGCTGATGGGCGTCGTGTCGGTGGTGGTGCTGCTCCTGGCCGTGGTCGTCGCCCTGGGCCTCGCGTCGGTGGCGTCATTCGTCGTGACCGACCTTGGATCGCCGGCCTTCCTGCCTGACCTGGGCCGGCTGGGCATCATCAATCCGCTGGTGACGGCGCTCGTCACGTCGGCGGGTGTGGCCACGGTCTACCGGTTCATGCCCGCGCATCACCCGGGCTGGCGCGCCGTCCGGGTACCCGCGGTGGTCGTCGGCATCGCAGCCGCCCTCTTCACGCAGGCATTCGCGTTCATCGCGCCGCGGCTGATCGGGATCGCCGCACTGTATGGCGCGATTGCGGTCGTCTTCGCCGTGCTGGCCTGGTTGTCGATCCTGGCCCAGCTCCTGCTGCTCGGGTTGATCTGGGTCCGCTATCGCGAGGAAGGCTGGCCCGAGCGCGGCACCGGCGAGCCGGGCTGATCAGCCCTGGCGCGCTCCACAGCGCCGGCAGAAGCGAGCCGTCGCCGAGAGGGACAGTCCACAGCCGACGCAGGACTGCACGCCGGCAACCTGGCCGGGAGCCTCGGCGACCTCGCGAGCCGAAGCCGTCCAGACGTCCAGCTCGCCGGCCACCCGGCCCGTGTCACCGCTTGCCCAGAACGGCGTGGAGCTGGCATCGAAGCCCGGCTGGCGTGGCGCGGGCCATTGCGGCGCCGCTGCCGGCATCGGCGCCGGCGGTGCCTGGGTCGGCGGAGAATCGCTGAGCGGCGGCCGGACGATCCTCGGCCAGGCGGGCATCTCCACGCGGTCGTCGACCCTGGGCCGCGACCCGACGGGTGACGGATCGCTCGCCGGCGCGGCCTCGATCGGCCAGGCGGGCTCGGCCACGGAGATCGGATCGGCAGGCTCGATCGGCTCGAGCGCGGCGGCCGGCGCCGCCTCGGGGACGTCGTCCACCTCGGCGACGTCCAGTCCTTCGGCGATCGGTTCTTCGGCGATCGGTTCTTCGGCGCCCGGTGCTTCGGCGACCGGCTGGGGACTCAC
>JBEPUS010000218.1:0-4290 GCA_041691435.1 Chloroflexota bacterium
AGCCGAGATGCTCCACGACCTGGGGCATCGGGCCGAGGCGCTGGTCCAGGCCGGGACCTTCTGGACCGATGCCGGCGCGCTGTTTGGGCCGGTTCCGCGGATCCTGTGGGACCGCCTGGTGGCCGATGAGATCAGTCCCGATCATCGCCTGGGCCAGGCCCTCAACTGCCTGCTCATCGAGACGCCGGCCGGGCGCGTCCTGGTCGAGACCGGGATCGGCGAGCGGATGAACGACAAGGCCCGTCAGATGCGGGCCTACTCCGGCGATCCGATCCTGCCTGCCCTCCGGGTGGCGGGCTTCGATCCCGCCTCGGTCGACGTGGTGGCGATGAGCCACCTCCATTTCGACCATGCCGGTGGACTGCTCGATGCCAGCGGCGGTCGGGCCTTTGCGCGGGCTGTCATCGTCGCCCAACGGGCGGAATGGGAGATTGCCCTCGGGACCAACAGTCGGCTGGTGGCCAGCTATGACCAGCCCGAGCTGCGTCTGGTCCGGGACTGGGGTGCAGCCGGCTGGGCCGAAGGCGAGCGCGAGATCCTGCCCGGGGTCACGGTCGTGCCGACCGGCGGACATTCGGCCGGCCACCAGGCCGTGGTGGTTCGAGGCCATGGACCTCGCGCCGGCCGGCCCTTGGCATTCCTGGGCGACCTGGCCATGCGCCCGTGGAGCGCCAACCCGCGCTGGATCACCGCCTTCGACGACTTCCCGCTCGACTCGGTCCAGGTGAAGGGCGAGCTCTTCCGGCAGGCGGTGGCGGAGGATTGGACGATCGTCCTGAGCCACGAGCCGCGCCGGCCGATCGGGCGGCTGGTCCCGGATCGCGACCGGTTCGTTTACGAGCCGGAAGCGGGCGAGCTGCGTACTGGCAGGATCGCCTCGACGTAGCTCGTGGCCTGGGCCACTGTCAGCGGACCGTTGACCACTGCCCGGATCACCCCGTTCGGATCGATGAACACCTGGGTCGGCAGGGCGTAGACGCCGTACAGGTCCTTCACGTCGCCGATCAGGTCGGCCGCGATCGTGTACTGCAGGTTGTACCTCTGGGCATAGGCCCCCACGTCCGACGCGGTTGTTTCCTTCACGCTGATCCCGATCAGCTCGAGGCCCTGGCCCCGAAACTGCTGGTCCATCGTCCGCAGGGTCGGCGTCTCGGCCTGGCAGGGCGCGCACCAGCTGGCCCAGAAGTTGATCCAGACGGCCTTGCCGCGCAGGTCGGCCAGGCGCACGGGCCTGCCGTTCACATCGGCCAGCTGCCAGCGCGTGCCGTTCGCGCGCATCCCGCCCAGCTCGGGCGCCAGGGAGCCGGGCCGCAGGCCCACCGTGGGCGAGGCGAACGCGTAGGCCGTGGCCTGGGGATTGACCTGGGACGCGACGTCGGTGGAGCCGAGCGGCGTGGTCACCGCGACCAGGAGCACCGCGGCGATCACGATCACCAGGACCACGGACCCGAGCTGCCGCCCGCTGAACGGCCCAATCAGGCCGCGCTGCTCGGTCCGGTGCTCGAAGGCGGGCCGGCGCGTCTCCGGTGGCAGAGGATCGGTCACCTAGATCGCCGTCAGGAAGGTCAGGTAGCGGGGCACGATGATCAGCAGGTCAAAGAGCATCGCCACGCCGATCGCCACGACCAGCAGGCCCCCGATCATCGTCACCGCCCGGCCATGGCGGACGAGCGGCCGCAGGATCCGCGGGGAGCGGTCGTAGAGGACGCCCAGGACCAGGAACGGGATCCCCAGGCCCAGGGTGTAGCCGGCCAGCAGGACCCCGCCGCGCAGGACCCCCTCGGAGGTCGCGGCGAGGGTCAGGATCCCGCCGAGGATGGTGCCGATGCAGGGGGTCCAGCCGATCGCGAAGATGACGCCCAAACCGAACGAGGCAAGGAGCGCGTTCGTCGAGCCGGTCAGCCGGGCGCCGAGCCGGTCCCCAAATGCGCCGCGGGCGGTGCGCCCGTCTCGGACGGATCCGTCTCCGGCAGGTCCCGGGCCAGCAGATCCCGCGCCGACAGGTCGTAGCGTGCCGATAATGCTGCCGCCGCCGGACGTGGCCAGCGACGACGCACCACCCGCGAGCAGCGGCTGCCACGTCCGCTGGAGGCGCCCGATCGTCAGGATGCCGGCGAGGTTCAGGCCCATGACGATCAGGACGATGCCCCCCACCTGGCGGAGGGCCGGCAGGTAGGTGCCGAGGGCGCCGCCGGCAAACGTTGCCGTGACCCCGAGCAGGGTGAAGACCAGGCCGAAGCCGGCGACATAGGCAAATGCGTGACGCAGCGCCACCCAGCGCGATGGTCCGGCTCCGGCCTCGCGCTCGGTCTCGGAGCGCACCGCCACCCGGGTGAGCTGGCCGATGTACGCCGGGACGAGCGGCAGGACGCACGGCGAGAGGAAGCTGAGCAGGCCCGCGGCAACCGCGACGAGGATGGTCAGGTCGCTGCCGCTCATGATCGATTCAGCCGGCGAGGACGGGCCCGAGGACGTCGTCGAGGAAGCGCCGCAGGCCGCGCGGGCTGACGGCCAGGTTCAGCCGCCGGTCGCCCACCTCGACCACCGGGATCTCCGCGAAGAAGGCCCGCTCCCAGTCGAGATTCGTGCTGATGTCGCGCTCCACCACGTCGGGTGCCGCGAGACCCCGCCGGCGGTGCTCGGCGAGCAGCGCGTCGATGGTCGTCCGCGCCTGGGCGCACAGATGGCAGCCCGGACGGACGTACAGGACGATCTCGGGCATGGCCCGATTGTAGTCGAGGCCTCTCTCAGAGCCCCATCCGGTAGATGCTGCCGTTGAGCGACACGACGTACTCGTTGTTCGAATCGTCGAGCCCGAACGAGCTGACCGAGAGGGAGGTGTCGGCAACCTGGACCGGGGTCTGGTTGCCGGGAATGGCCAGGAGCCGCCAGATCCGGCCACTGCAGTTGTCGCTGTAGAAGTAGTTGCCGCGCATGGCGGCGAGGGATCCCCGGTAGACGTAGCCGCCAACGACCGCGCAACCAAGGCTGTGGTCGTAGACCGCCACCGGCATCGTCACGCCATGCGAGCTGCAGCTGCTGCCGGAGGGATAGCAGGAGCGGCCTTCCCACACGTTCCAGCCGAAGTTGACCCGGGTGCTGCTCAGGACGTGGGTCCGGCTGATGTGGTCGATCTCCTCGTAGCGCTCCTGGCCGACGTCGCCGATCCACATGTCGCCGGTGGCCGAGTCGAATGACCAGCGCCACGGATTGCGCAGGCCGTATCCCCAGATCACGGGCTTGGCGGTCCCGGAGGTGTTCACGTTGATCCGGAGCATCTTTCCAAGGTATGAGCTCAGGCTCTGGGAAGTGCCGGTCGGATTGCCGCCGCTGCCACCGTCACCGGTCCCGAAGTAGAGCAGGCTGTCGGGCCCGAAGGCCATGTCTCCGCCGTTGTGGTTGCCGAACTGGGTATGCGGGATCGGCGCGATCATCTTGTGCGCCGTGCCGGTGCTGGCCACGTTGGTGCCATGGAGGGCCGTGTAGCGGGCGATCATGATGTTGCCCGGGTTCCCGCCGTTGGCCATGTTGTAGTAGACGTAGAAGTAGCCGTTCGTCTTGAACGTCGGGCTGAACGCCAGGCCCAGCAGGCCCTGCTCGGCGCCGTCGTAGTTGATCAGGCCGGCGATGTTCAGGAAGTCGGTCGACTGGGTCTTGCCCTTGACGATCACCCGGATGTGCCCGGTCTGCTCCACGACGAACAGGCGGTTCGTGCCGTCCCGGGCGCCGGTCACGAAGATCGGCTTCGTGAACCCGGAGTAGGCCAGTGCGAGCTTGACCGCGGTCACCGGCTTGGGCGCCGCCGTCGGCTTCGGCGTGGGCTTGGGTGTCGGCTTGGCCGTGGGCTTGGTGGTTGGCTTGGGCGTGGTGCCCGGCTTCACCGAGGTGCCCGGTGCTGCCGATGTGCCCGGGGCAAGGGACGCGCCGGGGCCCGCCGAGCCGCCGGCGGCGGAGCTCGTGCCCGGCAGCTGGCTCGTCAGGCCGATCCCCCCGGTCGGCGATGCCGACGGCCCGGGCGCCGTCGCGCCGCCGAGCAGCCAGACGGCCCCGACCACCACGACCACCGCACCAACCACGAGGGCGATCTGGAGAGGGCTCGGGAAGCCCTGGGTCTGACGGGATGATGTCATTTGATGCCTCGATGCAGCCGGCGCGAGATCGACGGGCGCAGTATGGCCCGGATCGGCGATCTGGACCGCCGGGGCGACGCGGTACCATGCCCGCGGTGCGCCCCTGTAGCTCAGCGGATAGAGCGAGGCCGTCCTAAGGCCTGCGTCGGGGGTTCGATTC
>JBEPUS010000219.1:0-4281 GCA_041691435.1 Chloroflexota bacterium
CGCAGGTCCAGGCGCTGCCGTCCGTCGATGAAAAGATCCCGCCCCGGCAATTGTCCGGGCCATTCGGGCCGGTCGCGAGGTATCCGCCGGGGATTGCGGCAACATTGACCAGCTGTCCATTCAGGAAATCTGCGCCCGTTCCCCGGTGCCAGGTGCGGCCATCGCTCGACCACCAGGCAACGGCTGAACCGCCCACATCCTGCGACCCGACCGTGCCCACGGCTACGAGCCGGCTGCCGTCCGTGGCGATGGAAACCATCTCGTCACCGAAGGCCTGAGTCGTCCCTGCCGGGGCATGGAAGAGGCTTGAGTCCGGGACTCTTGACCACGTCCGCCCATCGGGCGACGTCCAGGCCACCGCATGCTCGGGCACGCTGGTCGTGGCGATTCGATCCGGGGCCGCGCCAACCGCGACGTAACCCGATCCGTAGCGCACGACCGCGTTCATCTCCGCGTGGGCGAGCGCAGGGCTGTCGGGCTGACGGGTCCAGGCAAGACCGTCGGCCGACTTCCAGACGACCGCCCGGATCGCCGAGGCGGAGCCACAGTTGTAGTCACAACCGCTGAGCTCGCTGCCCACAGCGAGCCAGCCGCTGCCGGTCCAGGTCACCGCGCTCATCGTGACGCCCTTGTCCTTCGGCGGCCTGAGCGCGGCTGTGTTCGGTGCAGCGACCCAGGTCGAGCCGTCCTTCGACACCCAGGCTCTAGCGAGTCCATCGCCGCCGCCCACGGCCACGATCCCATTCGGCGATACGCCGATGGCGCTGATCGCATAGGTCGAGCTGGGACCCGGCAGCAGGGTCCAGGCCCGGCCATCGCTGGATGCCAGCAAGGCCCGATCGTTGTTGGCCAGGATTCCGTCAGCCAGGAACTGCGTGCCCGTCCACGTGACACCGCTCAGCTGGACTCCGGCGAGCGTCGATTGCGCAGGGACGTTCTGCCAGCCGTTGGCGACGACCGTGGCCGAGGCGGTGACGTTGGGCGTCGGAGCGCTGGAAGCGGCACTTGGCGCCGCTGATGGCACGACGGAAGGAGCCGTACCTGGTGCGCTGGCGACCGCCGCACTGGGCGACCCTGTCGGCGGCGTGCTGGGGCTCGAGGCGCAGCCGGCTGCAAAGAGGACGATGAAACCGGCGCTGACGAACCGGGATCTGCGCATTTCGGTTCCCCTGGAGCAATTGGGCGATGGGCGCACGATTAGACGTATCACGAACGCGGACGTGACGCCCGCATCGTCAGCCGGATTCAAGACCCTTCTGCGGGCGTGGCCGCGGCGGTGGCGTGGCGCCGCCCCACGGGTCGTAGTCGGGATCGAGCGGCTCCTGGGGCGGCCGCTGTTCTTCCGAGACGTGCTCGAGGTTCAGGCGGATCCGGGTCCAGGTCGTGAACCGGCCGCGCATCGCGTCGGTCAGGACGTCAGCTGCCTCCAGGAGTGGCCACACATCGGGATGGCGCGTCTTCCAGCGTTCGAGGCCGGCCTGGGCGTCGGCCAGGAGCGCCGCCCGCCCGATCTCGATCAGGGGTTTTGAGCTCATCCGGCGCTTCGATGGCTGGACGCGGGGCGGCTCATCGATCGTCTTCGCGTAGTTCGGCGGCCATGGTGCGTCGCCGAGGCCATCGGTTTCGTGGCGCGCCGAGAGCTCGAGGAGTCCGTCGAGCGAGCCGACGGCACCATCAATCCCCGCCCCCGGATCGCCGATTGCCGCGTAGCGGGCGGGGACGGTCCGGACGGTGAAGCTGGCCGGGTCGATCGTGGCCACCTCCGCCCAGGTCAGCGGCGTCGAGACGCGGGCGTCGGGCCGGGGGCGGACCGAGTAGGCCGAGGCAACCGTGCGGTCCTTGGCGTTCTGGTTGTAGTCGATGAAGACGCCGTGGCGCTCTTCCTTCCACCATTTCGACGTGGCCAGGTCCGGTGCTCGCTGCTCGACATCGCGGGCCAGGGCCAGCGCCGCCCGGCGGACCTCGGGAAAGGTCCACTTGCGCTCGATCCGGACGTTGACGTGGATCCCGCGCGAGCCGGAGGTCTTCGGCCAGCCCACCAGGCCGGCGGCCTCCAGCGACTCCCGCACGACCAGGGCCACGTCGCGAATCTGCGCCCAGCCGATGCCCGGCACCGGATCGAGGTCGACGCGCAGCTCGTCGGGATGATCGAGATCGTCCGCCCGGATCGGATGGGGATTGAGGTCGATGCAGCCCAGATTGATGATCCAGGCGAGCTGGGCGGCATCGCGGATCACCACCTCCGAGGCCGTTCGCCCCGAGGGGAACGACAGCTCGACGGTCTCGATCCAGTCCGGCCGCGACTCGGGTGCCCGCTTCTGGAAGAAGAACTGGCCCTCCGAACCGTTGACGAAGCGCTTGAGCGCCATCGGCCGGTCGCCCGCCCCGCGCAGCGCGCCGTCGGCCACGGCCAGGTAGTAGCGGACCATCTCCATCTTCGTCACCCCGAGATCGGTGAAGAAGAGCTTGTCCGGGTTGGTGATCGTGACCTCGCGGCCCGCGATCTCGAGGACTTCCGACGTGCCTGCCACGCCCGAACCATAGCGCGCCGTGTCTCGTCCTTGAGGTTGGCCCAGGTTCATGGTTCGTCGTCGCCGTAGCGTCGGCTCGTCGCGCATCGCCAGGCGCGGGTACCAGGTGCAACAAAACCCCCGTTTTCGAGCCGAGAGACAGGCACTGGCGGGGCGCTGCGCCAGGGTGCGCGCCGCGGCAAGCGTGGCTCGGGATGGAATCAGCTGGCGGAGTTGAGGTTCGTGGGCCCGCGCCCCGGTCGGGCGATCCGGTTGCCTCCGAATCTGGCGTTTTGCGGTACCCAGTGCACGCATGGCCGTGGCGTGCCGGGCCAGCCCTGGGATCGAGCCAACGGCCCGCGGCAACGGTCCATACTCAGGTCCGGGTCGATTTCGGCCGAGGTCGTTCGTCGTAGGGATGACGGGCGACGACCGTGCCGGCCCGACCGCGTCTGGAGGTCCTTCGTGCAATACCTGCTGCTGATCTACACCGCCGAGCGGGGCGATGGCCCGCCAACCGACGCGATGCTGGCCGAAAGCCGCGAATACGACACATTTACCGAGTCGCTGATCGCGCATGGCCAGTTCAAGGGTGGCCAGGCCCTGCACCCGACGACCGCGGCAACCACCGTCCAGGTTCGCGACGGGCGAACGATCACGACCGACGGTCCGTACGCCGAGACGAAGGAAGCGCTGGGCGGGTTCTACGTGATCGAAGCGGGCGATCTCGACGAGGCGATTGAGGCCGCGGCCCGGATCCCCGGCGCTCGACATGGCTCGATCGAGATCCGCCCGATCCTCGAGCGGCCGTCGATGGGCGATGGCGGGTCACCCGACGAGGCCCTTGCCGCAGCCGGCTGACCCCACCGCCGTCGTCGAGCGCCTGTTCCGCGAGGAATCGGGCCGGACCGTTGCGACCCTGATCCGCGTATTTGGCGATTTCGACCTCGCCGAGGAAGCGGTCCAGGAGGCCTTCTTGGTGGCACTCGAGCGCTGGCCGCGCGACGGCGTCCCGGCCAACCCTGGCGGCTGGATCACGGCCACGGCCCGCAACCGGGCGATTGACCGCCTCCGCCGGGCGAAGGTGCTGGCGACGAAGACGGACCAGCTCGGGCGGCAGGCCGAAATCGATGCCTCGATCAGGCCGGACGGACCCAGCGAGGAGGACGATGTGGCAATCCAGGATGATCGGCTCCGGCTGATCTTCACCTGCTGCCATCCGGCCCTTGCCCTTGACGCCCAGGTTGCCCTGACCCTGCGGACCCTCGGCGGCCTGGCGACGCCCGAGATCGCCCGGGCCTTCCTCGTTCCAGAGGCAACGCTCGCCCAGCGACTCGTCCGGGCCAAGCGCAAGATCCGCGAGGCGGGGATTCCCTACCGGGTGCCACCCGACCATCTGCTCCCGGAGCGCCTGGACGCGGTCCTGCGCGTGCTCTACCTCATCTTCAACGAGGGCTACTCGGCGTCGGCCGGCGAGGCCCTGGTCCGGCGCGAGCTTGCCCTGGAGGCGATCCGCCTGGGTCGTGTCCTGGCCGAGCTGATGCCAGACGAGCCGGAGGCCATCGGTCTGCTCGCCCTGATGCTCCTCCAGGATGCCCGCCGCGAGGCTCGGGTCGATGCAGCCGGCGATTTGATCCTGCTCGCCGACCAGGACCGGTCGCGCTGGGACCAGGGCCGGATCGCCGAAGGTGGTCGCCTCGTGGAGCGAGCACTCCGGATGCAGCGGACGGGCCCCTACCAGCTCCAGGCGGCGATCGCCGCCGTCCACGAC
>JBEPUS010000220.1:0-4262 GCA_041691435.1 Chloroflexota bacterium
GCCGGGTGACGCTCTCGTACTCGGCCTCGAGCACCTCCACCTTGGGCAGGCGGTATTGGGGAATGCCGTAGCGGAGCATCCCGCCGGGTGCCGGGTCGCGCTCGTAGACGGTGACGTCGTGGCCGGCGATCAGCAGGTAGTACGCCGCGGCCATGCCCGCCGGCCCGGAGCCGATCACCGCGATCCGGCGGCCGGACTTCGGCTGGACCTCGAACGGAACGGGCGGGTCGATGCCCTCATTGAGCATCGCCTTGAGGACCTGGTCGCCGGCGTAGCGATGGCTGTCGCGGATGGCGATCGCCTCGTCGACCTCGTCCCGCCGGCAGTGCTCCTCGCAGGGCGCCGGGCAGACCCGGCCAAGGACGGACGGGAACGGGATCGTGCGCTTGAAGATCCGGCTCGACTCGCGCCAGTTGCCCTCGGCGTTCTGCTTGAGGAAGCCCGGGATGTCGATATGGCTGGGGCACTTGTTCTGGCACGGCGGCAGGCAATAGGCGTTGTGGTCGCTGAAGATCAGCTCCAGGTTCGTGGCCCGCAGCCGGCGAACAGCCTCGGTCTGGGTGGCCACCTTCATGCCCGTCTCGGCGGCCCGTGAGCAGGAAATGGGCGGATGCTCTTCGCCCTCCACCTCGACGACGCACATCCGGCAGGCGCCGAAGCCAGGCAGCTTGGGCTCGTAGCACAGGGTGGGGATCTCGATCCCGTTGTCGCGGCAGACCTCGAGGATCGTCTGGCCTTCGCGACCCTCGACCAGCCGGCCGTCGACCTCGACCCGGATGACCGGGGCCGATTGCGGGCGCTGCGGCGCCTGGGTGGTCAGCAGGCGCTCGGACAGGGCCATCTCGGGTGGCGGGGCGGGGCGCGCGATCAGCTCGGTCATCGGGCGGCTTGCTCCGCGACGGGCTGGAGCTTCGCGTCCAGCTCGGGTCGGAAGTATCGCATCACGCTGGTCATCGGAAGTGTCGCCAGGCGCTCGTGGTCGCACAGGCCGCTCGCAACGATGTCGGCCGACAGGTCGGCGATCAGCTCCGCGTCGGTGGGCCGGGGCGTGCCCGCGTTGATCCTGGTGGCGATCTCCTCGAGGCGCCGGGTCCCGATCCGGCAGGGGATGGTCTTGCCGCAGGCCTCGGACGAGCAGAACCGGGTCAGCAGCTCGGCCAGCTCGAGGACGTCGGCATCGGCCGCCGTGGCCACGATCGAGCCCGAGCCGATATGCGCGCCGGCCGTGCGCAGGTCAGCGAACGTATAAGGCGTGTCGAGCAGCTCGGCCGGCAGGATCCCGCCCGACGGCCCGCCCACGAGGAGTGCCTTGGGCGCCGGCCCTGTCCGGGTGGTCGCGCCGACGAGGCCCAGGATGGTCCGGATGGGGGTGCCCAGGGGGATCTCCGCGACTCCGGCGCCACCCGCCCCGCGGACGTGGACGAGGATGGTGCCCGGGGCGTCGGGCGAGCCGATCTCACGGAACTTCGCGGCCCCCTCACGCATGATCCAGGCGGCCAGGGCCAGGGTCTGCACGTTCTGGACGACGGTTGGCCGTCCGAACAGGCCGCGCTCGGCCGGATGGGGCGGGCGCTGCTCCGGCTGGCCGCGCTTGCCTTCGAGCGCCTTGAGCAGGACCGTCTCCTCGCCCAGCATGTAGGCGCCCTGGACCGGCCGCACCTCGACGCTCAGCTCACGCCCGGTGTCGAGCACGTCGCCACCGATGAAGCCGGCCTCTTCGGCCGCGCCCAGGCAGGCTTCGAGACGCTTGATCGCCTCGGTCTCGGTCGCCCGGACGGCGATGATCGCCGTGTCCGCGCCGATTGCCCAGGCGGCGATCGCCACACCTTCGATCACCGAATAGGGATCGCGTTCGAGGAGGACGGCGTCCGTCCGCGCCGCGGGATCGGCGCCGTAGCCGTTGGCCACCACGTAGCGGCGATCGGCGACAGTGGTCGCGGCCATCTGCCACTTGTCCGCAGTGGGGAACCCGGCACCGCCCCGGCCACGCAGTCCGGCGCCCCGGATCTCGGCGACGACACCGGCCGGGGCCAGGCGGACGGCCACCCGCAGGCCGCCGAACGCGCCTGCCTTGACGGCCGCGTCGAGGTCGGTAGGGTCCTTCGCCCCGGCCCGCCCGAGGATTGGCCGGGGCCAGGCGGCGGGCGTCTTGAGGAGCTCGGTCATCGGCTAGTTCGCCCGCTTGGTGCGGGGCCGGGCAGCGCGGCCGATCGCACCATCGAGGCCGGCCAGGTAGTCCGCTGCGATCCGCTCGCGTCCGGTGGCGGCCGCCGGCCCGGGCGTGGGGCTCGACGTGGTGGGCGACGCCGCCGGTGGCTCGAATCGGAGGTGGTCGTAGTAGGTGGCCGTGCCGTAGACCATGGCGTACCAGGCACCGGTCCCGAAGCTGATCCGCTTGAGCGCCGCGACCGGCAGGTAGCCGTAGGCGGCCTGGGTGGCGCCGAGGATCTCGAGGAGGTGCTTCGGGTCGTGGTCGGCGTCGTGCAGGATGGCGTCAACCGGACCCAGGTCGATCGGATTCCAGTGCTCGTAGGACGCGTCGGGCACGGTCCGCCCCGACCGGCGCAACGCCGATTCCTCGCGCCGCTCGCCGTACGTCTCGGAGGCGCCCCAGTGGACGGCATAGCGCCCCTTCGTGTCGACGCCGCCCATGTCGATGCATTCGATGGGGCAGGCCTGGGCGCACTGGAAGCATGTCTCGCACTTGAGGGTGCCGTGCTCGTCGTACAGGAGCTGGAGGCGTCCCCGGAACTTGGGCGAGACGTCGGCGGGCACCTCCGGCCACAGGTGGGTGACCTTGGGCTGGAAGAAGCGGCGCAGGGTGAGGGCCATGCCGCGCACGATGCCGAGGCCCGGAACGAAGCTCATCGGTTCACGACCAGGATCGCGAACGCGGTCACGAACAGGTTGAGCAGCGAGGCGGGCAGGAGCCACTTCCAGGCGAAGCCCATGAGCTGGTCGATGCGGACCCGCGGCAGGGTTCCGCGCATCCACACGAACGTGAACACGAAGACGTACGTCTTGCCCATGAACCAGAGCAGGCCCACGACCCAGTCGAAGCTCAGGAAGGCAATGCCCAGGACTGCCGCCACGGCCAGCAGGTTGAACAGCACGAAGCCGATGATCAACGCCTGCCAGAACTTGACCCGGGAGTTCAGCAGGTAGAAGGGCAGTCCCAGGACCACGACGGCGACGGGTGGTCCCAGCGCCAGCAGGAACAGCAGGCCGATGCCCAGGCCGCCCGGGTCGAGGCCGACGGTCACCGGCCACGGCCAGTTGAACGGCGCGTTCCAGCCGCCCATGAACAGGGCCACGGTGAGGCCCGAGGCGATGAACACGTTCACGTACTCGGCGAAGAAGAAGAAGCCGAAGCGCATCCCCGAGTACTCGGTGGCGAAGCCGGCCACGATCTCGGAGTCCGCCTCGGTCAGGTCGAACGGCGTCCGGTTCGCCTCGGCGGTCACCGCGATGAAGAAGATCACGAAGGCCAGTGGCTGGCGCCAGACGTACCAGTCGAGGAACGTGCCCGCCTGGCCCAGGACGATCTTGTTGAGGCTCAGCGTGCCGGCCAGCAGGATCACTCCGACGACCGACAGGGTCAGCGGGATCTCGTAGCTCACGACCTGGGCGGCCGAGCGCAGCCCGCCCAGGAGCGAGTACTTGTTGAAGCTCGACCAGCCGGCCATCAGCAGGCCGACGACGGTCAGCCCGCCCATCGCGAAGAAGTACAGGAGGCCGATGTTGAAGTCCTGGCCGAAGATCCCGGGCGCGAAGGGCAGGACGAGCAGCGACATCACGCTCGACATGTAGACGACGACCGGCGCCAGGGTGAAGACGGGCACGTCCGCGCTGGTCGGCGTGAAGTCCTCCTTCATCAGGACCTTCAACCCGTGCACCACGGACAGTGCCGAGCCGAACGGTCCGACCCGGTCCGGGCCGTAGCGCAGGTTCATCAGCGCGATCACCTTCATCTCCATGTAGATGATCAGGAATGCGCTGGGCACGGTCATCAGGAGCACGATCGTGGCCGCGACCACGAACCGGACGAGGGGCAGGTTGTCGACGAGGAACTCGACGACCGCGCCGCCGATCAGCGCGATCAGCAGCGCCAGGCCGGCCGTCAGCACGGCTCCCAGGGGGATGACGACCGCCAGGATCTTGCCCGGGATCGTCAGCCGTTCCCAGGTCCTTCCGACGACCGTCATCTACTTGTCCACCCCGCCCATGATCGGGTCGAGCGAGGCCATGATCGCCATCGTGTC
>JBEPUS010000221.1:0-4252 GCA_041691435.1 Chloroflexota bacterium
GCGAGCTTCGGCCGCAGGCCCGCCGGCTGGCCGCCCAGGCCGAGCAGCAGACCAGCCGGGCCACCGCCGGCGACGATCTGGCCACAGGGCTCGTCCTCAGCGCCCATGCCCGCTGGCACGTCGCGGCGCGCGCCGCGTCGAGCGCCATGGAGCGTCTGGGCCGGGCCCGCGCCGACGCCGAGCAGGCGACCGCGGCTGTCCAGGCGGCCGAGGCCGCCAGCCTGGACGTCGGCCGCCGGCTGGCGGAACAGGTGGCGGTGGAGGTGGAGCGACGCGAGATGCACGAGGCGGCCCGCGCAGCCCTCACCGCCCTCCAGCTCGAGTCGGTCCGGCACGCGTCCGAGCTCGAGGCGATCAAGCGCGACCGCAGCCGGTTGGACGACGAACGCGCGGCCGCCGACACGGAGCTGGCGGTCCGGCGCCGGGCCCTGGCGGCGCCGATTCCCGAGCGCGATCTGGCCCTGGTCGCCGCCGTGGAAGAGGCCGAGCGCGCGCTGGCCGACGCCCGCCGAGAGCTGAGCGATCTGCAAACGGCCGAGCAGGCGGCCGGACATGAACGCGCGGCGCTGCAGCGCGCGCTGGCGGCCCGAACCAATGAGCTCGAGGCAGCCCGCCGCCTGGTGGCCGACGGCGAGAGGCGCCTGCGCGACGAACTGGAGCGGGCAGCGGCGGGCGCCAGCGAGCGGTCGATCCTGGAGGGCACCGTCGCCTCTGCCCGCGAGACCCACCGGCTGGCCATCGCCGACGAGCTCGAGGCGGCGGCGGCCGTTGACCGGGCACGAATCAGCGCCGACACATCGGAGGGTGAACGCCGGGCGGCGGAGGAGCGCGCGGCCGCGGCCGGCGAGGGGCTGGCTGCCCTGCGCAGCCGGCTCGCCGCGGAGACGGCCCGGCTCGCCGAAGACGAGGAGCGGGGCATCGCCCGGGCTGCCCGGCGGCTGGGTGGCCGGCGCGTGGATAGCGAGCTCCAGGTGGACCCGGCCTTCCGGTCCGCGGTCGAAACCGCCCTGGGCGAGGTCGCCCGGGGCTACGTCGTGGCCGGCACCGACATCGACGCCCTGTCGGGCGAACGTGGCTGGCTCGTCATCAAGGGACCGGGCCAGGCGCACGGTGCAGGCACGGCCTTCCTTGATCGCCTCGTCGGGCTCGGCGGAGGGCTGCTGGCCGAAGCCATCCGCAAGGATGAGCTCGGCGCGGCTCGGTCTCTCCTGGCCCGGACGGCCTGGACACCGGACCTGGCCTCGGCCCTCGAGCTCCAGGGCCACCTTCCGGCCGGCTGGCAGATCGTCGTCCGGGACGGCGGCGCGCTGCTCGGCGCGGCGCTGGGCGTGGCCACGGTGACGCTCGGCCGAGCCGATGGAACGCTCGAACGGCGCGCCGGGCTGGAACGGCTCCTGACCGAGCTGCAGCGGCTTGAGCGTGACGCGGCCGAGTCGGAACGTACACGGGACGCCGCCGGCGAGGCAGCCGGCGCTGCGCGCGCCCAGCATGCGCTGACGCGCGCCGACGAGGCGCGGATCGGGGCGATCCGACGGGCCGCCGAGGAAGCCGAGCGGGTTGCGGCGCGCAGCCTGGAGCGCACCAGTCGCGAAACCGCCTGGATCGAGGCGGGCACCCAGCGGTTGCAGGCGGACCTTGAGCGGCACCGTGCTCACCTGCTGACGCTCGAAGCGGCGGAGGCCGCCGCCCGGCCGCGCGGCGCCGATGGGCTGCCGGCGGGCGCTGCTGCCGATCCGAGCGCGATCGAGGCATGGGAGGCGCGGGTCGCCGAGCTGCGGACCCGGCGCGACCAGCTCTCCGGCGAGCTCGCCCAGCGGGACCGGGTCCGAGCCGCAGCCGAGGCAATCCGCGCCCAGGAAGCGGCCGGTGCGGCGATGAGCCAGGACCGGATCGACCGGGCGGATGGCGAGATCGCCGCCCTTGGCAGGCGCGAAGCCGACGTCTCGCTCGAGCGCGACCGGCTGGCCGTCGACGTCTCGGCGGCAACGAGTCGCGAGCAGGGCCTGCGCGGGGCACTGGCCGAGTCCCGGGCAGCCGACGCTGCCGATCGCGAGCTCCTCGTCGCGGCCGAGGCTGGGCTGGCGGCAGCCCGCGACCGACTCCGGGCAATCGAGGAGCGCCGGCGGGTCATTGAAGTCGCCGATCTCGAGAGCCGCCTGGCGCTCGATGTGATCCGCGAGCAGGTTCTCACCGAGCTGGGCGGGCTGGGCGCGCTGGGAGTGCGCGCGCTTGACCCGACAGGAGCTGACCTGCCCCGTGCCGTCCCGCAGGGGACTGGGCTGCCGGTGGACGACGAGGACGCCACGATCGAGGCGATTCCGGCGGCAACCCTGGCGGCCTGGGCGGCCGATCCGCCGGCGGCCGAGCCGCCCAGCCCGGCGCGCCTCGCCGTGCTGCGCCGGCGCTACCACGAGCTCGGCGCGGCGAATCCCCTGGCGATCGAGGAGTATGCCGGGGTCCGCGAGCGCCTCGCTGGGCTCGAGACGCAGGAGCGCGACCTGCGCGCTGCGATCGTCACGACCCGTGAGCTGATCGAGGAGCTCGGGACGCTGGTCGCCGACCAGTTCAAGACGACGTTCCGCAACCTCGAGGTGGCGTTCGACGCGCGCTTCAAGCAGCTCTTCGGGGGTGGCTACGCACGCCTCGAGCTGACCGATCCCGAGGACCTCTCCACGACCGGCGTCGAGATCGTCGCCCGGCCGCCGGGCAAGAAGGCGCAGGCCCTGGCGATGCTCTCGGGCGGCGAGCGGGCGCTGACCGCCGTGGCCCTGCTCTTTGCGATGCTCGCCGTCCGGCCCGTTCCGTTCTGCGTCCTCGACGAGGTCGACGCAGCCCTCGACGAGGCGAACATCGGCCGCTTCGCCGACGCCCTGCGCGACCTGGCCGGGCAGATCCAGTTCATCGTGATCACCCACAACCGGGGCACGATCGAGGCGGCCGACGCGCTGTACGGGGTCACGGTCGGCGACGATTCGGTGAGCCGGGTGATCAGCCTTCGACTCGACGAGGCCACCGCCCTCGTCGACCTGGCCGGCGAGCCGGCGACGCCAGCGGCGGCGGCATCCTAGCCGTGTTCCGGCGACGCAAGCCACTCGACGAAGGCGCCGAGGTTGAGCCACCCGAGGTTGCCCCGGACTGGGAACCGGATCCCGCCGACTTCGAGGAGCCGGCTGCGGCCTCTGACGTGGCACCGGCCCTGGATCCGGATCCGGCACCCGCTACGCATCCTGGGCCGGCCCGCGGTCCGCAGACCGGGGCGGAGCCGGGGCCGCCCGGGTCGATCGACGCGGGCGTCGCCCGCAGCCGCAACGGCTTCGTCGCCCGGCTGCGCGGCGTCCTGGGCGGCTGCCCGAACGACGGGCCGTCCTGGGACGACGTCGAGGAGACGCTGATCGGCGGGGACGTCGGCGCCGGCCTGGCGATCGAGATTGTCGAACGCGCCCGGGCACGGCGCGATCCTGCGGGCAGCCTCGCGGCGGTCCGCGCGGAGCTCGCCGCGCTGCTCGTGTCCCGCGATCCCGGCTGGCGGCCGCAGGCGGCGGTGGCTGGGCAGCCGGCCGTGATCCTGATCGTCGGCGTCAACGGCACGGGCAAGACCACCACGATCGGCAAGCTCGCCAGCCGCTACCACGCCGAAGGGGCCACCGTGATCCTGGCTGCCGCCGACACGTTCCGGGCCGCGGCGATCGAACAGCTCGGGATCTGGGCGACCCGGTCGGGCAGCACGATGATCGCCCACGCTCCCGGTGCCGATCCAGGTGCCGTCGTCTACGACGCGCTTGATGCCGCCGTCGCCCGCGGCGTCCTGCTGGTCATCGCCGACACCGCCGGCCGCCTCCATACCAAGGTCAACCTCATGGACGAGCTGGCCAAGATCCGCCGGATCATCGACAAGCGCCTGCCCGGCGCGAAGCCCGAAGTCTGGTTCGTCCTCGACGCGACCACTGGCCAGAACGGCCTGGCCCAGGCCAGGGCGTTCAACGAGGCGACCGGCCTCACCGGGATCGTCCTGACCAAGCTTGACTCGACCGCCAAGGGCGGGATCGTCTTCGCGATCGAGGCCGCCCTCGGGGTGCCCGTGCGCTACGTGGGCGTCGGTGAGCAGGTCGGCGACCTCCTGCCATTCGATCCCCAGGCGTTCGTCACCGCCCTCTTCGCGGAGTAGCGCTCGCCGGTGCCTTGGCTCGGTGCCTTGGATCGGTGCCTTGGCTCGGTGCCTTGGCTCGGTGCCTTGGCTCGGTGCCTTGGCTCG
>JBEPUS010000222.1:0-4251 GCA_041691435.1 Chloroflexota bacterium
CAGCGCCGCCGGCAGCGGCGCCGCTGCCGCCGAAGATCCGGGCAAGCCCGTCGTAGCCGAGCAGGAGCTGGATGGCCGAGTTGTTGGTGCTCCCGCCGATGAACGGACGGGCGGCGGCCGGGATGAGCTCGACCGCCAGCACCCACCAGCCACTGCTGATCAGCAGGGTCAGCGCAGCCATCAGCAGCCCGGCGATTCGCCGGCGGAGCGAAACAGGTGCGGCGAGGAGCCAGGGCAGGGCAAACGCCGGAACCGCGAGGAAGCCCTGGAGGTACTTGGTGTTGAAGGCCAGGCCCACGAGGATTGCCGTGACCACGATCCAGCGCAGCCGGCCCGATTCGATCGCCCGCAGGGCGGACCAGGCGGCCCCGACGAACAGGAGCGTCAGGATCGCGTCGGGGTTGTTGTAGCGGAAGATCAGGACCGCGACCGGCGTGAGGATCATCACCAGGCTGGCGATCGCCGCGGCAATCGGCCCGAATGAATGGCGGACCACGACGAAGAGCAGGGCCACGGTCGCAACGCCGGCCAGTGCCTCGGGCAGCAGGATGCTCCACGAGCTGAGGCCGAAGAGGCGCACCGACAGGCCCATGAGCATCGTCGCGACCGGAGGCTTGTCGACAGTGATGAAGTTGGCGGCATCAAACGAGCCGAAGAACCAGGCCGTCCAGCTCTTCGATGCCGCGAGGGCGGCCGCCGAGTAGTAGGTATTGGCGTAGCCGCTGATCGTGAGGTTGAACAGGTAGACGAACGCGGCCAGTGCCGCGAGGCCGGCCTGGACGGGCCGGACCCAGGCGGCCGACCCGGACCGCCCACGGAGCCAGCTCCGGATGGCCGGGAGGGGGCCAGCCTGGGGTAGTTCGACCTCCAGGCCGGGCCGGACGACGGACGTCATGACGCTGTCCTTTCGAGGTAGGCGACCGTGCTGACCGAGCCGATTGCCCCGAAGCGGACGAGCTGGCCGGCGAGGTGCGGCCGGGCGCTGGCGGATTTCGGGTCGACCGGCAGTTCTGCGTTCATGCCCGCAGATTGGGCCGCCGTCTCTTTCGAAACGGTTACGCGCCGAGATCAGTCGGGCGCGGCGGCCCGGCTCGCCGTCTTGCCCAGCGCAGCTTCGCGCGGCCCGCCAAAGGCGCGCTCCCAGCTGACTGTCATGCGGGCCCCGCCGCCCGGCGCGGTCTCGATCCGCCAGCGGCCGTTCGTTGCCCGCACGATCGCGTCCCCGATGGCCAGGCCCAGTCCGGCGCCGCCGTGGTCCTCGCTGGCCCGGTGGAAGCGATCGAAGATCCGGGCACGCTCATCCTCCGGGATGCCCGGCCCGGAATCCTCGACGACCAGGGTGATCCGTGCACGGTCGGGGACCACGCTCACGGCCACGGTTCCGCCGTCCGGCGAGTACTTGCAGGCATTGTCCAGGAGGACGCCGAGGAGCCGGTCGAGCCATTCGGGAGGGGCATTGATGACCAGGCTGTCGCTGGGCACGCGGACATCGAGCTGGAGGTGACGCGCCTCGGCCACCACGCCGAAGCGATCGGCCGTCTGGGCCGCGAGGACGCCCAGGTCGACCGGTTCGACGTTGGGCGGGGTGCTGGTCGCGTCGAACCGGGCGAGCCACAGGAGGTCGTCGAGCAGGCGTCGCATCCGCTTCGATTCAAGGTCCACCCGCCCGAAGGCGTCCCGGTACCACGCCTCCGAGCGATCCTGGGCGAGGGCCAGGCTCGTGTGCGCCTCGATCACTGAGAGCGGCGTGCGCAGCTCGTGCGAGGCGTCGGCGGTGAACTCGAGCTGGCGCCGGCTGGCGCGCTCGATCGGACCCGCGACTCGGCGTCCGATGGTGACCGCGCCCACGAAGACGACCAGGAGCAGGAGCGGCCCGATCAGTAGCTCGGCGAGGACCAGGGTCGACTGGGCCTGGCTGACACTGTCGAGGTTCTGGGCGACGACGACGTGATCGTTGCCGGCAGCGGCCCCCGCGATCCGCATATCGATCCCGTCGATCGTCACCGTCTGGGGCGTCGTGACGCTCTCGTAGGCGGCGGGCAGCGACGGGTTGGAGGGTGGCGCGAAGACCGTGCCGTTCGACTGGACGGTCCACGTGAGGAACGGCAGGCCGCCCGTCCGATTCGACTCTGGCGGCTCGAAGTAGCCGCCGGCCCCACCGCCGTTGCCGCCCGAGCCTCCTGCGCCCGGGAACGGCTGGCTCAGCGAGCGTCGCAAGGCATCGCTCAAGGACCCGTCGATCTGCGCGGTCAGGTTGCGGCCGACGATCGCGACCACGGCGACCGCAACCGCAAAATAGACGATCGCCACGATCACGGTCGCAGTCAGCGCAACCCGGATCGACGCACGACGGACCTCCTGCGGCCGAACCGCCGTCATGATTCTTCAAGCCGATAGCCGGCGCCACGCACGGTCACGATGCGGATCCCGGCGTTGGGCAGCTTGGCCCGCAGCCGGCTCAGCTGCACGTCGATTGCGTTGGAGCCGAGCGGATCGGTCTCGTCGGCCCAGGCATGCTCGGCGATGGCCTTGCGCTCGACCACCGCCGGCGAGCGCCGCAGGAGCAGCTCGAGGATCAGGTATTCGGTGGCCGTCAGGTTGAGCGCGCGGCCGCCCACCGAGACGCCCCGGCTGACCGGATTGAGCGCGACCTGGCCCTTCTCCAGGACCGGCCCATCGATCCCCCGCGGCCGGCGCTGGAGCGCGCGGACGCGGGCCAGCAGCTCGCCGAAATCGAACGGCTTGACCAGGTAGTCGTCGGCGCCGGTGTCCAGGCCACGGATCCGGTCGGCCGGCGCATCCCGCGCGGTGAGCATGAGCAGAGCCGTTGGCTTGCCGTGGCGCCGGGCCCAGCTCACGACGTCGATCCCCTCGGCGCCGGGCATCCGCCAGTCGATGATCGCCACGTCGTAGTCGTACCACTTGAGCTGATCGATGGCGTCGTCGCCGCGCTCGACCGCGTCGACCTGGTAGCCGGCGTCACGCAGCCCGAGCGCGATCACGTCGCGCAGTCCCGGATCGTCCTCGGCCACCAGCACTCGCATCGCTTCAGCCTCCCGCGGCGGAGCGTACTCGCTCAAGCGTTCGCAGCTGGCGGCCGACGAGAGGGCCTCCGATCACGACGAACCAGGGCGGAAGACGGCCAACGCAGGGCAGGACGAGCAGCGACCGATGACGCGCCAGGCGGTTCATGCTGCGCAGTCTCGCGGCCCGTGGCTTTCGGCGAGGTTACGGACCCGGGCTACGCACCGGCAGCGGTCAGGATGAAGTCGGTGCCGAAGCCTGCCAGGAGGCCGATGAGCAGGGCGCTGGTCGCCATCATCGGCAGCGCCATTCGGCGCGACGCGGCCATCATCTCGTTGAACACGAACACGAGGGCGCCTGCGGCCAGGCCCAGGAAGGCGATCGACAGGAGCGGCGATACGAACGAGTAGCCCACGACTCCACCGACGAACGTCGGCCCGCCGCCGATCAGGCCCATCGCCCCAAGGAATCGCCAGCTGGGCAGCTCGCCCGAGGCCAGGGGCGCCGCGATCCCGAAGCCCTCGGTCGCGTTGTGGAGCGCGAAACCGATCACCAGGATCAGGGCCAGCGAGGTCGCTCCCGTGGCGGCCGACTGGCCGATCGCCAGGCCTTCCGAGAAGTTGTGGAGCCCCAGCCCAACGGCCGTGCCGAGGGCGAGTTGCCGGGGCAGGACGGCCCCCGGGGTCCCGGACCGCATCCGGACGGTGACCCACGTGACGGACAGGAGGCCGACTGCGATGCTGGCTCCGAAGACGATCGCGTCGACCGCGAAGGCGCTCAATGGCCCGGTCCCCTGGGCAACGGCGTCGAGATCCGCGCTGACCGGCTCCACGGCCTGCTGGAGGACGTCGAAGATCAGGAACAGGATCACCCCGCCGGCGCCGGCGGTCAGGAGCGCCTGGGTCCGGCTGGAGATGTTGCGCAGCCGGCCCACGGGCAGGCCGAGGTAGATGGTCAGGCCCGCAAACGCCGCCAGGATGACGGTCTGTCCGAAGCCCATCGATCTGTCACTCCCGGAGGTTCAGGCAGGCTGAGGCCGGTGCCCGGCCCAGCGGATCGTAGACCAGATTGCACCAGCAATGCAAGGGGCCTTGCCTAGTAGATGCAGGACCGCTTGCATCGCAGGAAACCCGGAACTCGGAACTTGGCGCACCCGCGCCGGACCGTGCAGCGCCCCGCCGGTTCGGGCCCCGCCGGTTCGGGCCCCGCCGGTTCGGGCCCCGCCGG
>JBEPUS010000223.1:0-4187 GCA_041691435.1 Chloroflexota bacterium
CACTGCGCTCGACGTCGGCGCGTCGACCGGCGGCTTCACCGACTTCCTTATAGATAGGGGCTCCCACGTCTTCTACTCGCTCGACGTTGGCCGAGACCAGCTCGCCGAACGCCTCCGAACTGACCCGCGAGTCGTCTCGATGGAACGGACCAATGCCCGGACGCTCGGCCCAGGGGTCCTGCCCGAGGCCATTGAGCTCGCCGTGATCGACGTCGCGTTCATCTCGCTGAATCTGGTTCTGGGTCCGGTCATTGGCACGTTCGGACCGGCCGGCGGCCGGATCGTGCCCCTGGTCAAGCCGCAATTCGAGGCCGGCCGCGAGCTGGTCCCGGGCGGGGTCGTGCGGGATCCAGCGGTCCATCTCGCCGTCCTCGAACGGGTCGTGGCCCTGGCCAGGGACCTGGGCCTGCACGTGGCCGGCGCGATCGCCTCGCCGCTCCTCGGACCCCAGGGCAACCGCGAGTTCCTGCTCGACCTGCGGGTCGGCACGACGGCCCAGGCCGCCACGGCCAACGACACCGCCACGGCCCGCGACCCCGCCACGGCCAGCGACCCCGCCACGGCCAGCGACCCCGCCAACGCGGCCCAGGCGAGGGCAACGCCGACCCCCGACGAGCTCGCCGCTCGCCTCCGGATGATCACGGAGGCCTGACGATGCGTCGCCTGGGCTTTGCCTACAACCCCACCAACGATGCCGCCGTGCATCTCCGCCAACGCGCGCTGGCCTGGTGCAAGACTCGCGAGGTGGATGGCTGGGCCGAACCGGCCGGTGAGCTCGCGAAGCTGCGCAAGCAGATGCCCGAGACCAGCGCCCTCGTCGTCCTCGGAGGCGATGGCACGTTCCTGCGCGCCGCGCGGGCCGCGGCCGAGGCCGATGTGCCGATCCTCGGCGTCAACCTCGGCAAGGTCGGCTTCCTCTCGAAGGTCGAGGCCGACGGCTTCGAGCCGGTCCTCGAGGAGATTGTCGGTGGCGCCTACTCGATCGACGAGCGGATGACCCTGCACGGCGCGATCCTGCCCGCGGGCGGTACGAAGGGCAGTCGCGAGGTCTTTGCCCTGAACGACATCGTCGTTGCCCGGGGCTCGCTCGCCCGGGTCGTCCGGCTGGATGTCGCGATCGGGCCTTCCCATGTGGCCACCTTCATCGCCGACGGCCTGATCGTCGCTTCGCCGACCGGCTCGACCGGCTATTCATTTTCCGCCGGTGGGCCGATTCTGGACCCGGTCAGCCGCAACCTGGTCGTGACACCGATCGCGGGCTACCTGTCGGCCATCCGCTCGGTGGTTGCCAGCCCGCTCCAGGTGGTCCGGATCCGGGTGGTCGACGCTCACGAGGCGCTCCTCAGCGTGGACGGCTACGACGACATCCCGCTCAACGTCGGCGACGTCGTGGAGGTCTCGGCCCGCGAGGCGCCGATTCGCTTCGTGGAGCCCCGGAGCTCGATGGCCTTCTGGGACCTGCTCCGCCACAAGGTGGAGCTCCTGCCGAGCTGATGACCGACAATCGGTCGACCGTGGCGTCGGCGGAGCGGGCCGTCTCGAGCGGTGTCCGTCCAGGCCGGCTGCTCGAGCTGACGGTGGCGGACCTCGCCCTGATCGAGCGCCTCGAGCTGACCTTTGGCCCGGGCCTCAACGTGATCACCGGCGAGACCGGGGCCGGCAAGAGCCTGTTGATCGATGCCCTTGGCCTTGCCCTGGGTGCGCGGGCGGATAGCAGCCTGGTGCGACACGGCGCCGAGATGGCCCGGATCACCGCGCGGATGGAGCTGGCCGGCGGCGACCTCGTCTGTGTCCGTGAAGTGAACGTCAACGGCCGCTCCAGCGCCCGGCTGGGCGATGAGACGGTGACGGCCGCCCGGCTGGCCGAAGTGGCCGGACCACTGGTTGAGATCCACGGCCAGCACGACCAGCAGCAGCTCCTCGACGAACATCGCCAGCGCGACCTGCTCGATGCCTTCGGCGGGCTGGAGCCGCAGCGGCTCGCTGTTCGAACAGCGGTGGAGACCTGGCGGACCAACGAGGCCGCCCTGCGCGAGCTGGCCCTCGACCCGCGCGAGTTCGTTCGTCGGTTGGAGCTGGCCGAGCACGAAGCGGCCGAGATCGAGTCGGCCCAGCTGCGGGTGGGCGAGGCAGCCGAGATCCGCGCACGACTCAGCGCGGCCCAGCACGGCGAGGCGATCGCCCGCGGCGCGGCCACGATCAGTGAGGCGCTCGTTGGCGGGGATGCCGACGGCGCTGCCAGCCCGCCGGTCCGCGACACGCTCGGCGCCGCGCATCGGGCGGCGACCGAGGTTGCGCGCTTCGATGGCCGGTTCGCGGCGCTCGCCGAACGATTGGGCGGACTCGAGGCCGAGGCCGAGGATATCGCGGCCGAATCGCGCAACCTGGTCGAGCAGGTCGATCACGATCCAGCCGCGACCGCCGCGCTCGAGGAGCGCATCTCCCTGATCTTCTCGCTGGAGCGGCGCTACGGCGAGGACGAGGCCGCGATCCTCGAGCACGCCCGGCGAATGGCGGCCGAAGCCGCCCGGCTGCACGACCTGGACGGCGAGCGTGAGCGACGTCGAGCGGACACCGGTGCGCTCGTCGCCGAGGTTGGCCGGGCGTGCGAACGGCTGTCGATCGCCCGCCAGGCGGCTGCCGAACGGCTGTCGGCGGAGGTAGCCCAGGCGCTGGAAGCGCTTGGCTTCGGCCGGACCCAGTTTCGAGCAGCGGTAGCGCGACGGTCCTACGAGGCCGGGGGCGATGGAGCGGTTGGCCAGGGGGCCGGTGGCACGCTCCCGTCCGCGACGGTCGAGGTCGCGGGGGAGGCCGTCCACTTCGATGCGGCCGGGATCGACGACGTCATCTTCCGGTTCGCCCCGAACCAGGGCGAGCCGGCCCGGCCCCTCGCCCGGATTGCCTCGGGCGGCGAGCTGAGCCGGGTGGCCCTGGCGATCAAGGAGGTCCTGGCAGCGGTCGATGCCACCCCGACGCTGGTGTTCGACGAGATCGACACGGGGATCGGCGGCCGAAGCGCGGATCCGGTCGGCCGAAGCCTGTGGACGCTGGCTCGCCGCCACCAGGTCCTGTGCGTGACCCACCTGCCCCAGATTGCCGCCCACGCCGACGTCCATTTCCGGATCTCGAAGCACGAGAAGCAGGGCCGGACGGTCACCGAGATCGAGCGGCTCGGACCCGCGGAGCGCGTCGACGAGCTCGCCCAGATGCTCGGCGGCGAAGGGATCGAGCGCCGTCCCGATGGGGGAGCGGCCGCCCACGCCGGTGCGGAGCAGCTCCTCGCCGGGGCGGCGGCCTGGCGCGCGGCGGTCGGGTGACCACCGAATCCGCCCAGCGCCTGCAGCGGGCGATCGCCGACTACCTGGTCCACCTGCGCGTCGAACGGGGCCTGGCGCCGGCCACACTGCGCGCCTACGGAGGCGACCTGGCGGCGTTTGCCGCCGATCCGATCGTCGCCCGGGGCTGGCACGAATCCGTCGCGCCCGCGACGCGCTACCTCTCCCGCTCGGCCGCCGGCGCGGGGCCCGGCGGACGGCCGCTGCGCTCGACCAGCCTCCGCCGGCGGGCCGCCTCGATCCGCGGGTTCTACCGTTTCGCGTACGGCGACGAGCTGATCCAGGTGGATCTCGCAGCGCGGATCGACCTGCCCCGCCAGACCCGCCTGCTGCCCGATCCCCTCGATATCGAGGCCACGAACCGCCTGCTCGAGGCGGCCGGCGGCGTCGCGGCGGACGTCGGACTGGCGCAGATCCGCGACCGGGCGCTCCTCGAGCTGCTGTACGCCGCGGGCCTGCGGATCAGCGAGGCGCTCAACCTGGATCGCGAGGACCTCTCGCTCGACGGCGCATTCGTGCGGGTGATCGGCAAGGGCAACAAGGAGCGCCTCGTGCCGGTGGGCGAGGTTGCCCTCGAGTGGCTGGTCCGGTACATCGACGACGTGCGGCCGGCCTGGCTCGACCTTGCTGGTCCCGCGCTGACGCGGGGCGGGCCGTTGTTCCTGACGGCCCGCGGGCAGCGCCTCTGCCGACAGGGCGCGTGGACGGTGGTCAAGCGTGCGGCGCGGGTGGCCGGCCTCGGCGACCGGGTGACACCGCACACGCTTCGCCACTCCTTCGCCACCCACCTCCTCGAAGGCGGCGCCGACCTGCGCATCGTTCAGGAGTTGCTCGGGCATGCGAGTATCTCCA
>JBEPUS010000224.1:0-4182 GCA_041691435.1 Chloroflexota bacterium
CGCTAGCCGGCCGGCCCGCCCACGTTGAACCCGCTCGTCAGGCCTCGATGATCAGGGGGCTGAACGGCACCGGCCGTGGGCCACTCGCACGATCCTCGAGCATCGGCTATTCTCCGGCCTCGGGCTAACCCCCAGCAGTGGACACGACAACCGAAGAACGCCGCCTCACGGCAGCTCGCTGTCGTCGTCCCAGCCCGCACCCCCATCCCTCCTGCCAGCAGGCGGCTGAGCCCATCGCCATCGCGTGCCCGCGATGTCCCGGTAGGAAGGAATCTGTTGAGCCAGAAGCGCGCGCGCCTCAGGGCGCTGGCCTCGATCGGCCTATCCGTCATCCTCCTCGGCGCCCTCGTGCCCGTGACATCCGCAGCCTCGCCGGAACCCGCCGGGGCGCTTGTCCGCACCACCATTGCCCAGCAGATCCGGATCAAGGCGGTCCCGACGCCGGATTCCGTTGAGCGCGCCGCGGGTACGGCCGGGGAGATCGCCGATCCCGTCCTGGCGACCGGCCGGCGCAGCGCGCTGCTGGCGGTCCCGAAACCGGTCCTGGCCACCGTCACGGCCGCCAGCCGGATCATCCACCTCGCGGAGAGCCACCTCGGCGCCCGCTATCAACACGGCGCCACCGGGCCACATGCGTTCGACTGCTCGGGCCTGGTCTATCGTGTCTTCGAGGACGCGGGCCTGGGTCGGAAGATCGACGGTCTCGAGAGCGCCAGGGCGCTCTACGCGCATTTTCGCGCCCGGCACATGACCTCTACCCGCAATCCCCAGCCCGGCGACCTCGTCATCTTCGGCGCCGGCAGCCATGTCGGGATCTACATCGGAAACGGCAAGGTCATCCATGCGATGGTCACCGGAGTGGCGATCACCCGGGTCAGCGCTGTCTACCCGAAGTTCACGACCTACGTCCACCTGGGCCTGACCACGCTCCATCTCAGCCACTGACCCACCCGTACAATCTGGCGGTGATCGCCGCGTCGTCGTCCGCCCCATGACCGGCCGGGTCTTCCAGCGGGCGCCAGCGACGCCGCTCGTCGCCGAGCGCGCCGAGGGCGCGACGATCTGGGATGCCACGGGCCGTCCATATCTCGATGCTGCCGGGGGCGCCGTCGTGGTCGGCGTCGGCCACGGCCGGCGGTCGATCGCCGAGGCGATGGCCAAGCAGGCCGGCCGCCTGGCCTACGCCCACGGCAGCGTGTTCACGAGCGCGGCGCTCGAGGCCTACGCCGTCGAGGTCGCTCGCCACCTGCCCCAGGACAACCCCGCCATCTACCCGGTGTCGGGTGGCTCGGAGGCCATCGAGACGGCGCTCAAGCTGGTCCGGGCCTACCACATTGCCCGGGGTGAGCCGGATCGCTGGGTTGTCTTCGCCCGGTGGGGGAGCTACCACGGCAATACGCTGGGGGCCCTGGACCTGTCCGGCCGCAAGCCCCTCCGGCGCCCGTACGAAGGCTGGCTGGGGCGCTTCCGGCACGTCTCAGCGGCCTACCCGTACCGAGCCGGCGAGGTTGGTGCGAATGCTCTCGGGAGCGGCGTGGAGCTGGCGGCCGAGCTGGAGCGGGCAATCGAAGCGGCTGATCCGGGCAGCGTCGCCGCGTTCGTGGCCGAGCCGATCGTCGGAGCGACGCTGGCTGCGGCCGTGCCGCCCGACGACTACTGGCCGGCGATCGCCGAGGTCTGCCGGCGCCACGGAGTCCTGCTCGTCGCCGACGAGGTGATGACCGGCTTCGGCCGGACCGGCCGGTGGTTCGGCGTTGACCACTGGGACATCCGGCCGGATCTCCTCGTCGCGGCCAAGGGCGCCACCTCGGGCTACTGGCCGTTCGGCTTTGTCTCCGCCGATGGACCGATCGTCGAGACGGTGCTGGGCGGCGGCCCGTTCGTCCACGGCTTCACGTTCAGTCATTCGGTCGTGGGCGCAGCCGTCGCCCGCGAGGTCCTGCGGATCCTGGAGACCGAGGATCTGGTGACCGCGTCGGCGGTCAAGGGCGAGCGACTCAAGGCGCTCCTTGCCGAGCGGCTGGGCGATCAGCCCAACGTCGGCGAGATCCGCGGCCGCGGTCTGATGGTCGGCATCGAGCTGGTCGCCGACCGGCCCACCCGGGCACCCTTTCCGCGGGCGGCGCGGATCACCGAGTCGGTGGTTGGCGCAGCCCGGGCGGCGGGCCTGCTCGTCTATTCGGGGACCGGCAATGCCGATGGCGTTGACGGCGACCTGATTCTGCTCGGTCCGCCGTTCGTGGTCACTGACGCCGAGCTGGTCCAGATCAGCGAGACCCTGGCGCGTGCAATCGAGGCGGCCGTTCGCCCGGCCGCCGAGGCCCTCCGAGCGGTCTAGCGCGGGCGGGCCGACCGGACGAGGATCAGCAGTCCCACGACCACGATCAACACCGGGAAGACGATCGCGTCGATGCTCGGGACGTTGGGCGCCAGCGTCCGGGCGACGTCGTCACCGCCGCCAAGGACCAGCAACGTCCCGAGGATTGCCTGCCAGCCCAGGCCGCCGTGCCCAGCCAGCCGGGCGATGCCCACGCTGAGCAGGCCGACCCCCAGGAACAGGGTGGTCCAGCCCGGGGCGTCGCGCAGGACGCCAAGATCGATCAGGAAACCCGGTAGCGAGATCGCCAGGACGATGATCCCCGGGTAGAGGCCCCAGCGGCCGCGATTCGAGATCCAGGCGATCAGGAAGGCCAGCCCAGCCGCCACTCCCAGGGCGGGCCCGGCGACATGGAATCCGGGCACGAACTCGCCGAGCAGGAGCAGGCCACCGAAGAGGACCAGGACCAGCCCGATCCAGGGCAGTCCCGGGCGGGGGTCCTGGCTCCAGTTCCAGCCGCGCACGAAGCCGGAGGCGCCAGGCGGCCGGAAGCGGCCCGGATCGTCGGGTTGGAAGGTTTGGCTCATCCGACGGCACCTCCGAGGATTGGTCTGCGACGGGGCCCGGCTCCGGGATCTTCAAGATCGACGATGGCGAGCCGGTCGGCGTAGCCGTCCAACAATAGGCGACCCGGCCGTTGAAGCCTCGCGAGCCTCGGCTAGACTCCGGCGATGGCGCCCCAGGATCCCGATCCGCGTCCGGCCGCTGTGCCCGGCGGTCACGTCCAGACCGTCAGTGGGCGCGTGGCAGCCGCGGATCTCGGCTTCGTCCTGCCCCACGAGCACACCGGGATCCACCTGTGGCAGATCCCGGGCCGCTGGGACTACTGGGAGCTGACGCCCGACGATGCCCTGATCCTGCCCGAGCTCGGGGCGCTCCGGGCCGCCGGTGGCCGAACCCTGGTCGACCTGACCTTGCCGGGCGTGGGTCGCGATCCGGCCCGATTGCGCCGCTACGCCGACGCCAGCGGCTTGCACATCGTGATGGGCACCGGCTGGTACCGGGCCGCGTACTACCCGGCCGAGGCGCTGATCGACCGGCGCTCGGTCGAGGACCTGGCCGACGAGCTCGTGGCGGGCATCGAGCGGGGCGTCGACGGCACCGACATCCGGCCGGGGATCATCGGCGAGATCGGCACCGACAAGCCCTGGCTCTCGGCTCTCGAGGAGCGGGTCCATCGGGCTTCCGGCCGCGCCGCCCGGCGGACCGGCCTTGCGATCACCACCCACTCGGTGATGTCAGCGGTGGGCCTCGCCCAGCTGCAGGTCTTCGAGGAGGAGGGGGTCGATCCGGCCCGGATCGTGATCGGCCACGCGGACTCGTACCCGGTCCTGGAGCACTATCTCGAGATCATCCGGCGCGGCGCCAACCTCGAGTTCGACTTCCTCGGGATGAGCTTCACGCCGATGGAGCGCCATGGCGAGCCGAGGATCGTGAACCTGGCCCGCGAGCTCATCGAACGCGGTCACGCCGACCGCTTGCTGCTCAGCCAGGACGTCTGCCACAACAGCCAGCTCGGTGCGTACGGCGGCAACGGCTACCTGCACCTGTTCGAGACGTTCCTGCCCCGGCTCCGGGCGGCCGGCGTGCCCGAGGCCGCGATCCACCAGATGACGGTCCTCAACCCGGCCCGGATCCTCGCCATCCAGGCGTGATCGGGCCATGGCGCGGTGGCGCGTCGCGGGGAGTGGCGGCCGGCGTCGCGGAGCGGCGGCCGTCGTAGTGGCGGCGTCGCATGGCGCGGCGCGTTCTGAGCTCGGCGGCGGCGGCGTCGCATGGCGCGGCGCGTACTGAGCTCGGCGGCG
>JBEPUS010000225.1:0-4133 GCA_041691435.1 Chloroflexota bacterium
ATAACACACAGCCTACCCGGTGGTCCAGGAGTTCGTGCCCGAGCGGGCGGTCGACGGCCGGCCCCGGCGCGGCTGCGGCCCCGGCGGCCGGGCCGGCTCCGGAGCCGGACGGGGCAACGGCTTCGGCGCCGGCGCCGCGACGCCCGAGCACGGCCACGCCCACCGCAAGCCGATCCGCGGCCATTCCGGCGTGTCCAGCTAGCGCCTTGGGCTCCGCCTCGTCCGCCGGACAGGCCGCCGTGGAGAGGCGGCCGGTTACACTGGAAGTCCCGCACTGGGATCCTGAATGACCGAACCTCGCTCGCTCGGCGCGGCCGAGCTCCTTCGATCGGTTGGCCTCCTGGCCGACGGGCCGGTCCGCTGGGGCAACCCCGTCCGGGTTGGCGGCCCGGGCGTCTACCTCGTGGAGCTGGCCGCGGCGCATAAGTCGGCACCGGTCGACCATATGCTCGTCGCGCACTGGATCGAGCGCGTCCCCACCTTGACCCTGGACGGGGCCCGCCCCACCCAGCGTGAGCTGGCGGTCCGGATGGGCGAGTTCTGGCTGCCCGACGAGACGGTCGTCTACATCGGCATGACCAACCTCTCGATCGGCGGACGCGTGGCGGCACTCGTCAAGACCGAGCTCGGGGACCGGCGACCACATTCCGGCGGCCACTGGCTCAAGACCCTCACCGTGCTCCCCGAGCTGCGCGTCTGGTGGGCCCCCACCTCCGCGCCCGAGGAGTACGAGGACGCGCTCCTCTCCGCGTTCGCCGCGGGCATCTCGCCAGCTGCCCGGGCCGCACTGCGCGATTCGAGCGTGGTCCTGCCGTGGGCCAACCTGCAGTCCGCCACCGACGAGCGCAAGCAGCACGGAATCAAGGGTTCGCTCCTGGTCGATGAGGCCGACGGCCCGGTCAGCAAGGGCGAGCGCCTGGCGGCCGCCGCGGCCGCCCGCAGCGGCAGCGGGGCCGGCGGCAAGCGCTCGGCGGATCCCACCCGGCGGACCGGCGTGCTCCGTTCGAGCACTGCCCGGCCCCGCAGCAGCACGCCGCGCGCGGCGACGGGCAGCCGCGCCGCCGCGGCGGCGATCAAGGCCGCCGGGCGGCCGGCCGGACCCGCCGTCCAGCTGTCGGCCGAGGGCCTGATCGCCCTGCGAGCCGAGCTCGACGAGCTGATCAACGTCCAGCGGCCGGCGATCGTCGCCCGGATCGCGGCAGCGCGCGAGCTTGGTGACCTCAAGGAGAACTCCGACTATCACGAGGCACGCCGCGAGCAGTCGTTTGCCGAAGGCCGGGTCCTCCAGCTCGAGGACCAGCTGCGCAACGCCGTCGTCGTGGAAGGCACCGGCGGCAGCGTCGTGGCGATCGGATCGACGGTCGTCGTCGAGCGGATGGACCCCGCGGGCGCTCTCGAGACCACCAGCTTCAAGATCGTGGGAGCCGCGGAGGCCAACCCCCGGGCAGACAAGATCTCCAACGTCTCGCCGATCGGCGCGGCCCTGATCGGACGCAAGCCCGGTGACGCCGTCGAGGTCGTGATCCCATCGGGGCGGATCGGGTTCCGGATCCTCGAGGTTCACTGAGCGAGTGCGGCTCCGGTTCGTCCATACGGGCGACCTGCACCTCGACAGTCCGTTCCTCGGCCTCGGCCAGGCGGCCCCCGAGCGGATCGCAACAGCCCTGCGCGATGCCACCCTGCGCAGCTGGGAGCGGATCGTCGCCCTGGCGATCGACGCGCGGGCCGACGGCGTGCTCGTGGCTGGTGACGTCTTCGAGGGTGCCAACCGAACCCTGCGTGGCCAGGTTGCCTTTCGCGACGGCCTGGAGCGCCTGGCCCGGGAGCGAATCCCGTCGTTTGTCGTCACCGGCAACCACGACCCGCTGAACGGCTGGGAGCCGGCCGTGACCTGGCCTCAGCTGGCGTTTCGATTCCCGGCCGACGCCGTCAGCAGCCGGCCGCTGCTGCGCGATGGAATCGAGCTCGCCCGGATCCACGGGATCAGCTATGGGACCCGGGACGTGAACCGGAACCTGGCCGCGACCTTCAAGCGAGATGGCGACGAGTCGTTCGCGATCGGCCTGCTCCACGCCAACGTGGGCGGCCTGGAAGGTCACGCGAACTACGCGCCGTGCTCGCTATCGGACCTGGCCGCGAGCGGGATGGATTACTGGGCGCTCGGCCACATCCACAAGCACGGGATCCTGCGCGCGGCCGACCCGACGGTGGTCTACTGCGGCAATCCCCAGGGTCGAGACCCGGGCGAGACGGATCCCCGCGGCTGCTATCTCGTCGATGTCGATGACAGTGGACGCGTCCGGGCGGAATTCCGAGCGATGGACGTGGTCCGCTGGCAGCGCCTGACCGTGGCGATCGATGCGCTCACAACTGAGGAGGCGTTGATCCAGGCGGTCGGCGACGCGATCGAGGCACCGGCCGACGGCGCCGCCCGATCGATCGAGGACCTCGTCACGCTGACCGGCCGCGGACCGCTCCATGCCTCGCTGCGCCGGGGCGCCGTCCTGCCCGACCTGCATGAGCAGGTCCGCCAGCGCTTTGGGCTGGGCGAGACCTTCGCCTGGCTCGAGACGATTCGCGACCGAACCCGGCCGACGATCGACCTCGCCGCGCGGCGCGAGGCGGGCGACCTCCTGGGCGAGACGCTCCGTGAGTTCGAGCGCAGCCGGGGCGCCCTGCGCGAGGGGCAGGAGGCGGACCTCCACGACCTCCTGGCGGATCTCTTCGACCAGCCCCGGGTCCGGCGGGCGCTGGGTGGTGCCCAGCCGGGCACGGCCGAGCTGCTGGCCTACCTCGACGCGGCGGAAGCCCAGGTGATCGACCAGCTCGACGAGGCCGGTTAGGCCGATGCGGATCGACGAGATCGCCATCGATGGATTCGGGCTGCTCCGCGACCGGCGCCTCGCGCCGTCCCCCGGACTGACCCTGATCCGGGGCGAGAACGAGGCCGGCAAGTCCACCCTGCTGGCGTTCATCCGGGCGATCCTCTTCGGCTTCGACCCGAAGAGTCCCGGGCCGCTCGCCGGCGGCCGGCGCGGCGGCTGGTTGATCGTCACCCCGGACGGCGGCCAGGCGATCCGGGTGGAGCGCTATGGAACCACCGGTGGCAGCGGCCAGCTCCGCCTCCTCGATCACGACGGCAATGACCTCGGCGCCGACGGCCTCGGGCGCATCCTCCAGGGGGTGGAGCGCGCGGTCTATCGCAACATCTTTGCCTTCGGCCTCTCGGAGCTGACCGAGTTCGAGACCCTCACCGGCCCGGCGATCGCCGATCGGATCTACGGTGCCGGGATGGGTACCGGGGCGACATCGGTCGTCGAGGTGGAGAACGCGCTGGAGAAGCTTCGTTCGGACATCTTCGTGAAGCGTGGCCGTGTCCCCCGGATGAACGCCCTGCTCGCCGAGATCGACGAGCTCGAGACGCGCCTCGAGGCGATCAACCCGCCAGAGGCATTTCGAGCGGCCGGCGCTCACCGGGCGACGCTCGAAGCCGACCTGGCGGCGCTCACGAGCGAGGCCGAGGCGGTGGCTGCCGAGCGTCGCCGGCTGGAGCGCCTGCGGGACGGCTGGCCTTCATGGCTGGCCCTCGAGGCGGCCCGGGCCCGGTTCGCCGAATTGCCAGCCCGGCCCGGGCAGCGTGCGGGCTTCGCGCCGGACATCCTCGAACGCCTGGTCAGCGTGGAACGGGATCTCACCGCGCGCGAGGAACGCAGCGCGGGCCTGCGCGAAGAGCGCGCCACGGCGATCGCCAGGCGCGACGGGCTGGCCGTCGATGAGCGATTGCTCACGGCCCAGGCGACGGCCGGGGCGCTTGTCGCGGGGATCGCCGAGGCCCGCAGCGAGCGCACCCGGCTCGCCGAGCAGGAACGCGATCTTGCAGATCGATCCGCAGCGCTGGCAGCCGCCCTGCGCCGCCTCGGCCCCGGCTGGGACGAGGATCGGGTCTTGGCCGTCGACGATTCGCTGGCCGCCCAGGGCACGATCCTCAGCCAGTTCCGGCCGGCCATCGACGCGGCCGAGCGCGAGCTGACCGGTGCGCAGGCCACGGTGGCGAGGACGGACGAGGACCTGGCGGACGCCCGTGCCGAGCTCGCTGCGATCGCTCCGGCCGGTTCGATCGCCCCGCTCCAGGC
>JBEPUS010000226.1:0-4072 GCA_041691435.1 Chloroflexota bacterium
GTTCGCCGACGTCGTCCTGATCAAGGCCGTCGGGCGGGGCGTGGCGATCGCGGTGGCGATCGACGCGACGATCGTCCGGGCGCTGCTCGTGCCGGCCACGATGCGCCTCCTGGGTGTCTGGAACTGGTGGCTGCCCGCGCGACTGCGACGCTGGCTGGCCGACCGCGTCCCGGGCGGCGAAGCCGATCCGGTGCGCGAGGTGGCCCGGTGATCACCCGGCGCGGTCGCCTGCCCGGGCTGGGGCTCATCGCCGTGCTTGTCGCCGCCTGCGCCGGTGGTCCGATCCTGGCGAACCCGGCCGCATCGCTGCGCCCCGAGCCGTCCTCGACGCCGGCGCCTGCGCTGATCCACGACCCCGTGCCGATCCAGTTCCCGCTCGACGATGGCACCCATCACCGGTTGACCGAATGGTGGTACTACACCGGCCACTTGCGCGATCAGGCCAGCGGTGCCCGGTACGGCTTCGAATACGTGATCTTCCGGGCCGAGAGGGGCGGCTTCCCGGTGACCTGGGCAGCCCATCTCGCGATCACCGACGAGGGCCACACCGCGTTCCACTACGCCCAGCGCAGCGTGGTCGGACCCGCGGTGGACCGGGCGCCGCCGCCGGGCGCCGGCTTCTCGTTCTCGCTTGGGCCCGATCTGAGCGATCCAACGACGGCTGGACGCCCGGCCTGGACGATGGCCGGGGTCGCCGGCGACGACCGACTGGCCGCCCAGCTCTCCCCGGCCGAGGCGACGGCCGCGGGCTCGCCGGGCGGCCTGGGCCTGGACCTGACCCTCAAGGCGGCCAAACCCCCGGTGCTCGAAGGTGGCGCCGGCTGGATCGACTTCGGACCAGCTGGTGGCTCGTACTACTACTCGCGGACGGACCTCCTCGCGAGCGGGTCCATCGTGGTCGATGGCCAGACCCTCCAGGTCGACGGCCCGGCCTGGTTCGACCACCAGTGGGGCGACTTCATCGCCGTGGGTGGTGGCGGTTGGGACTGGTTCGCCGTCAACCTCGCGAACGGCACGGACCTCACCCTGTCACTTGTCCGGGCGGCCGACGGCAGCCCGGCCCTCGTGTACGGAACTGTGGTGGACGCCTCGGGCCATGCCGTCCACCTGGACAAGGGCGCGTTCAGCGTGGAGGCCAACGGCCACTGGACGTCGCCGGTGACCGGGACCACCTACCCGTCCGGCTGGCTCGTGTCGATCCCCGCGATGAACCTGTCGATCGGGCTGCGGCCGACCGTGGCCAGCCAGGAGCTCGACACGCGAGCCACCACCGGCGTCGTCTACTGGGAGGGTTCGCAGGTGGTCAATGCAGTTACTGCCGGCCAGGCGGTCGGCGGCGAGGGCTACGTGGAGCTGACCGGCTATGGACCAGGCGGCTGATCGTTCGTGGGTCCGGCCGTGACGGGCGCCCCCGTCAGTTCGACGCGGCCGGGCTCGGTGAAGCGGGCAGCGAAGGGCTCACAGCCGGGCTCGGCTGACCGGGCAGCTGAATGCCGCCCGAGGCGCTCAGCTTGAACTCGGCGGCCTGGATCGACGGCAGGACCGCCAGGAGCGCCACCATCTGGTTGCCGGCCGCGGCATAGGCGCTCTGGCTGGCCAGCTGCGCACTGAGGCCGTTGGCGGCCACTGACCGCACCTGCTCGTACATCCGGCCAACGGCTGCCTGGAGGCTTGCACCCTCCGGCCAGGCACTGAGATAGGGCACAACCGAGGCGCCATAGGTCGCGGCTGCGGACATCTCCCGGAGCGTTGCCGAGATCGCCCCTGTGTCGATCGAGCCGGAGTGGAGCTCGTGCTTGAGGGAGGAGACCGAGCCCGCCAGCTGGGTATCGGTGGAATTGATCTGGCGCAGGGCGCTGGCGGCCAGGGGGTCCACGTTGAAGGCGGGCGACGATCCGGGCGACGCCAACTGGCTCGAGCCCGGCGAGCTCTGCACGACGGCAGCGGGTGGCGGCGGCGGGCCGGCCGGCCGGGTGATGCCCATGATCCAGCCCACGGAGATGCCGCCAAGGAGCAGGCCGAGCACGGCCCCGGTGGTCATGAACAGGAGCGCCCGGGAAGCAGCGACACCCATGAGGATGCGCATCCCGCAACCGGTGCACCGAACGAGCCCATCGGCGACCGGACGGCCGCATGACGGGCACGAGACGTAGCCCCCCTGCGGACTATCGCCGATCAACATCTGCGCGGACTCTTCAGGCTGGACTCCCTCTCGGGTGCGCGGCAATGAAGCCATTCTGCCAGCCTACCTACCCGTGCGGCGATCGAGGATCGGTCGATCGTCCTGCACGCCGGGGGGACTCGGAGGCCCATCTCAGGTTCGTCCGGATCCACGCACGGCCACTGCGGCGATGATCCAGCCGCCGACCACCGTGAGGGCATAGGCCGCGCACCAGACGCAGACGGCGCCGATCACGAACAGCTCGAGGTAGGTCAGGTAGGCGACGAACAGGACGCCGAGCAGGCCCAGGCCGTACAGGCCGAGGAGCGCGCGTCCGTCGTGGCGCCGCCACCAGCCGAGCGAGAGGCCGATCAGGACGATCGAGAAAACGACGCCGAATGCCGCCACGGGGAGGCCCATGATCTCGCTGTAGGAGCTCAGTGCCACCGTCTCGCAGCCGTGCAATGGGCCGCACACGGGCAGCCCGCCAGCCAGCCTGGTGACGGTCAGGTACCCAGCGATGAGCAATCCGATGACGGCCAATCCGGTGGCCGCCAGTCCGCTGCGAGCCACGGCTATGGCGTCGCAGAGCCACTCGGGAATGGCGACGGGACCGCACCCGGGCTCGATGACGGGACGGGGCTGCCAGCGGGGACGAATGCTCGAATCGTCGCCGAAAGGCTCTGGTAGGTGTCCAGGTTCTGGAGCTTGTCGTTGATGAAGATCGACGGTGTCTCGTTCACGCCGAGTGCCGCGCCAGCCTGGCGTTCGGCCTCGACGGCGGTCGCCTTGGCCGGATCCGCGAGACAGGTATCGAACGTGGCCTGGTTCAGGCCAACCTTGAGGGCAATGGCATCGAGCCTGGCCCGGGTGAACCAGCCCTGGTTCTCGCCGCTGGAGTCCTGGTTCGCGTAGAGCCAGCCGTGGTATTGCCAGAACTCGCCCTGGTCGCCGGCGCACTGTGCGGCTACTGCGGCATCGACCGACTCCTGGCCAAGGAACGCGAAGTCGTGGAACTGGTAGCTGAGGATGCCCGTGGCCACGAAGTCCTGGATCACGTGCGGCTCCCACTGTTCCGTCCAGACATCGCAGTACGGACACTGGTAGTCCTCCCACGCGTCCATCTTCACCGGCGCAGTGCTGGAGCCGAGGAGCGCGCCCTGACGGGGAATCGAATCGGCGACCGGAGCGGCGGGCGGATTGAGGACCGCTGGGTTGTTCGGGACCGCCGGGCGAGAGTTGACGACGATGATCAGGGCAATCGTGGCGATCACCGCCAGCGCCGTGACGATCGCCGTCGGGTTCTGCCACAGCGGACGAGACACCGGGGCGTTCTTTGGCCGCCGGGACGCGGGTCCGGCGTCCAAAGGCGGCCGACGCGGTTTTTTCTGCTTGCGTCGCGCCGCGGGTCCTGGAACTGGTGCCTGGCCGGGGATGATGGGCCTCGCCGCTGGGTCAGCCGCGCCGGCTGTTGGCTGCCTGGCAATCGGGGCAGATCCCGAACAGCTCCAGCCGATGCGACTGGATCTTGTAGCCCGTGGCCTTGCCCACCTCGCGGGCAACGGCCGGCATGCCGCACGCCTCGACCTCGGTGGTCCGGGCGCATTGCGAGCAGATCACGTGGTGATGGTGGATCGGCTCGCACTCGACGTAGGCGTGCTCGCCGTTTGGCAGGTCCACTCGTTCGACCGCGCTGAGCTCCGTGAACAGCTCGAGCGCCCTGAAGATCGTGGCCCGGCCGACATCCAGGCGGCGCCCACGGGCGTCGTCAACGAGATCGGCCGCGGTGAAATGGCCGGCCCGATCGGCGATCAACGCGGCAACCACCCGGCGCGGCTCGGTCAGGCGGTAGCCGGCGCGGTCGAGGACCGTGACGATCGTGGAGGACTCGGTCATGGCCCGACGATACCA
>JBEPUS010000227.1:0-3991 GCA_041691435.1 Chloroflexota bacterium
TGCAGCTCGGCGCCGAGGGCGTCTTCGTCGGCTCGGGGATCTTCAAGAGCGAGGATCCGGCCCGGATGGCCAACGCCATCGTCCAGGCGACCACCCATTTCGACAACCCGGCACTGCTCGCCGAGGTCAGCAAGGGCCTCGGCGCGGCGATGCGCGGGATCAGCATGGAGTCGATCCCGGATCAGGAGCGGCTGGCGATCCGGGGCTGGTAGGCCGGTACAGGCCAGACGCATGAAGATCGGAGTCCTGGCCGTCCAGGGCGACTTCATCGAGCACGTCCGCACGTACCGTTCGATCGGTGTCGAAACGGTTGAGGTACGCCTTCCGGAGCACCTCGATGGTGTCAGCGGCTTGACGCTGCCCGGTGGCGAGAGCACCGCGATGCGCCGCTTGATCGATCGCTGGGGTCTGCGCCAGCCCATCCTCGACCTGGCCGAGACCGGCGCGCCGATCTTCGGCACCTGTGCGGGGATGATCCTGCTGGCCCGCGAGATCGCCGGTGGCGAGGAGCCGGTCCTGCCATTGCTCGACGTGACGGTCCGGCGCAATGCCTTCGGCCGCCAGCTGGACTCGTTCGAGGGTGCGCTCCAGGTCCCGATGCTCGGCGACGAGGCCGTCGACGGCGTCTTCATCCGTGCGCCGGTCATCGAGCGGGTCGGCTCGGGCGTGGAGGTGATGGCCCGGCTTGACGACGGCCGGATCGTGGCGGTCCGCGAGCGGAACATCATCGCGACCGCGTTCCACCCCGAGCTGGCCGGTGAGACGCGGTTCCACCGGTTGGTCGCCACGATGGCGGCCGAGCACGACGACCCGGGCGAGGGCTCCGGCCGGCGGCACCACCCCGTCCGCCGCGATCGGACGGCGCGATGACCCTCTCGGGCAAGGTCAGGATGGCCCGCCTGACCGATCTTGCGGCACTCGGCGAGCTGTCTCGGTTGGCCCAGACGGATGCCGCCCGTTCGCTCGGCCTGCCGGTCACCCGGCCGCGGATGGGTGTCTTCAGCCTGTTCCGGCTGCCGCTCGGCGCGTTCCAGCCGAACGATCTCCTCTATGTCTACGAGGAGGATCGCCGGATCAGCGGCCTCCTGCGGGTGGAGCGCGAGAGCCACCGCGACGAGTGGACCGTGGTCGAGCTCGACGCGATCGGCCAGGGGGACGCCGGCGACATCCGCTTCCGGCTGGTCCAGCACCTCCTGCGTGACGGTGCCAAACGTGGAGCCCTGCGCTTCCATGTCGCCTGCGCCGAGGCCGACGGCAATGTGGAGCTGTTCATGCAGGCCGGGTTCGTGCGCTACGGCGAGGAGCAGATCCTCTTTCGCGACTCGACCGAGGCACTGCCCGAGGCATGGTCGGATGAACAGGCCGCAAGCTGCGGGATCCGGCCGGTGGCCCCGATCGATGCGCTGGCCCTCGCCCGCCTGTACGCGCTCGTGACCCCGCAGCCGGTGCAGCGCCTGGAGGACTATCGCCTGCCGGACTGGGAGCGCCAGGGCGCCGGCTGGCGTGTGCCGCGCTCCAGCCTCACGCCAATCCTCCGTTTCGCCGACATCGAGGCCTTCGTCCAGGACCAGCCTGAAAGCAGCAAGGACCCAACGGGCCTGTCGGCGTTCATCCAGATCGCCGTGGCCAAGGAGGACCAGCCTCACTACCTGAAGATCCTGGCCAGGCCCGAGTCGGACGTCGGGCCGCTTGTGGAGTACGGTCTGGGCGTGATCGCTGCCCGGACCGGCAATCGCCGCGAAGCGCAGCACGGCGTGATCTCGTCGGTTCGTACGTACGAATCCCCGATTGACCGCCGGCTCGAGGAGGCCGGTTTCGAGGTCGAATCCAGCGTCACGCTATTGCTCAAGGAAGCTCTTGTCCGGGTCGCCGAGCCGGCGCTCGTGCCGGCGATCATGTGACCCGGGTCCACCCCTCTGCACCGCCGACCCCGGAGGTCCCGTGACTGCAGTCCCCGCCAACTCCGATCGTGAAGCGATGGACGACCTCGAACTGCTCCTTGCGGCCCTGCCGCCGGAGGTGGTTGACGCTGTCCACGCCCTGCCCGACCAGTCGACCCTGATCGAGGTGGTCCTTGACCTCGGCCGCCGCCCGGAGGCGCGCTTTCCGAACAGCGAGGTGACCCTCCTCGACCGCGAGATCGACGAGTCGGACCTGGCCTACGTCGTCGATCACATCGGCACGTTCGGTGACGACAACCGGGCGGGGATCGAGCGCACCCTCCATCGGATCAGTGCGATCCGCAACCGGAGCGGCAAGATCGTCGGCCTGACCTGCCGGATCGGCAAGGCGGTCTTCGGCACGATCGAGATCATCAACGACTTCGTCGAGAGCGGGAAGTCGATCCTGATCATGGGCCGTCCGGGCATCGGCAAGACCACGATGCTGCGCGAGGCGGCCCGCGTCCTGGCCGATGACCTCGGCAAGCGGGTCGTAGTCGTGGACACGAGCAACGAGATCGCCGGCGATGGCGACATACCTCATCCGGCCATCGGCAAGGCCCGCCGGATGCAGGTCCGGACGCCTTCGCTCCAGCACGAAGTGATGATCGAGGCCGTCGAGAACCACATGCCCCAGGTGATCGTCATCGACGAGATCGGGACCGAGCTCGAGGCACAGGCGGCCCGGACGATCGCCGAGCGCGGGGTCATGCTGATCGGCACGGCCCACGGCAACAACCTCGACAACCTCATGCTGAACCCCACCCTGTCGGACCTGATCGGCGGGATCCAGAGCGTCACCCTGGGTGACGAGGAGGCTCGTCGCCGGCGCTCCCAGAAGAGCGTGCTTGAGCGGAAGCAGCCGCCGACGTTCGACGTGATCATCGAGATCCAGGATCGCGAGCGGGTGACGGTTCACGCCGATGTTGCCGAGACCGTCGATGAGATGCTGCGTGGCGACCCGGTGGCTCCCGAGCTGCGCTGGCGCGACGAGGAGGGCGTCCATCGCTCCCAGTCGCGACCCCGGCCATCACCTCGCGAGACGCTCGGCAGCGAGCGCTTTGCCGGCCTGATCGGGACCGGCAGTCCGTGGCGCATGGAGCCCGGCTGGCGTGGCGACAGCTCGTACCGGGGTGGGGGCTATCGCGAGGCGGCCCCAGGCTCGGCGCCCGGCGGCTATCGCTCGGGCTATCGACCGGGCGCCAGCGGTGGCTGGCGCCAGACCCGGGGCGGGACCACCCGCGAGACGGGTCCGCGCGGTCGAATAGGCGGGCCCGGCCGGCCGGGTGAGCAGACCTCGGGGATGATGCCCGGCGAGCGTCTCGCCAACCAGCCGGGAGGCGGCGATGATCGGGGCTCCTGGTCCAGGGACCTGCCGCCCCTCGCCTCGCCAGATCACCCGTTCATTGCCGGTGAGATCGCCGATCGCGGCCCGCTCGAGCGCGGAGCGCCGCCGGCGCCCGACCGGCGCGCCCGCGAGCAGCGCGAGCGTGAGCGCCAGGCAGCCTGGCGGGACCAGGCCGCGCGGGCCCTGACCGCCCTCAAGGCGGATGAGGGAACCGCCCCGGTCAATGCCCTCGACCTGGCTGAGGCGGCACCCGTCGACAGCGGCTCGGCCGCTGCGGCCTCGTCGGTCGAGCCGGGCGGACCGCGCCGGAGCCAGTCGGCCACGGGCCCGATCGCTCCCCACGCCCCGCTCGGCGCCATCGCGGCCGAGCTCGAGGCGGACGACGAAGACGACCTGGCCGAGGAGGAGGACGCCGGCGCGCCCGAGGGCGACAGCCCCGTCCTGCGGGTCACCGACGGGCTCCTGCCCACGCTCCGGGTGCTGCCGTTCGGCGTCAGCCGCAAGCGGCTCGAGCAGGCGATCCGCGAGCTCCAGCTGCCGGTGATCATCGCCCGCAACATCGATGAGGCCGATGTGGTCATGACCCTGCGTAGCGAGTACCGCTCGAAGCCGCCCACGGTCCGCGACGCCGAGGAGCGTGGCCTGCCCGTCTACGTCCTCAAGAGCAACACGATCCTGCAGATGCACGCCAGCCTGACCTCGA
>JBEPUS010000228.1:0-3986 GCA_041691435.1 Chloroflexota bacterium
CGGCGCGACCTTTGTCGTGGTGGGCCCGACCCGGGTGATCAACTCGAAGGTCGCCCTGGGCCTGACCCACCTGAGCGCCAACCACAACCAGACGTTCACGTTCAGCGGCGGGCCGGTCCCGAGCGACGCGATCGCCGTCACCGGCAACCTCACCGTCACCGGCCAGACCGCCGCCGGCTACCTGAGCCTGACGACCAGCCCCACCGACAGCCCCACGACGTCCACGTTGAACTTCCCGCTCGGTGACAACCGGGCCAACGGGGTCACCACCCCGCTCAACACCTCGGGCCTGCTGCCCACCCTCAGCGTCGTCTACGTGGCCCCGGCCGGCGCCAAGGCCGATGTCATCTTCGACGTCACCGGCTACTTCGTGCCTCCGCCGCCAGGCTGATCCGCGCTGCTACGATCGCGCCGTGGCATCGGCCCGATCGGATGAGCTGCCCGCGCCGGCCGCACCCTCGCCTCGGGCGGGCATGGGCGCGTTACCCCACCCCGGCGGCGTTTCCTTCCGGGTCTGGGCGCCCCACGCCCAGGCCGTCTCGGTCAGCGGCTCGTTCAACGACTGGGCCGAACCCGGGGTCGCCCTCGCGCGCGATCCGGCTGGCGACTCGTCGGACACGTGGTCCGCGGACGTACCCGGTATCGCTGTCGGGGCCGAATACCGCTACCGCCTGGAAACCCCCGACGGGAGCCTGTCGCGGATCGACCCGTACGCCCGCCAGGTGACGAGCTCGATCGGCAATGCCGTGGTCTACGACCCGGCGGCGTTCGACTGGGGCCGCGCGAGCTACGGGACGCCCGACTGGCACGAGGTCGTGGTCTACGAGATGCACATCGGGACGTTCGGGGCGCGGACCGACACGCCGGGGACGTTCGACCGGGCGATCCGCCGGATGGCCTACCTGCAGGAGCTGGGGATCGGGGCGATCCAGGTCATGCCGCCCTTCGAATACGCGGGCGAGGTCTCGTGGGGCTACAACCCGGCCCATATCTTCGCGATCGAATCGAGCTATGGCGGGCCGGACGCCTTCAAGCGCTTCATCCGGTCCGCCCATGAGCACGGGATCGCGGTGATCGTGGACGTCGTGTACAACCATCTCGGACCGGGCGATCTCGACCTGTGGCGCTTCGACGGCTGGTCCGAGGGGGAATGGGGCGGAATCTACTTCTACAACGACGAGCGGGCAGTCACGCCGTGGGGCAACACCCGCCCGGATTACGGCCGGGGCGAGGTTCGCTCGTTCCTGCGCGACAGTGCGCTGACCTGGCTGGAAGAGTTCCGGGCCGACGGGTTGCGCTTTGATTCGACCCTCTACATCCGGACGGTCGACGAGCGGCCCGAGACCGAGCTGGCCGAGGGCTGGTCGTTCATGGCCTGGATCAATGACGAGATCCGGGAGCGCCAGCCGTGGAAGCTGACGATCGCCGAGGATCTCGGCGATCCGGGATCACTGGTGGTCGCGACGGCCGACGGCGGCGCGGGCTTCGGCGCCTACTGGGACACCGGCTTCCTGCGAACCGTGCGCACGGCGCTGACCGCCGGCGCCGACGACGAGCGCGACGTGAGCTCGGTCGCCGGGGCGCTGCTGGCGGGCGGCGAGCAGCCGTTCAGCCGGGTGATCTATGTCGAGTCCCATGACGACGTCGCGAACGGCAACGTGCGCCTCGCGGAGGCTGTCGCGCCGGGTGACGCCGCCAACTGGTTCGCTCGCAAGCGGGCCACGCTCGGCTCGGCGATCACCCTGCTGGCCGCGGGGATCCCGATGCTCTTCCAGGGCCAGGAGCTCCTCGAGGATCGCTGGTTCGATGACACCGCGCCGATCGACTGGTCGAAGTCGCACCGCCACGCGGGGATCCTCCAGCTCCATCGCGACCTGATCGCCCTGCGCCGGAACGCCGAGCGCCGCTCGGCAGGACTCACTGGTCCGAACACCGCGATCCTGCGGGCCGACGAGACCCTCAAGCTCCTGGCCTGGCACCGCTGGCTCGAGGGTGGGCCGGGCGACGACATCGTCGTCATCGCCAATCTTTCGACCCAGCCGATCGTGGACCTGCCGATCGGCCTGCCGCGGCCCGGGCGCTGGCGGGTCCGGCTGAACTCCGACTCGACGGTCTACGCCCCCGACTTCGGGGCCTCGATCGCCGACGATATCGGAGCGGACGGGGGCCAGCTCGACGGCCAGGAGCAGAGCGGCCTCGTCAGTGTGGCGCCCTACGCGGTCGTGGTCCTCTCGCAGGACAACTGACGGTCACCCGCCGGTCGCGGGTCGCCGGCGCTCGTTGATGAGGACGAGGGCGGCCGCCACGACCAGGACGCCACCGACCACGCCCCAGATCCCGCCGCCGCTCATGGCGCTGCCCTTGATGACGTCCGTCCCCTGGCCGATCCAGACCAGGCCGATGAGGAAGAGAGCGATGGCAATGAGGAGTCGCGAGCGGCGCATGGGTTCTCCCGGGTGGACGAGTGGTTGTCAGTGCAACCGTCGCTCGATGGTACGGCCGCAGGCCAAACGGTGGTTTTCGGAGCGGCCTCGGCCGTCCGGGCCGGCCATTGACGCCTGGACCATCGGGCTCGTAGGATCGGTCCACGGCGATGGATCCCGCCGAGGCATTCGTTTCGAGTGCCTGAACCGCCCGATATCGGGCTGATGGCCCCTGGACTGCCGTGCAGACCTGGGGCCGTTTGTTTTGCCCCCGAAGAAAGGTGGGTGGACCGTGACGTTCCTGGCGATCTCGATCGGCGCCGTGCTCGGTGCGAATGCTCGCTACCTGGTCGGCGGCTGGGTGGCCGATCGATTGGGTTCCGCCTTTCCATACGGGACACTCGTGATCAACCTGACGGGCTCGTTCCTGCTCGGGCTCACCCTGGCGATCTTCGCCGAGCACCAGCTGGGCCCGGATTGGCTGCGGACCGGCCTGGCGGTGGGCCTGATCGGCACCTACACCACGTTCTCGACGTTCAGCGCGGAGACGATGGGCCTGATCAGTGCCGGCAACGCCGGGGCGGCGACGATCAACGTTGCGGCCAGCGTGGCGGGCGGTCTCGCAGCCGTCTACGTGGGGATGCTCGCAGCCCGCCTCGTCTAAGCGCCCCGCGGGCGGTTCCGCCGGCAAGGTCCGAGAATGGACGGATGCACCAGCTGAACGGCGTCTTCGCGTGACCAGCCGGCGGGGTGGCGCCGGGAGCGCCAGCCTGATGCGCTCATTCCGGCGCGACGACTCGATCCGCGCCTACAAGCTCTCGCCCGGGATCCTGCGGCGAATCGCGGCATTCGCCCGGCCCTATCGCCGCAAGCTGGCCGTCTTCCTGGTGCTGATCATCGTCGACGCGCTCCTGGGCGCCGCGAACCCGCTCCTCTACCGGGCGATCATCGATGACGGGATCCTGCCCCGGAACTCGGCGTTCATCGTCCAGGTGGGAATCGTCCTCGTGACCCTGGCGATCGCCGACGCCGGCCTGTCGCTGTGGCAGCGCTGGATCTCGGCGCGGATCGGTGAGGGCCTGATCTTCGACATGCGCACGCAGGTCTTCGCCCACTTCCAGGAGATGCCGATCTCGTTCTTCACCCGGACCCAGACCGGCGCCCTCGTCAGCCGCCTGAACAGCGACGTGACCGACGCGCAGCAGGCGTTCACCGATACGTTCTCCTCGGTGATCGGCAACGCGATCGGGGTCGTGGTGACCCTGATCGCCATGGTCTTCCTGTCCTGGCAGATCACGCTCGTCGGGCTGGCCCTCCTGCCGATCATCATCCTGCCGGCCCGGTTCGTGGGCCGTCGGATCCAGGCGATCACGCTCGAGAGCTACAACCTCAACGCGAGCATGACCTCGATGATGGCCGAACGGTTCAACGTGGCCGGCGCCCTCCTGGTCAAGCTCTTTGGCCAGCCCCAGGTCGAGATTGCCCGATTCGAGGAAAAGGCCGGCCGCGTCCGGGACATCGGCGTGAAGCGGGCGATGTACACCCGGGTGTTCATGGCCGCCG
>JBEPUS010000229.1:0-3976 GCA_041691435.1 Chloroflexota bacterium
AGCACAAGGCCGTTCGCGACCAGCGCCACGCGGTGGCAGCCGAGGCTCAGCATCGACGTGTCGAGGACGGCCATCCAGCGGCCGTTCTGGCGGGTCATTGGGAGCGTCGCCTGTGGCACGCCTGCCGTGCCGCAGTCGGTCACCACGAGGCTCCCGTTCCCGGCGAGGGTCGTGCCGTCGAGCCACGCCTGAACCTTGATCGGCAGGCTTCGTCCGCGGGCCATCACGAGATCGGTGGTATGGAGCGGGTCGCTCCAGCTCAGCGTCGCGAGATGCACGGTGACCGTGAACGACGCGGTCGCCACGTTGCCGCTGGCGTCGGTCGCCGTGCAGGTCACCGTTGTGACCCCGACCGGGAAGGTCGAGCCCGAGGCAGGATCGCAGCGGACGGCGGGCTGGGTGTCGCGGTCGTCGGTAGCGGCCGGAAGGGCGAAGTCCACGAGCGCTCCCCCTGGGTCGGCCGTGGTCAGCTCGAGGTCGGGTGGGGCGGCCGTGAACACCGGCGGACTCGCATCCGCCTCCGGGTCCCCGACGGCCAGGGTGAAGGTCACGATGGTGAAGCCCGTCGTGCTCGACGCATCCGCGACACCGGCCGGCGCCAGCGAGCGGCCGTAGGTGACCAGGAAGGCGTAGCCGGTTCCCGGCACGGTCGGGGCCACGATCGTGACGTGGCTGGGCCCGTCGCCGTCGACATGCATCGGCCCGGCGCAGCCTGAGATGCCGGCCGTGTCGTTCGCCCACTCCGCCGGCACCGGCCCGATGGTCGTGCTCGTCGCCGAGATCGAGCCGCCCTGGTCCGGGACGGTTGCCTCGACCTGGTCGACCGTCACGATCTGGCCGGGATCGACATGACGGAGGCCCGCACAGAACAAGGTCAGGTTGACGTCGCGATGGATCGTGGCCCCAGGGGCCACCGTCCCAAGGTCCACCAGGATCTGCACGTCGGCCGTCACGAGGTCGCCATCGGCCGCGACGCTGTCGGCGAAGGTCGTGGCGCTCAGGAGCAGGACCGCGGCGGCGGCCATGGCACCTGCGCGACCGATCGTGCGATGGAACATGAACGACCTCCCCTTGCCGGCCCGCGAAGGTGCGAGCGGTCCGGAGAGCGTCGGTCCTCCCGGGACCTTCCTCCTATGGGAGACAGGTCCCGTTTGGTGCGTGCCCGCGCCCGGCTTGAGTACCGGTGTCGGAAATCACCGAGGCCGGGCGGCGTGACCGATACTTCGGGCATGACACATCGCCGCCGAGCGTCCGCCCCGGCCGGCCTCGCCGTGACGGTCCTTGGCACCGCCGGCGGGTGGCTGATCCTCCTGGCCGTGCTGGCGGTCCCCGGCGCGATCCGAGCCGCGACGCCCGCGCCGAACATCTCGATCAGCGACGGCGCCTACGCCCCGGCCACCCTGACGATCGCCCAGCACGACGCCGTCTTCTGGAAGAACGACGGCTCGGCCAAGCACACGGTCACCGCCGACGACGGGTCGTTCGACAGCGGGCCGCTGAATCCCGGCGATGCCTTCGGCAACGTCTTCGATGTCGCGGGCACGTTTGCCTATCACGACACGACCAGCGGCTCGAGACTGAAAGGCACGATCACGGTGACGCCGGTCGCGGCCACGTCCGTACCGACCGGACCTACGCCACCGGCCGGCACCCTGCCGCCGAACTTCCACACGCCGGTACCGGCGCCCACCGACTCATCGGCCGCGACGCCGGGTCCGACCTCTCCCCCGGCCGGCGTGGGCGCCGGCGGTTCCGCGAACGGTGGTGCGGTTCTCGGCGCGCTCCTGGTGCTGGTAGTGATCGGCGCGGTGGCTGTGACGATGTTCCGACGACGTCGATCCGGCTGACGATCCGGCCTTCGGATCCATTGCCGAGCCCGGAATCAGAAGGCCCGGGTGCAGCCCGGGCCTTCCGTGTCGCTGGACTGGCCTTGATCAGGGCGAGATCGTGAACGGGTTGCTCGTCGTCGTTCCGGGTCCCCCGGTGGCCGAGAGCGTGTAGCTCCCGGTCGCGGCGACTGTGAGGTTCGTGAACGACGCGACGCCGTTCACCACCGTCTTCGACACCGTGCCGCCAAGGGAGCCCGCCGACGGGCTGAGGGTCAGGTTGATCGTGTCCGTATTGTCGGCGGTCACGACGTTGCCGAAGCCATCGAGGACCATGACGGTGACCGTCCCGAGGGATCGACCCACCCGGGTGCTCGACGGCTGCCCGCCGAACGCGATCCGGGCCGGAGCCGCAACGTAGAAGTCTTCCTCGTCGAACTCCTTGTTGGCGAGCTTGTGATCGATGTAGCGGGCCGGCCAGTACTGCTGACTGAATGGCAAACCGCAGATCGCCTCGTAGTACTGGATCCCCGAGGCCAGGCTGTTGCCGACGGAGTCGAGGTTGTTCATACCGGTGTTCGCGATGAAGTAGAAGCCGTCGGCGAGGGTCGTGAATTCGGCGAGCTCATTGGTCGACGAGCAGCTGCTCGACTGCGCGAGTGCCTGGCTCGCGTAGAGCCGGACGACGGCGCTCTGGACGCCGTTGCCGTTGGTGTCGAACAGGAAGCCGCCGACGGCGGTGACCTGCTGGCCCGCACCCACGAGGCCGGCAGCCTGGTTGGCGCTGTAGGTCACGTTCCGGAGCGTGACGATCGGGAAGGTCGAGTCGAAGGTGATGAAGGTGTTTGAGCGGAACGAGAAGCCGGCCCGGAAGGCCGCCTGCGCGGTGCTCGACCAACCGGTCGTGTTCTTGATGCGGAGCTCGTAGTTGACGTCGATCTTGGCCTTGCCGTGCTTCGGGATCGAGAAGCCGTCGATCTTGATGCACTTGACGACGGCGCCATCGCCGAGCGAGCCGGTCTGCCAGGCCGAGCCCGTTGTGGGATCGGGTACCTGGCCGCAGTCGGTGTAGCCGCTCGGGATCGAGGCGAGCCACTTGATGATGATGCCGGACATATCGCCGCTGTCGCCGTCACCGGGCCGGACCCGGACGGGCTGCCCGCCCTGGAGCGTGAATGCCGGCTTACCCAGGGCGGCAGCGGAAGCTGGGGTCGTCGTGCCAACGTTGACAGGGAGGTCAGGCACGGTCAGGACGACCGAGCTGGAGGCTCCATCCGTATCGGCGATGGCGACGTTGTTCACGTAGCGCGGCGGGAGCGTGGTGCCCTTGCCGTGGATCGTCGTCCCGGTCTCGTTGGTCAGCGTCAGCTGGTAGTGGAAGGTGCCGGGGTTGGTGTTCTTCAGGGTGAGGGTCGAGCTGGTGCTGCCCTTGCCGAACAGGACATCGAAGCCATCAATGTGCTTGAAGCTCGGGTCGGCCGCCGCGACGTCTGAGAGGAAGTTGCCGGGGGTGACCGTCAGGGTGCCGATCCCGGCCCCGGATGTGTCACTGGCCGAGAAGTTCGGGGCGACCGTGGCCGGGTTGTAGTGGGCCTGGATGCTGTACGTGCCGGCCGCCGTGCCGCCGGGCAGGGTCCAGCTCGCGCTGGCGCTCCCACCGGACACCGTCCCCGAGGTCACGGTCGCTCCGAGCTGGAGGGCGCCGTCGAGGACCTTGAAGGTCACGGTGCCTTCGTTGACGATCGTCGTCGAGCTCACGCTCGCCGAGAGGGTGATGACCTGATCGATCGAGTTGTACGGGACCGACAGGCTCCCTGACGTGACCGTGGTTGGCGCGAGCGTGATGGATCCGTTCGTCTTGGCTACGAAGCTGTAGCTGTAGTTGTTGCCGCCAGTGCCGTCGGTCACGGTGCCTAAAGGAGTGACCGTCTTGCCCGTCCCAACCGACGCGGTGTTGAAGGCCTGGATGAAGTGTGGGACGTCGGTACCCTGGATTGAACCACCGGTAATGGCCGGCACGACTGTCGAGGACGTAGTTCCGTCGTAGACCTTCGTCAAGCTGTCAGTCGCGGTGATCGTCAGCGCCATCTTGAGAATGGTGAAGGTCTTGGAGTCGGGCCCGCTGCCGAAGTGGTTCGCGTCGCCGGCAT
>JBEPUS010000230.1:0-3971 GCA_041691435.1 Chloroflexota bacterium
GGATCAGGTCGGGATCGCCGGGACCGCCGGGGACGGCCGGCAGCGTGACATTCGCCCGCGTCCGCGGCCCAACCGGGATCGCTGCCCCGGGCGGCACGAACTCCACGATGCCGCCGGTCTCCTCGCCGGGCTCGGCCAGCCGCGCGGCGACGAGCCGGTAGCCGGCACCGACGCCACCGAGGACCGCTGCCAGCAGCCCTTCCGGGCCGCCCGGCTCCAGGATGAGGATCGCCCGGGCGTCGCGCGCGAGGATCGGCGCGGCCGCTTCGTAGGCCCGCCGGATCTGGGCCGACTGCCAGCCCCACGGCACGCGGGCGGTGGTGCCGAGGAGGGCCTCGATGGGAACCAGCGAGGCGGCTTCGCGGCCCAGGACCCAGGCCGTGCCCACGTAGGCGAACGACAGGCGCTCCTGGTTCGGGCGCAGGGGCGGCTGGCCCAGCACCAGCCGGATCCGGGGTCGATCGGGAGCTCGCCCAAGTGCTTCGGCCTCGGCCGCCAGCGCCCGGAACGTGGACGGCGTACCCAGCCGGAGGACCACGTTGCCAGTGCCCTCCGCGAGCGCCTGGAAGTCCTCCCCGAAGCGGGCCTGCATCGGCCCCAGCGGAGCGCCCTCGAGGCGCTGGACGAAGCCACGCACCAGCCGGTAGGCATCCTCGAAGGCCAGCCACGGGTTGCGCTCGCGCCACTGGCCGCCGCCCGGCAGCTTGACCCGGCCGTGGCTGATCCGGAGCGTCGCGATCCGGCCGGGATAGCCGTTCAGGCGCGAGGCGGGGACGATGGCGTGGAGGAGCGCCAGGCGCATCGCGGCCTCGACGGCCGGGGCGCGCAGGTCGGTCTCGATCCGCTCGAGGATCGCCTGCAGCCCGAGCAGCTGGCGGGGCGTGTGCAGGTCGAGGACCGAATCGACGATGCCCGACTCGCCCTCGGGATACGGGAAGCGCTCGCGGAGCATCCGGCGGGCCGGCAGGTCCGAGGGGATCTCGGCCGTCCGCGCGATGTCCGCTTCGTCGACCGGCCCGTTGCGCTGCTCGCCGCCGCCCAGCTGATCCCGACAGACGATGCAGCGGTACTGCTTGGTGATCGGGCGGGCCGGCTCGTCGCCGGCCTGCTCCCAGACCACCTCTTCGAGGGTCACGGCCCGGCCGCAGGTGAGGCAATGGCTGGCGTAGCGCTCGCCGAGCCAGACCTTCAGCGCGGACTGCTCGCGGGGCGCGGCGGCGATCGCCTGGAAGGCCGCATCGAGGTGGCGGACGTCGGGCGGCCGCAGGACGACCTCGGCGAGCAGCCGGGTCAGCGGGCTCGTCTCGAGGCTGGCGGCACGGCGCTGGCGGTCGACGGCTGTCCGGGCGATCCAGCCGCCGCGACCGTGAAGGTCCACCACCACGTCGCCCGGCCGGCTGTTGGCCTCGATCCGCGAAGCGACCAGCTCGGGCGGCAAGGGCGGCGCCAGCCGGCTGAATGCAGGCAGCGACCAGCCCGGGTCGGAACGCAGGAAGGGATCTCGGGCGGCCATCGACGCAATTGTGCCACCCCGCGACGTACGATCCGCAGATGACCGTCGATTCGACTCCTCCGCCAAAGGTCACGGTCGCCGACGGGGCCCGCGCCTGGCGCAGCCTGCAGACGGCGGTCGCGGAGGCCGTCGTCGGCGGCGACGAGGCCCTCCGCCTGCTTGCGATCGCCCTGCTCGCCGAAGGCCATGCCCTGATCGAGGACGTGCCGGGCGTGGGCAAGACTCTCCTTGCGCGGGCCTTTGCACGCGCCCTCGACCTGCAGTTCGGGCGGGTCCAGGGCACGCCTGACCTCTTGCCGTCGGACGTGACCGGGACCAGCATCCTGGCGCCGGCCACCACCCTCGCGGAGGGCGGCGGCCTGACCCTCAAGTTCGTCGCCGGGCCCGTCTTCACGAACGTCCTGCTCGTCGACGAGATCAACCGGGCCACCCCGCGCACCCAGTCCGCGCTCCTCGAGGCGATGCAGGAGCGGCAGGTCTCGATCGAGGGCGAGACCCGGCCACTGCCTGACCCGTTCATCGTCCTGGCCACCCAGAACCCAATCGAGTACGAGGGCACGTTCAGCCTGCCCGAGGCCCAGCTCGATCGATTCCTGGTCCGGATCCGGATCGGCTACCCCACCCGGGCGGCCGAGGCCCGCATCGCCAGCCGCTACCTGGCCGACGCCGACCCGCTCGAACGGGTCCAGCCGGTGCTCGATCGGACGGCGCTGCTCGGGTTGCGCGACGCGGCCCGCCAGGTCCATGTCAGTCCCGAGCTGACCGATCACGTCGTGGCGATCGTTGCCGCGACCCGCGAGCGAGCGGACATCGAGCTGGGCGCCAGCCCGCGCGCCAGCGTCGCGCTCTTCCGGGCCGCCCAGGCCAGCGCCATCCTCGACGGCCGCGATTTCGTGCTGCCCGACGACATCCGTTCGATCGCCCCGGCCGTCCTGGTCCATCGTCTCCGGCTGAGCGTCGATTCGGCGCTCCACGGCCTCTCGATGGAGGGGGCGTTCGCCGAGACCCTGGCCGGGATCCCGGTTCCGGTGGGGCCAGCGGGCCGGCCGGCGGGCGATCATCCGGCGTGATCGAGCCGCGATCGACCGGATCGCGGGCGACCGGGTCCCGGGCCACCGAGGCGCCCGAGGCGGCACCCGACGGACGTGATCCCGAGATCGCCACGATCGCCCGCGACCCGGGCGATGGACGGCGGACCTGGTTCTTCGGCGGCATCGCCCTCGCGCTGATCGGCGGAGCCGCGGCGAGCTACCCGATCGCCGCCCTCGGCGTGGTGGTCGGCAGCGTCGGGCTGCTGCGCTGGATCGCGGTGAATCGCGGCCTGCGCGGCCTCGTTGTCATCCGCGCCTTCGAGCGGGAGCGGGTGGTCTGCGGCGATGCCCTCGAGATGCGCCTGACCGTGCGCAACCGCGATCCGCTGCCGATCCCCTGGGTGCGGATCGCCGAGGTCCTGCCGGACGAGCTCGAGCTGGCGCTGCCCGCCGGGCTGACCCTCGGCGAGCCCGAGGCGACCCACATCGGCGGGCGCGCCGAGCTGCGCAACGGCTGGTCGCTGGCACCCTACCGGCGGATCACGCGCCGGGTCCACCTGGTCGCGGGCCACCGCGGCGTGCACCGGTTCGACCAGGTCCACCTGGCGGCCGGCGACCTGCTCGGCCGAACGATTGCCGAGGAGGATCGCTCGATGCCGGTCACCCTGATCGTCCGGCCGCGGCTCGTGGCCACCACGGCCCTCGACGCCCGCCACGACTGGCAGGGCGAGCGGGCGACGCGGAGCGGCCGGGTCGACGATCCGAGCCGGTTTGCCGGCGTCCGACCCTATGTCGCCGGCGACCCGGTCCGGCGGATCCACTGGCGGGCGACGGCCCGCCTGGGCTCAGCGGTGGTCAAGCGCTTCGACCCGGCCCGTGAGCGAGATGTGGTGATCGTGCTGGACATCGAGACCCGGGCCGACGACTGGCGCCGGACCGACCCGGCCAGTCCAACCGCCGAGGCGGATACGCTCGAAGAGCTGTGCATCGTGGCGGCCTCACTGGCCCGGAGCTTCGAGGCCGAGGGCGCCGCGTGCGGCCTGGCCGCGGCATCCTTCGCGGGGAGCAATCGCCGGATCGTCTTTGCCGCGCCCAGCGGTGCCGCCGGCCAGAGTGGCCGAATCGGCGACCTGCTCGCCCGCCTGGGCTCGTTCCCGTCGGCCACGTTCCCCGCGCTCCTGGGGAGCATGGCCCAGCTGCTGCGGCCGGGCACCCAGCTCGTCGTGGTCACCGCCCGCGATCCGCGGCCCTGGCTGGCGACCGCGCGGCGGCTGGCCCGGAGCGGCTTTGCCGTGGAGGTGCTGGCCCTGGGCCCGGCCGCACCCGAGCGCGCCCGGGCCGCCAGGCGGGTGGGGATCGCGGCGCGCGCCGTTCGCCTCGATGCCGGCTGGAGGGAGAGCCGTGCGCTCGAACTCCTGGGCTGACGT
>JBEPUS010000231.1:0-3936 GCA_041691435.1 Chloroflexota bacterium
CCGGAGATGTGTAAAAGAGACAGCTCGAGCGCGGGCCGGCGCGGCGCTGTGCCCAGGCCCGGCGCCGCGCCGACGTCGGGGCCACGCGGCCGGACCCTAGCTGAAGGTCAGGAAGTCTCCGACCGCGGTGCCGGTCCGGTCGATCGTGCCGACCGGGAGCTCGAGCGTGCCGTTCGCGCCGCGGACCAGCCAGACCACGCCGCGCCAGGGCGGCAGGGCGCGGTGAACGGCCAGCACCTCACGCGTGCCATCGCCTTCGGGCTTGCCGACGAAGACGGCGTCGATCGCGAAGCGCATGAACATCATGTGGATGCCGTTGCTCCCCGCGAGCCACAGCCCGGCACCGTCGGCCAGGCCGGAGCGACCCATCAGGCCGCAGAACTTGGCCCACAGGGAATCGGCCGACTCGAGCTGGGCGGCAAGAATCGTGCCGCGCTCGACGTTGCGAACCTGGCTCATCGCAGACAGAGGCGAAGGCGGGTCCGCGGCCGGGTGATCCGGCTCGCGAACCGCGCTGGAGCGCCTGGCGTCAGGCCTTGAGGTTCTTGACGATCAGGATGATCGCCGGGCCAAGGATGACGATGAACAGCGACGGGAAGATGCACCCAACGAGCGGGAACAGCATCTTGATCGGCGCCTTCGCGGCCTGTTCCTCGGCTCGCTGGCGACGCTCGATCCGGAGCTGCTCGGACTGGACCTGGAGCACCTTGGAGATCGAAACGCCGAGCGTCTCGGCCTGGATGATCGCGCCGACGAAGTTGGTCAGCGGCGGCACTTCGGTGCGGGGGATGATGTCACGCAGCGCTTCCCGGCGGCTCTTGCCCACGCGAAGCTCGGCCAGCGACCGACGGAACTCGTCGGAGAGCGGGCCCTTGAGCTTCTCGACCACCTTGGCCAGCGCGGCGTCGAAGCCGAGTCCGGCGCGGACGGAGATCGTCAGCAGGTCGAGGGTGTCCGGGATCATCAGCAGGATGGCCTTCTGACGGGCCTTGATCCGCCGGCCGAGCCAGAACTCGGGCGCGATGTAGCCGATGATCACGCCCAGGAGCGACATGCCCGCCCCGAGCAGGAACTGCATCCCGAGGATGTTGACGACGGCAAAGAGCAGGAAGAAGACGATCCCGAAGATGATCGCCACGACGGCCTTGATGCCCAGCCAGTCGGCTACGCGCAGGTCCCCGGGATTGCCGGCCAAAGCCAGGCTCTTCTCGGTTCGATCCGCGAACGACGTGCTGGTGATTCGGGCGACCGAGCCCGACAGCCGCCCGGCCAATGGCCGGAGCGTCCGCTCGAGGAACGGCGCCTGGAGCTCGAGCTCTTCCAGGTTCTTGGCCTGCATGGTGCCGAGCTGGGTGAGCCGGGCCTGGACGGGGTCGACAGCGCGACCACCGGTCAGGCCGGCGACGATGAGCAGGATGGCCCCCGCAGCGGCGGCGGCAACAAGGATTGGCAGCATGATCAGACTTCGATGTCGACGATCTTGCGGATGAACATGAAGCCCATGAACATCATGAAACCCCCGAAGATGAGGATGATGACACCGGCCGGCAGGCCGGCGATGTTGACGGAGTCGTCGAACATCGGGGCCATGAAGCCGGGTGCGGCGATGAACAGGAAGCCAGCGAGGCCGATCGGCAGGAAGCCGACGACGTAGCCGGACAGGCGCTGCTGAGCCGTCAGGGTCCGGATCTCGCCCTTGATCCGGACTCGCTCGCGAATGGTGTAGGCAATCGAGTCGAGGATCTCGGCCAGGTTGCCACCGACGTTGTGCTGGATGGAGATGGCCGTGGCCATCAGCTCGAGGTCGTCGGACCGGACGCGCCGGACCATGTTCTCCAGGGCCTCGTCGAAGGCGAGTCCCAGGTTGACCTCGCGGATCACCCGGGCAAACTCGGTCGAGACCGGCGGCCGCGCTTCGCGGACGACCAGCTCGATGGCCTGCAGGAAGGACGATCCGGCGCGCAGCCCGTTGGCGATCAGGGTGATCGTGTCCGGGAGCTGCTTGTTGAACTGGTTGAGGCGGCCGCTCCGCCGACGGCCGAGCCAGAAGCGCGGGATGGCGAAGCCGATCAGGCCACCGATGAGCAGCACGAACGGGTTGCCCAGCGCCGGCAGGACGAGGGAAGCGGCCAGCATGGCGGCCGGCACCCCGAGGGTGGTACCGATCCAGATCATGAAGTACTCGCTGATCTTGAGGTGGAGGTCCGCCCGGGCGATGTCCCGGGCCAGGTTCGCACCGAAATCACGCTGCTCGACCACCCGGTTGAGGTTGGCCAGGGCAACGCTCTGGTTGATCATGTCGCCGATGCCGCCGGCACCGGCAGCCTTGGCGTCAGGCTTGCCGGACGCATAGCGTTCCAGCCGGGCGCTGACTCCGGAGCCACCGCCCGACGTCGCCAGGCCGAGCGCAATCAGGACGACTGCGGCGGCCGCGACAATCGCGACGATCAAGCTGATCTGCATCGAATTTCTCCTGTGCCGCCGCTAGTACGCGAAGCCGAACAGGCCCGGAGGCAGGGCGATTCCCATGACCTCGAACTTCTCGACGAACTTCGGCCGGATGCCGGTCGGCTTCAGCCGGCCAATGATCTTGCCTTCGACGATGCCGGTCTGCTCGAAGACGAACACATCCTGCATCACGATCACGTCACCTTCCATCCCCTGGATCTCGGTGATGTTCACGATCTTGCGGGTTCCGTCCTTGAGCCGGCTCTGCTGGACGATCAGGTCCACGGCCGAGGCGACCTGCTCGCGGATTGCCCGCAGGGGCAGATCCACGCCGGCCATCAGGACCATGGTCTCGAGGCGCGACAGCATGTCCCGGGGCGAGTTGGCGTGGCCGGTGGACATGGAGCCGTCGTGGCCCGTGTTCATGGCCTGGAGCATGTCGAGCGCCTCGCCCGAACGGCACTCCCCGACGATGATCCGGTCGGGCCGCATCCGCAGGGCGTTGCGGACGAGCTCCCGGATCGGGACCGCGCCCTTGCCCTCGATGTTCGGGGGCCGTGATTCAAGCGTGACCACGTGCTCCTGGCGGAGCTGGAGCTCGGCGGCGTCCTCGATCGTGACGATCCGCTCATCGTTGGGGATGAACGAAGACAGCACGTTGAGGGTGGTGGTCTTGCCCGAGCCGGTACCACCGGAGACGAAGATGTTGAGGCGGGCTTCGACGCACGCCTTGAGGAAGTCGAACATCTCGGGCGTGGCCGTCCCGAAGCGGACCAGGTCGTCGACCGTGAACGGCGACGCCGAGAACTTCCGGATCGTGATGACCGGCCCGACGAGGGACAGCGGCGGAATGATTGCGTTCACACGAGAGCCGTCGGTGAGCCGGGCGTCGACCATCGGCGACGACTCATCGACGCGCCGGCCGATCGGGGCAATGATCCGATCGATGATCCGCATCACGTGATCGTCGTTCTGGAAGACCACGTTGGTCAGTTCCAGCTTGCCCGATCGCTCGATGTAGACCTGGCGGGGTCCGTTGACCATGATCTCGGTGATGCTCTCGTCGCGCAGGAGCGGCTCAAGCGGGCCGAGCCCGATGATCTCGTCGGTGATCTGCTCGAGCATCCGGACGCGCTCGGCACGGGTCAGGGCGAGGCCTTCCTCGTCGATGACCTTGCCGAAGATCTCTTCGATCTGGCGTCGGACCTCGACCTGGTTGGACAGGTCAAGCTTGGGATCCAGGTCCTGGATGACCCGGCTCTGGATCCGGAACTTGACGTCCCGGAATGATTCCCGGACCGGACCAGCCGACGACATGAGTCGCTGCGCCGGCGTGGCCGGTGGCTGTCCGGGTGCACCGGGAGCGCCACCGGCGGGCGCCGGGGCGTTGCCCGGCGCGGCGCCGGGACCACCGGTCCCGGGTCGAGCACTCTCGATCCGCTTCAGCAGGGACATCCCCTAAACCCCTTCCCGCCCAATCGGGCCGAT
>JBEPUS010000232.1:0-3931 GCA_041691435.1 Chloroflexota bacterium
GAACTGGAGCGGCAGGATGCCCATCCCGACCAGGTTCGAGCGATGGATCCGCTCGAAGCTTTCGGCGATCACGACCCGCACGCCGAGGAGCGCCGGTCCCTTGGCGGCCCAGTCCCGCGATGACCCCGAGCCGTATTCCTTGCCGGCCAGGATGACCAGCGGGACCCCTTCTGCCGCGTAGCGCTCGGCCGCCTCGAAGATGTACATCTGGGCGCCGTCGGGCAGGTGGGCCGTGAACGGCCCCTCCTTACCGGGGACGAGGCCATTGTGCAGGCGGATATTGGCGAACGTGCCCCGGATCATGACCTCGTGCTGGCCGCGCCGGGCGCCGTACGAGTTGAAGTCCAGCGGGCTCACGCCGTGGGCCTGGAGCCAGGTCCCGGCCGGTGAGCTCGGGGCGATCGAGCCGGCCGGCGAGATGTGGTCGGTCGTCACCGAATCGCCGAGGACAGCCAGGACCCGGGCGCCGACGAGGTCGGTCAGCGCAGCCGGCTCGATGCCAATCCCGTCCAGGAATGGTGGCCGGGCGACATACGTCGACGTGGCGTCCCAGGCGAAGCGGTTGCCGGCCGGGATCGGCAGCGCCCGCCATTGGTCATCGCCGGCAAAGACGCTGGCATAGGTCCGCCGGAAGAGCTCCGGCGAGATCGACTCGCCGATGACGGTGCGGATCTCCTCGGGCCGTGGCCAGATGTCGGCCAGCATGACCGGCGCCCCATCGGAGCCCACGCCGAGGGGCTCGGTGGTCAGGTCGATGTCAACCCGCCCGGCCAGGGCAAAGGCCACGACCAGGGGTGGCGAAGCCAGGTAGCTGGCCCGGGCGAGGGGATGGATCCGGCCCTCGAAGTTGCGATTGCCGGAGAGGACGGCGGCCACCACCAGGTCATGGGACTCGATCGCGGCTGCGATCGGCGCGTCGAGCGGCCCGGAGTTGCCGATGCACGTGGTGCAGCCATAGCCGGCCAGGGCGAAGCCCAGGGTGGCCAGGGGGGCCATCAACCCGGCTGCCTCGAGGTAACCGGTCACCGCGCGCGAGCCCGGGGCAAGCGATGTCTTGACCAGCCCCGACACGCGCAGCCCGCGGGCAACGGCATTCCGGGCGAGCAGGCCCGCCCCGACCATCACCGTCGGGTTGGAGGTATTCGTGCAGGAGGTGATCGCCGCGATCGCCACGGACCCACTCCGGATCACGGCGCGCTCGGCACCGAGCTCAACGACGACGGCGCCATCGGCGCCGTCCGCCGGCCCGCCTTCGCCCTCCATCCGGGCGGCGGCCGCTGATGGGGCGGCCTCCGGGAAGGAGGCTCGGAAGTTGGCCGGAAGCTGGGCCAGGGGCACCCGATCCTGCGGCCGGCGGGGGCCGGCGACCGCCGGATCGACGCTGGCGAGGTCGAGCTCCAGGAGGTCGTCGAAGCTCGGCGCGGCCCCGGCCTCGCGCCACAGGCCCTGGGCTCGAGCGTAGCGCTCGACGAGCTCGACCTGGGCAGCCTCGCGCCCCGTCAGGCGAAGGTAGGCCAAGGTCTCGTCGTCGATCGGGAAGAGCGTCGAGGTGGCCCCGAACTCGGGGCTCATGTTGCTGATCGTGGCCCGGTCGGGCAGGGCCAGTGAGGCCAGGCCATCGCCGGTGAACTCGACGTAGGCGCCGACGACCCCGAACTTGCGGAGCATCTCGGTGACCACGAGGACGAGGTCGGTGGCCGTCGAGCCGCTGGGCAGGCTGCCGTGCAGCCGGACGCCGACGATCCGGGGCATCGGCTGGTAGAGCGGCTGACCAAGGAGGACCGCCTCGGCTTCGATCCCACCCACGCCGTAGCCCAGGACGCCCAGGCCGTTGACCATCGTCGTGTGCGAGTCGGTCCCCACCAGGGTGTCCGGGAACGCGACCGGCCCATCGGCATCGGCCCGGGTGGCGACCACGCTGGCCAGGTACTCGAGGTTTACCTGGTGGACGATGCCCGTCCCCGGCGGCACCACGCGCAGGCCTTCGAAGGCCTCCTGGGACCAGCGCAGGAGCTGATAGCGCTCGCCGTTGCGCTCGTACTCGCGCCCGACGTTGAACGCGAATGCCCGGGGCGTCCCGAACTGGTCCACCTGGACCGAGTGGTCGATGACCAGGTCGGCTGGCACGAGCGGGTTGATCCGGGCCGGATCGCCGCCGATCTCGGCCATCGCGTCGCGCATCATCGCCAGGTCGACGATTGCCGGCACGCCCGTGAAGTCCTGCAAGAGGACCCGGGCCGGCATGAACGGGACCTCTGCCTCGGCGGGCGAGCCGGGCCGCCAGGATGCCAGGGTGCGCACGTCGTCTTCGCTGACCACGCCCCGCCCGGCATGCCGGAGGACGTTTTCGAGCAGGACCTTGAGGGTCATCGGCGCGTCATCGAGGCGGGTGCCGAGTCCGCCGCCCAGGGCCTCGAGCGCGGCCAGGCGGTAGTAGTCGGGCAGGCCCGGACCCAGGCTGGTACGGGCGGAAAATGGATCGGGGATTGCCACCGGTGACCCTTCTCTGGCGTCGCTAGACTCGCGGGATGGAAGCGTACTGCCGCCGATGAAGGTCTGGGGCGAGCCGCGTGACCCGGCCGCGGACGGCTCCGGGTCGGCCGGCTCGAGCGAGACGCGGCTCGCGGCGGTGGCGGCCGAAGCGGGCCTCGAGCTGTCGCCCGAGGCGGCCCGCGGGCACGATCACGGCGACGGCCGGCCCCACGCCCATCGTCATCCCCACGAGCACGCAGCTCCGGGCGAGCCGCCCTACATCGGGATCGTGGGCGCCGGCGCCGTCGGGACGGCCCTCGGGGTTGCCCTCAGCCGGGCGGGCTGGCCGATCACGGCCGTGGCCAGCCGCGACGCGGCGCGCCGCGAACGGTTCAGCCGCCTGGTCGGCGGCACCCGGGCGTTTGCCGAGGCGACGGCCATCCTCGACGAGGCCGAGCTGATCATCCTGGCCGTGCCCGACGACGCCCTGGCCGGCCTCGCCTCAAGCCTCCGCCTGTATTCGGGCCAGGCACTGGTCCATACGAGCGGGGCGCTCGGTGCCGAGGTCCTCCTCCCGGCGATGGCCGCGGGGACCCAGATTGGCTCGTTCCATCCGCTTGTCGCGTTCGCCGACACCGAGCGGGCCGTGGCCGCGCTCCACGGAGCGACGGTCGCGGTGGAAGGCGACGACCAGCTCGTGGGCCTCCTCGCGGAGATGGCCGAGCTGATCGGGGCGACCGCCGTTCGGCTGGCGCCCGGTTCGAAGTCCGCCTACCACGCGGCGGCGGTCCTCGCGGCGGGCGGCTTCGATGCCCTGCTCGATGCGATCGCCGAGCTTGGCCGGGTCGCCGGCCTCGACGAAGCCAGCTCGCTCGCGATCTATGGTCCGCTGATCGAGCAGACCCTGGGCAATGCCCGGGCGCTCGGGATCCGGGCCGCCTTGACCGGACCGATCACCCGCGGGGACGGCGGCACGCTCCGCGCGCACCTCGCGACGCTCGCGGCGCACGCGCCGGGCGTGCTGCCTCTCTACCGGGCCGCCGCCGAGCGCGAGATCCGGCTGGCCGAGGACCGTGGCGCCCTGACACCGGACGCTGTCGAGAGACTGCGCGACACTCTTGCAATGCCGTCCTGAGCAGGTAGGATTGCGAGATGCAGCACAGCATTGCCGCGAAGTACGCGGCGCGTCCCGCAGCGCGCTTCGTGCGCTCATCGCCACGCGCCCGTGAGCGCCGGCTCGGGCTCCGGACCACCTCGTTCCAGGCTGCCTCCAGCCACCAGACTGCGCTGCGTCGAACGGACCTCGGGCCGTACGTCCAGCTGCGCGCCAGCTGGCGATCCATCCAGCCGGCTCGCTCCCTTGCCGGGATCCGGACGGGACGGATCCGGCCGGCCGTCACCCTGCGCTGGATGCGCCTCGGTCAGCCCATCAGGCGTGACCGGCCGAGCGCCGCGTCGG
>JBEPUS010000233.1:0-3923 GCA_041691435.1 Chloroflexota bacterium
GGCGGCTGGTCGACGTAGCCGAAGGCCGGGTGTTGGCCGGCCACGACGAAGTACATCTCGTCGCCGTGGAACCCATAGGCGCCCGATACGACGAGCAGTCCGGCGACCATCAGGCCGGCTACCGCGAGCACGGACCACGGAACGGCGAGCGAGGTGGAGCCCGCTGCCGAGCCGGGGACGGACGCCGATGTCATCTCGACCTACCGAGGCTCATCGACCAGCTCGTACGTCACCTTGTAGTAGGTGATCCCGAAGATCGGCATGCCGTACTCCCCGGAGGCGACGACCCGGTAGCCGTGCCTCGCCATACAGCTCACGCTCGCCGAAGGCGCGATCGGTCTGGCGCGTGGAGATAACGTGGCGGGTCGCCCGCCGCGACGTGGTCAGCTGAAGAATTCGGTGATGGCTGCCGTGTCGTCAGAGAACGCCCACCGTTCCGCGACCTTGCCGTCCCGGATGTGGTGGATCTCGGCCGTCCGGTACGTGAGCGTCTTCCCGCTGCGGGTCGCGGTGACTTCGACCAGGGTCACCGCGTGGTCGTCGCTCGCAAGGATGTCGTGCGTCGTTCCGCTGATCTCAACGTCGGCCATCCCGGCGGAGCTGGCTCGGAGTGCCTCCTTGCCTATCCGCGGCTCGGCGCGTCCAATCTCGTGCCAGACGATGTCGTCCGCCGTGAGTTCGTCAACGCGCTGCATGTCGCCGCGACCAAAGGCGTCTGACACCTCGCGTGCCACAGCCAGGTTCTCCTGAGCTGACATCGTGTGTCCTCCTTCATCCTTCGGTGCGGCCCACGGCGCCGCCCATCGTTGGAGAGCGTAGTCCGGCCGGCGTGGATTTGGGAGATGAACTGGCGGGCAGGACCTTTCGTCATCCCCGGGCATGGTTAGCCGGCCGTCACGACCTCACGCAGGTCGTGCAATATGTGGCCCACGACTGCGGTGGAGCTGGCCGAGTTGGCGAATGGATGGGTGTGCCCGAAGGAGCGAGAATGAGCGATCAGCCGGTGGCCGGTCGGGACACCCTGCGCATCCTGCGGCGGGTCCGCTCGGTCCGCGACTTCCGGCCAGACCCAATTCCGGACCAGGACCTCACCGAGATCCTCGCGGTTGCCCGCTGGACCGGAAGTGGCGGGAACAGCCAGCCCTGGACGTTCGTCGTGGTCCGCGAGCGGACCATCCTCCAGGGGATCGCAGCGGCATCGCCGAACGCGGGCCACGTCGGCGGCGCCGCTGCCGCTATCGTCCTCGTGATGGACGGCCCGACTTCGGCGATTCAGACGTTCGACGAGGCCCGCGTCGCCGAGCGGATCCTCGTCGCAGCGACGGCACTGGGGCTCGCCTCGGCGCTCGGCTGGGTCAGGCCAGAGGCGGCTCCGAAGGTCAAGGAGCTCATGGGCGTTACGGGAGAGCGAACCGTGCGGACGCTCGTCTCACTCGGCTACCCAACCGACACTGGTGCTCGAGCCAAGTCGGCGCCGGGCGCTGCCCGGCGACCCCTCGACGAGATCGTCCGCTACGAGAAGTTCAGCTGACGGCGCCGGTGGGCGACCCGTCATCTGAGGAATCCGGCTCGCCCCGAACCTGGCCGGCGACCGCCAGGGTCGCCGCCCAGTTCAGGGTCGGCTACTTGAACGTGAGTGAGTCGATCACCGGCATCGCCTGGGCGGCGAAGTCACTGAATTCCGAGGCGGTATCGGTCGTTACGACGATGGCGATCAGGTCCCCGCTCCCAAGGTCGAGGAGGATGACCCGCTGGCGCTGGGCGGTACCCACGATGTACATGGCTGGCCCCGTGCCCGGCCCAGTCAGATAATCGTCCTCTGGGCCTCGACCACCGCAGCTCGCTTTCCAGGTTGGATTCAGACGAAGGTCAAGCCACTGGCCCTGATGGCCGCCCACCGTGATCGCACTCGGCGCGGTCACGATGAGCCCCGGGGCATGCTGGATGGCCGCGATCTCCGCGCTTACGGTCCGCGGGACGGCCGGATCGAGCGCCAGGCCGCAGGCCGACGACTTCGACGACCTGAACGCCGCGGGCTGGGTCACGAGCACGATGCTCCGACTGCCCTCGTCACCACCTGCGGCGACCTGGGCGTAGTCGCTCGAGGGGGTCAAGCCGAAGGACGTTGGCCAGTCGGACGAATTCGCCCAGCCCGCCGGGACCGTGTACGTCACCGCGCCGAAGACCGGATTCCATGCGCCGGCAGGCTTGACCCTCGGAGCGATGTACTGCGACTCGTACGTGCCCGCCGCGAGATCGCCGAGACAGTCGGTCTGGGCGTTCTTGCAGCCGTCGAGCCACCATGTCCCGGGTAGTGCCGCGAGCCGTGTTGCGCACGGATCGGAGACGGCTGTGAGCGTCAACGTGCGACCGTCCGGCGTCAGCGACCAGTCGTAGCGCCCGATATCGCCCGCAGTGCATTGACCCGCCGGTCCAGCAGAGACGGTTTCGATTCCCTGGCTGCCCACAGCGGAGGCGGACGCCGAGAGGACCGGCTGGTTGCCCTTGTTCGCAAGGGTCAGAACGAGGTTGTCTCCAGTGAACAGGATCGAGAGGCCTGACTCCGAGGGGAAGCCCAGGATGGCGCGACCCCCGCCCATCCAGCGACCTTGGAGCTGGCTCGGTACTGGGCTACCAGTCCCTGCCGCGGATGGGGACGGGATCGAGACCTGCGCCGGGGCGTGCGTAGGGCTCGGCAATGGCGAGGCGGTGCCCACGGCAGGGGTAGACCCCCGGCCGAGCAACAAGACGGCGCCGAGCGCGACGAGGACAACCGCCGCAGCGCCAGTGAAGAGCAGATTGCGACTCATGATGGTGTGCCTCCAGGAACGCCAGCGCAGCGACCGCCGCACCTGCGGCGTCGTTTCGATGGCTCGGAGGACGGCCTCGATGGTCCGGTCGGGTGCCTCATTGGGACTGAGCTCGAGCCAGGCTCGGGCGAGTCGTTCGAAGTCACGCTCGTTGGTCATGCCAGCCGCCCTTCGGGGATGACCGGGGCTGAGTCGGCCTCGATGGCCGCCCGCAGCATCCGGGTTGCGTAGTGCAAGCGCGAGCGGGCCGTCCCGGCCGGGATGCCGAGCGTTTCGGCGATCTCGACCAGGGGCAGCCCGAGATGGTGATGGAGCACGAAGATCGCCCGGTGCTCAACCGACAACCGCCGGAACGCCCGATCGAGGAGGTCCCGTTCGACGATCGAGACGAGCGCCGGGTCCGATCCAGCCGGCCCGTCGACCGGCAGGACGCGAACGTTGGCCGCCCACACCCTGCGACGCCTGGCCTCGGCGTAGCAGGCGTGAACAACCACGCGTCGGACCCAGGCTTCGAAGCGAGCCGGGTCCCGGAGAGATGGAAGCTGACGCCAGCAGGTGATGAGGGCGCTCTGCAGTGCGTCCTCGGCCAGGTCACCGTCGCGCAGAATCCGGATCGCGATCGCGTACATCCGGTCACTGGTCAGCTGGACCAATGACGCGAATGCCTCGCGGTCGCCGTGCCGGGCTCGCTCGACCAGATCGTCCACCATCGCTCCCTCGATGACCGCGCCCGATCCTAGGCGGTGTCGTTCATCAATGAGTGGGCAACCGGGTCGAAACGTTCATACGGGCCACGGCTGCGGTCGCATCGCCCCGTGGCGTTGTCATCGAACCGTCATCGCCTCGTCATCCTGGGCGGTCATCGTGGGGGTTCAAGGCCGCCAAGAGGAATGACCGTGAACCGAGCCACTCCACCTCGCCTCCGCTACTTCGCCCCTTTTGCAATTGGAGCAGCGATCGCGATCGCTGCATGTACGACCCCGGCGGGAGCCACCTCAGCGCCAGCGACAGCTAGTCCCGCAGCAAGCGGGATGATGGAGGAGAGTCCCTCGCCGGCAGGCAGCGGGATGATGGAGGAGAGCCCCAGTCCCGAAGGCAGCGGGATGATGGAGG
>JBEPUS010000234.1:0-3853 GCA_041691435.1 Chloroflexota bacterium
TCGTGATCCTGATCCTGGTGGGCGTGATTCTCCTGCCGTTCTGGCGGGCCGACAGCCTTCTTGGCGACGCTCCGAATGGGATCACCGTGGCCCTCCTCGCGCGGGCCACGCCGGCGGATCGCGTCTGGAACGCCCAGCGCTGGGGGTCGTGGTTCGAGCTTGCCCTACCGGGCATCCCGATTGCCGTCGATTCGCGGATCGAGGTGATCCACGCGGCCGCCTGGGACGATCACCTGGCCTTGTCTGCCGGAGCCGCCGACTGGCAGGCGATCCTCGATCGCTGGAAGGTCACGGTGGTCGTGGCCAGTCGCGAGGAACAGGCTGGGCTGATTCCGCTGATCCAGGCCTCGGCGGCCTGGAGCCAGCTCTACCAGGATGCCGACGGTATCGTGTTCGTGCGCCGCTAGGCGCCCGCCGGGGCCGCCTCTCGAACGGTCGTGACAGACGACTCCCCCCGGGACCCGCTGGCCACGATCGGCAGGATCGCCACGAGGGTGGCGAAGGCGTCCAGCCAGAGCGTTGGCAGGGCGATCGTGATCGCGACCACCAGCAGCGGCTCGCCGATTCGCGGCCGGACGAGACCGGCCACCACGGTGACCACGAGGGCCACCATCAGGCGCACGAAGTAGGGCACCGGGATCAGGCCCGAGATATCGCCTGGCCCCCGCGCCTGGATCGTCGAGATAAAGCCCGACCAGGCACCCGGGCCGATCGCCACGCTGATCAGCAGGATGACCAACCCGACCGCGATCGCGATCCCCGCGTCTCTCCAGCGGCGGCGCAGCAGGAGATACAGGATCCCCAGGCCCGGCGCCAGCTTGATCGCGGCGCCGATCGCGAACGCCCACGGCCAGCGGCGCAGGCCGAGCACGATCAGCGCGGCCAGGACCAGGTGGACGTTGCTGTACGAGAGCTCGACGGTGATCGGCAGGAAGACCACCAGGGCCAAGGCCACCAGGGGTCGCCAGCGGGCGATCCACAGGAGGCACACGATCTCGAGCCCCACCCAGGCGAGGTCGAAGGCGCGCGACGGGAGGATCGCCGCGATCGGGACGAGGACCTGGGCCAGGGTGGGCGGATACCAGTAGGCGAACGGGGTCACCGAGGTGGCCGTGGGGTCGTAGAGCGGCTGGCCGTTGAGGAGCCGCTGGGCGGCCAGCCAGTAGGCATGCTCGTCCTGGCCCGCATTCCAGCTCCGACCGGCTACAACCAGGACGAAGGTGGCGCCGATCGCGGCCAGGAGCACCAGCAGGATCGGCGGATAGCGCCGGCCGCCGATGATCGCGGGGGCGCTCAGCCGCTTCCAGGCGGCCAGCGCCTGGACCCTCACTACAGGCTGAGTGAGGACCAGTAGCGCTCGGCGTGGCCCGACAGGCCGCCCAGCGCGCCGATCTTCCGGCCGTAGCCGCGAACTGCATCGGCCATTTGGCGGCTCCCGCCGAAGAGGCGCGGCATCTGGCTCTGGTAGATCGTCAGGCCCTTGATCTTGCGTTCGAGCTGGTCGCTGATATCGGCGTACCCGGGCACGATCGACACGTCGTAGGGCAGGTCGCGGAAGCCGGCCTCGAGCTCGTCGATCGAGTGGAAGTCGTTCCACCAGGCGTACGGGAAATCTTCGTAGAACGAGATGATCCCGGCCCATTCCGGACCCGGCATCACCCACCTACGGCCATCGGCGATCATCGCCAGGCCCACGTTCCGGACAAGCTGGTGGTCGACGTGGCCGCCCACCCCGAGCGGGAAGTAGACCTTCTGCGGCTCGAGCCGGGCGATCTCGCGGGTCAGCAGCTCGACCGGCGCCGGATCGTCCTCCCGGGGCATGCCCAGGAGCTCGTCGTCGCCCTCGTAGCCGCGGAAGACGGCGTCGGGCAGGTCGAGCAGGATCAGCGAGGCCTCGGCGAAGTACGAGTAGCGCTCGTCCTCCAGGCGCCGGGTGGCCATCGCATCGGATGCCGCCTCGGCCTCCGTGAGCTCGACGGTCAGGACCGCCCCCTGGGTGGACATCTGGTCAATGACCGGCTGGCCGGCCAGCGACTCGTTGTGGATGGACGCCCGGCGATACCACGAAGAGCGCTGCCAGAAGCGCTTGGCCGCCGCATCGGCGTCGACCTGGGTCGCATCGAGACGATCGGCGGTCGCCGCCCACGGCGGCAGGGGATCGTCGCCAAGGCCCACATCGTTGGGGATGTTCGCCCGGTTGAATGCCTCGGTCACCGGCCACAGCGCCTTCGACCCAAAGCCCAGCGCCTCGCGCTGATAGGAGGTCAGCGTCTCGGCCTGGCCGTTGCCCGAGAACACGGTCACGATCGCGACGTTCTGGCCGAGCTCCCGCAGGGACGCAATCAGGCCGCCACAGGACAGGGCGACATCGTCCGGGTGGGGACTGACAAAGACGTGGGTCATGGCGCCCGGATTATACCGGCCCGACATCCTCCGGCCGGAAGCCGGCGGCGCCGATCAGGGGAACGAATGCGCAGCCGCCCATGGGTGTTTCCACGAGGCGGCCGGCCGCCCGGGTCACCAGGATGAGCTGCTGATCGCCGCTCGCGCCGACCGGGACGACCAGCCGGCCGCCCTCGCCCAGCTGATCGAGCAACGGACCCGGGAGGGTCGGCGCTCCCGCCGTGACGATGATCCGGGCGTGGGGTGCTCCGGCCGGATCGCCCAGGCTGCCATCAGCCACCACCACCTCGACAGCATCGCCCCAACCGGCGGCCACCAGGCGCTCGCGAGCAGCGCCGGCCAGCGACGGCAGGCGTTCGATCGTACGCACCCGGGCGCCCATCGCGGCGAGGACGGCGGCCTGGTAGCCGGACCCCGTGCCGATCTCCAGGACCGGACTGCCCGGCTCGACGTGCAGGAGCTCCGTCATCCAGGCCACCACATACGGCTGGCTGATCGACTGGCCATCGGCGATCGGCAGGGCATCGTCGTCGTAGGCCCGATCCGCGAGATCCGCCGGAATGAAGCGCTCGCGCGGGACGGCGGCCATCGCTGCCAGGACGCGTTCGTCGCGGATGCCGCGTCCGCGCAGCTGGCGCTCGACCATCGCAGCTCGAGGTCGGGCATAAACGTCTTCGGGGCGCGACCGGCGGCCGGGCAGCCAGCGCATGATCCCGGGGCGGTCCTTGGTCCGGTCTAGCTCGACGGACTCGGGTTGGGGCTCGGGGCCGGGCTCGGGCTCGCCGCCGCGCTTGGGCTTGGTGCGGCGCTCGGTGCGACGCTCGGGCTGGGCGCCGCGCTTGAAGCGCTGACCGATGGGCTCGGCCCCACCGAGCCGGTCGGGATCGGGGACTCGCTCGGCCCGGCCGACGGGCCGACGCTGCTGCCGGGGCCGGTGGACGGAGCCTCGCTGGGCACAGGCGCCGGCGTGGGCACCGGGCTCAGGAACCCGCCCACGCCGCCGAGCAGGCCGTAGGCGAAGATCGCAATGAACACGGCGACGACCACAGCCACGAAGACCGCGGAGGCTGGATCCCCGACGTGGACTGCCGTTTCCGAGGGAGTAGGCCCAGCGGGGCTGGTGGGCTGGCGCCTCGCCGTGCGATCGCGTGCATCTCGTGCGGCACTCGCGGCGCCGCTGCCGGCGAGCGCTGCCCCGCTGGCAACGACGGTCGTTGCCGCGTCGGCATCCGGGTCGTCTTCGGCGTCGGATTCGTCATCGGCGTCCGAGTCGTCCTCGACCGCGGTCTCCTCGTCTTCGAACTCGGCCGCGCCGCCGGCATCGGCCGCGTGCTCGGTCTCGTGCTCGGTCTCGTGCTCGACCTCGTCCTTGGCGGCGTCCTCGACGGGGGCCTCCGGCTCAGCGCCGAGCTCGTCTGGGGTCGGCGGCAGCGCCGGGTCGCGCTCGGTC
>JBEPUS010000235.1:0-3845 GCA_041691435.1 Chloroflexota bacterium
GGGCCTGCTTGGCGTCGACGACCTGGGTGAAGATCGTGGCGTTGACGGCCACGACTACGTTGTCCTTGGTGATCACTTCCTGGCGGTCACCAGGGCGCGGGAACTCGCGCATGTCGACCATCACGATCGAGTCGATGAAGGGCATGATCAGGACGAGGCCCGGATCGTGGATCCCGCGGAACTCGCCGAGCCGCTTGACGACGCCGACGGAACCCTGCTGGACGAGGTTGACAACCGATCGGAGCAGGTTCAGGGCGAAGACGATGATCAGGATGATCAGGACCAGGACGATGATCCCGGCGATTGCGGTTGAGTCCATCTAGTGGTCTAGCTCCAGTGAGGCCGGCTCAGCCGGCGGGGCGCACGACGAGTGTCGTTCCCCGAACTGCGGTGACGATCACGGAGGCCTCTCCGCCGATCTGTGAACCGTCGTGGGAGATGGCCAGCCAGCTCTCGCCGGCCAGCCGGACGTGGCCCGGATGGAGCTCATCACCGATCGCATCGGTGGCCAGGGCGTGCTCGCCGACGAACCCGCCGTGGACGCCGCGCGAGGCGGGCCCGCCCTCATGACGCAGGAATCGCGTCGCGAAGTACGGCCGGATGATCGCCACGCCGATCACGGCAACGGCAAGGGCGAGGAAGGCCTGCAGCCAGACGGGGCTGTCGGGCAGGACAAGGGCGAGGATCCCGGCGGCGATGGCCCCGAAGCCCAGGAAGATCGCGTAGAACGCCGCGCTGTGGAGCTCCGCAAGGAGCAGCACCACGCCAACGACGAACCAGATGATGTAGATCACTTTGAGATCAGTGTATGCCGATCTCAGCGCGCTGCAAGGGCCGCGGCCTGGTCCAGCACGGCCGCCAGCATCGGCGCGGTCAGCCGCCCGGTGAACGTGTTCTGCTGGCTCGGGTGGAACGATGCCACCAGGCGGTACGGGCCGACCTGGACCTCGTTCCCGTGGCCGAAGCGCGGCTTCGGCCGGGGCACGGCGAAGCCAAGTGCGGCGATCGTGCGCAGGACGGCGTCCCAGCCGAAGCCGCCGAGGGGCACGATCACCCGCACCCGGTCCAGCAATGCCAGCTCGCGGACCAGGAACGGCGCGCAGCTGTCGCGCTCCTCGTTCGTCGGCCGGTTCAGGGGCGGCGCAGAGCGCACGGCCGCCGCGATGTAGACGTCGGTCAGGGTGAGGCCGTCGTCGGCCCGACGTGAGCTGCCCCGATCGGCGAAACCGGTCTCATGGAGCGCGGTCCACAGGAAGTCACCCGAGCGATCGCCGGTGAACACGCGGCCCGTCCGGTTGCCGCCGTGGGCGGCAGGGGCCAGGCCAACCACCAGGATACGGGCGTCCGGGTCGCCGAAGCCGGCCAGAGGCCGGCCCCAGTACGGCTCGCCGGCATAGCGGGCGACCTTGTCGCGGGCAACCTGCTCCCGCCAGGCCACCAGCCGCGGGCAGCGCCGGCAGGCGACGATCTCCGCCTGGAGCGCCGCGAGCGCTGCCAGATCCACCATGCCTGGGCTACTTGAGGAGGAGCTTGTCGAGACGGCGGGACACGACAACCAGGCCGATCGCGCCCATCACCAGCAGATAGGCGACATCGACGAGCAGGACCGGGCTGATCTGGCCAAGCGCCAGCGAGCGGAGCAGGTCGATGCACCGCGAGAGGGGCGTCAGCGACACGATGGTTCGCAAGGGCTCCGGGTAGACGCTCAGCGGATAGAACGTCGACGAGAAGAGGAAGAGCGGCAGGGTCACGACGAAGATGTAGTCGAAGTCGGTCCAGCTGCGGACCCAGGTGGTGGCGGCCATCCCGATCGCGGCGAAGGCAAAGCCGATCAGCATCGCCGCCGGCAGGGCCAGGATCACCCAGGGCGATTCGACGAGGCCAAGGACCACCATCACGGCCAGGAAGCCGATGGCGTAGAGCGTTCCCCGGATCAGCGCCCAGGTGATCTCGCCGACCGCGATGTCGTTGATTCCGAGGGGCGTCGAGAGGATCGCGTCGTAGGTCTTGGCGTAGCGCAGCTTGAAGAAGATGTTGAACGTGGAGTCGTAGATCGCGCCGTTCATGGCCGAGGAGGCCAGCAGGCCGGGCGCCACGAACGCGCCGTAGCTGATCGCGTGGCCGTCGGGGCCGGTGACGTTGCCAACGAGCGCGCCGATCCCAAAGCCGATCCCAAGCAGGTAGAAGAGCGGCTCGAAGAACCCCGAGACAAGGACGATCCACGTCCGCCGGTAGTTCATCACGTTGCGCTCGACCAGCCGGTCGGCGCGAGGAGCGAAGCCCAGCACGGGCAGGACGCGGGTCGCGATCATCGGCTCACTTCGAGAGCGACCGACGGAATGTGACCAGGGCACACGCCGTGCCGATCACGATGTACAGCCCGAGCACGCCCAGGTGGACCACGGCGCCGAGCGGATCGAGGTTGCCCAGCGACAGGCCCCGGGCAAGGGCGACACCGTGGAACGTGGGCGTCAGCCACGCGATCGGGCGAATGATCAGGGGCAGCTGCTCGATCGGGAAGAACGTCCCGGAGAAGAGGAAGAGCGGGGTGATGAAGAACCGGAAGATCATGCTGAAGACGCTGTCATTCTTCTGGCCGGCCGCGAACGCCGTGATCGGTGCGGCGAAGGCCAGGCCGGTCAGCACCGAGGCGCCGATCCCCAGGACGCCGAACGGCGAGCTGACGAAACCGAAGGCGACCATGACCACGAAGAAGGCCGTCGCGACCATCGTCAAGCGGGCCGTCACCCAGGCCAGCTGGCCGAAGACGATCCCGGCGACCGACACCGGGGTCGCGTACATCCCGTGGAAGGTCCGGTCCCAGACGAACGCACCCATGATCGTCCAGGTCGATTCCGATGCCGCCGTCTGCATGCCCTGGGCGGCAAGGAGGCCGGGGGCCAGGAAAACGGCATAGGGCACGCCGCCGAGCGAGGCGATCGCGTTGCCGCCGTCCACGAAGCTGCCCAGGCCGATGCCCATCGCCGCGAGGAAGAGGACCGGCGAGAGGAACGTGGAGAACAGCGATCCTCGCCAGACACGGCGATAGACCAAGGCCTTGTACTCGAAGACCTGGCGTGCGCCCCTCGCCAGGGACTGGCGCCGTTCGGGGATCGGTCCAGCCGCCGGACCAGGCGTGGAAGTTGGCTGGCTGATCGCGGTCATTCGATCAGGGTCCGACCGGTCAGCCGGAGGAAGACGTCCTCCAGGCTCGAACGCCGGACGAGGACCGTTTCAGGTCGCAGTCCGCGGGCGTGGGCGGCGGCCGCAGCGGCCTCGCCGTCGTCGGCGTAGAGCAGGACCCGGTCGGGCAGCCGCTCCATCCGCTCGGCGAGGCCGTCGAGCTCGGTGTCGAGCGTTTCGAGCACCCCGACCGGGAAGCGCAGCTCGAGGACCTCCTTGGTCGAGTACCGGTCGATCAGCTCGCGCGGCGAGCCTTCCGCCACGATGTGGGCCTTGTCCATGACCACGAGGCGGTCGCAGAGCTGCTCGGCCTCGTCCATGTAATGCGTCGTCAGGACGAGGGTGACGCCCTGCTGCTTGAGCCGGTAGAGGCGATCCCACAGGAGGTGCCGCGCCTGCGGGTCGAGACCGGTGGTGGGCTCGTCGAGGAGGAGCAGGTCGGGCTCGTTCACCAGCGAGCGGGCGATGGTCAGCCGGCGCTTCATGCCCCCCGAAAGGGATTCGACGGTCGACTTGGCGCGGTCGGTCAGCTGGACGAACTCGAGGAGCTCGTCGGCCTTCAGGCCGGCCGCGCGCCGGCTGATATCGAAGTAGCGGCCGTAGATGATCAGGTTCTCGCGGACGGTCAGCTCCATGTCCAGCGTGTCCTGCTGGGGCACCAC
>JBEPUS010000236.1:0-3844 GCA_041691435.1 Chloroflexota bacterium
ACCCACCCGGTCGCGTTCGCCCAGGTCTACTCCACCCTGGGCCGGCTCGAGCGGCGCGGTCGCGTGCGGGTGGACTCGGTGGAGCGGGTGGAAGGCCCCGATCGACGCCGTTTCGCGATCACCCCGCAGGGCCTGGACGAGCTCCAGCGCTGGCTCGACGCGCCGCTCGATGCGGAGCCCCAGATCCAGGTCCCCCTGTTCACGAAGGTCGTCGTGGCGATCCTGTCCGGGCGAGCCGTTGAGCCGCTCGTGGACGCCGAACGGCACGCCCACCTTGACCGCATGCGAAAGCTGACCGTCCTCCGCCGGACGGCGTCGCTGCCGGTGGCCCTGCTGGCCGACAACGAGCTCTTCCACCTCGAGGCCGACCTGCGCTGGCTCGACCTGACCGCGGCCCGCGTCGAGGCGCTGCGCCAAATCCTGCTCGCCGTCCCGGAGGTTCCATGATCACCGACCCGACCCTGATCGAGCCGCGCATGCGGGCCGGCGAAGCCATGCTCGAGGCGCACTCGCTCTACAAGCAGTTCGGCCAGACGGCAGCGCTGCGCGGGATCGACTTCCGCCTGGCCGCCGGCGAGATCGTGGCGATCATGGGACCGAGCGGGTCGGGCAAGTCGACCCTGCTCCATTGCCTGGCCGGGATCGCCCTGCCCGACCAGGGCGATGTGACGTTCGCCGGCCGGCGACTCGCCGGGCTCAGCGACGCGGAGCGCAGCCGGCTGCGGCGGACATCCTTCGGGTTCGTCTTCCAGTTCGGGCAGCTCGTGCCCGAGCTCAGCGCGCTCGAGAACGTGAGCCTGCCACTCCTCCTCAACGGGGCCGGGCGCGGCGAGGCCGAGGCCCGGGCCGCCGCGTGGTTCGAGCCGCTCGGGCTGGCTGGGCTCGAGCGCCGGCGCGCCGGCGAGATGTCGGGTGGGCAGGCCCAGCGGGTCGCGATTGCCCGCGCGCTCGTCGTTGCGCCGGCCGTGGTCTTTGCCGATGAGCCCACCGGCTCGCTGGACAGCCTGGCCGGCGAGCACGTGATGGAGCTGCTGACCAGCGCATCGACCCAGCAGGGTGCCGCCGTCGTCCTCGTGACCCACGAGGCCCGGGTCGCCGCGTACGCCCACCGCGAGGTCATCGTCCGGGACGGCCGGATCGCCGGCGTCGAGACGCCATGATCAGGCTCGGACTGCGCCTGGCAACGGCCGGCGGGCGAGGCGCCCTGATCGCGCTTGGCCTGACCGCGCTCTCGGTGGCGATCGGCACCGCGATCCTCCTCTTTGCGCTGTCCTTCCAGCCGGCGCTCAACGAGCGCTTCGATCGCGCGGCCTGGCGGACCACCTTCCTGGCGGCCGCCTCGGAGGATGACGCAGCGCTGCTCGTCGTCCCCGTCGACGACATCTACCAGGGCCAGCCGCTCGTGCGCTTCCTGGTCGCCCAGATCAAGCACGACGGGCTGCTTCCGCCTGTTCCGCCCATCCCACCCGGCCTGGACCGCCTGCCCGGCCCGGGCCAGGCCTACGTCAGCCCGGCGCTGAAGGCGCTCATCGCGGACGTGCCCGCCGACCAGCTCGGCGACCGATTTGGGACCGTCGTCGGCACGATCGGCAGCCAGGCCCTGCGCTCGGCGCAGGAGCTTGTGGCGGTGGTCGGTTCGAGCGAGACGAGCCTCAAGGCCCTGGCGGCCCTGCCCATCTCGACGTTCGCAACGAGCCCTTCGATTCCGCCGATTCCGCCGGTGGCCGAGCTCCTGATCGTCCTCGCAATCGTCGGGGCGCTGGCCCCGGTTGCCGTCTTCGTGTCGACGGCCACCCGGCTGTCGGCTGCCCGTCGCGAGCAGCGCCTGGCCGCACTCCGGCTCGTTGGCGCGACCGCCGGCCAGGTCACCCGGATCGCGATCGTCGAGGCAGTCGTCGCGATCATCGCCGGCGAGGTCCTGGGCGTGGGGCTCTTCTTCCTCGTCCGGCCGCTGGTGGCCCTGGTACCCCTCGACGGGGGGACGTGGTTCCCCGACGCGATCGTGCCCGGGATCCTCCCCGCGGCGGCACTCCTGATTGTCCTGCCAATCCTGGGGGCAGTGGTCGCGGCGGCGGCCCTGCGCCGGGTCATCGTGACGCCACTGGGCGTCCACCGCCGGCAGGCCTCTCAGCCACCGGGCATCCTGCGGCTCCTGCCGCTTGGCGCCGCGCTCCTCCTCCTCGTCGGCGCGATGGCCGTCCTGCGCAGCGGATTCTCCGACAGCATTGCCAGCCTCGCCCTGCTGGGGATGGCCTTTGCCGGAGTCATCGTGGGCATCGCGCTGGCCGGTCCGTGGCTGACGGTGCTCGTCGGGCGGGCGATCCACCGGCTGCCCGGCGGGGCGGCGATGCTCCTTGCGTCGCGCCGCCTGACCGACGATCCGTTCGGATCCTTCGGCTCCATCGCCGGCGTGATCATGGCGGTCTTCGTGGCCAGCGCGTTCTTCACGTTCGTCGGCTACGCGGGCGGCCAGTCATTCGACCAGGCCGGGGTCCTCCACCCCGGCGACCTCTTCGTCTCGATGCCCTACAACGCGGGTCCCTCGTTCGCGGAGCTGCCCGGCCGGATCGCCGCGATCCCCGGCGTCAGGAGCCTGCTCGCCGTAGCGAGCGGCGAGATCCTGGTCGATGGCCAGCCCGTCACGGCCTGGGTCGCACCGTGTGCGGCCCTCGCCGCGCAACTCGACCTGCCGGTGGGGGCCTGCGGGTCAGCCCCGATCCACGTGTTCGGCAATACGCCGGGCCTGTTGCCAGGCGCGTACCAGTTCAGCCCGGACCGTGGGGATCGAGCCGGGATCCCCCTGGCGATCCGCGCAGCCGAGATCGGCGCGATCAGGGTGCCTGGCCAGGCCCTGGCCGACCGCCTGCCCCAGATCCTGATCGAGCCGGCGGCCCTGGGGGCCGGGGCCAGGGTCGCGGGCGTACCGGCCGCAACCCGCTTCTACGTACGGACCGACGGATCCAGCAGCGCGGCCGAACGCGTCCGCACGGTCGTTGCTCTCGACGTCTCATCCGCCACCGTCCGGGGCGCCGGTGAGGAGGACGGGACGACCCATGTGTACGACGAGTTCGGCCGAGTCGTGGGCCTGGGCCTGCTCGGATCGCTGATCCTGGCGGGTTGCAGCCTGGCCGTCGCCGTCACGATCGGCGTCCTGGAACGCCGCCGTCAGTTCGCGCTGTTGCGCAGCGCCGGGATGGCGGCCTCACGGTTGCGCGCCATGATCCTGCTCCAGGCCGGCGCGCCACTCGTCGTCGTCGCGCTGTTCAGCGCCATCCTGGGCGTGGCTGTGACCCAGCTGATCCTGCGCCTCGCCGACGCACCCGGCGTCCCGCTGCCCGACCCGTCCCTCGCGCTCCTGCTCGCGGCCAGCCTGCTGGGAGCCCTGGCCGTGGTTGCGGCGATGCTCCCGCCGCTCGAGCGCCTCACACGCCCGGAGTCTGTCCGGATCGAGTAGCGCTGGGCTCAGGCGTTGTCCAGCTCGCGCGAGATGGCCCGCAGGATGAACCGGGCGGCTTCGGCACTCTTGCCGCCGAGCTTCTGGCCGTCGTCCTGTTCCAGGGCCACGGCCAGGTCGCCCAGCATCTGGTCGAGCGGCGCCGTTCGCTGGAGGACGCCGCCCGCGAATGCCGTCTCCAGGTCCGCCGCGGCCAGCCGGGCGTTGTCGACGGCGTGGCCCTTCGCATCCATTGCGGCACGGAACGCTGCGCGCACAGCGTCGGCGGCCGGGCCGCTGCTCGCCATGGTCAGCGGATCCGATCGATCGTCGGGGTATCGACCCGCCCGCCCGACGCCGGAAACGTGAGCGGCAGGTACTCGGCTGGATCTTATATAACAAAACGCCCCC
>JBEPUS010000237.1:0-3812 GCA_041691435.1 Chloroflexota bacterium
ACGCCCAGGTGCTCGAGCATGCGGGCTACACGGTCGACCGGCACCTCGGACTCGGCACGCGCCAGGCTCGCCAGCCGTTGCTGGAGCAGGGCCAGGTCGACATGGTTCCTGAGTACGTCGGATCGGGCCTTGGCTACTACGACAAGACCATGATCACCGGTGACGGCGCCAAGAACGCGGCGGCGCTTGCCACGATCCTCAAGGGCAAGGGCGGCGGCATCGAGGTCTTCGGCATCACGCCGGCCCAGGACCAGAACGCCTTCGTCGTCCGCAAGGACACCGCGACCACGCTCAATCTCACCAAGATGGGCGACCTCGCCGCGGTCCAGGACCAGATCAAGTGGGGCCTCCCGCCAGACTGCGACACCAACCCGATCTGCAAGGATGCGCTGGTTTCGTACGGCATCACCTATCCCCCGAAGTCCCGGACCAAGCTGGCGGCGTGCGATGCGCCGATCGCCCAGGCCCTCCAGGCCAAGACGATCGACCTCGCCGAGCTCTGCTCGACGCAGCCGGCCATCGCCCAGTTCGGGTTCGTCCAGCTGACCGACGACAAGCAGACGCAGCCCGCCGAGAACATGGCGCCGCTCGTCCGCGACGACTTCCTGGCCAAGGTGCCCGATAAGGCCGCCTTCCAGAAGCTGCTCGACGACGCCTCGGCCAAGATGGACACGGCGACGCTCACCGCTCTCGGTGTCCGCGTCGGCGTGAACAACGAGGATCTCGCGGCCGTCGCCAAGGATTGGCTGACCACGAACAGCCTCCTTCCGTAACCATCGGATCGTGATCGACGGGCCTCCGGCATCGCCGGGGGCCCGTTGCGTTTCTGCGAGGCCCATGTGAGCGAACCACCCGGCCTGCGGGTCATCAGCACCGAGCCGTTCAACGCCGAAGCGCCGCTCGAGGCACTCAGCGGCGTTCTGCCACCGCGCGGATTTCACTTCGTCCGGAGCCACTTCCCGTTCCCCCAGCACCCTGGCACCCTGACGATCGGCGGCGAGGTGCGCCGGCCGTTCGCGCTCACGCTCGACATGCTCCGCGGCCGGCCGTCGTCGTCCATCGCGACCACGCTCGAATGTGCGGGCAACGGACGGGCGTTCCTCGATCCGCCTGCGCCTGGTGAGCAGTGGGGTCTCGGGGCCGTGGGCACGGCCGAGTGGATGGGCGTCCCGCTCACCATCCTGCTCGACGAGGCCGGGGTCGCGACGAACGCGGTCGAGATCCTGTTCCGCGGCGCCGATACGGGCGCGCCGGCCGACCTCGGCCGGACGATCTCATTCGAGCGCTCGCTGCCGCTGCCCGTGCCTCCAGACGCGATCGTGGCGTATGCCATGAACGGCGAGCCGCTCCCGGTCATGCATGGCGCCCCGTTCCGGCTCATCGTCCCGGGTTGGTACGGGATGGCGTCCGTGAAATGGCTCACCGAGATCGTCGCGATCGCGACCCCATTCCGCGGCTTCTACCAGGCCGACCGGTATGTCATCGGAGACGACCCACTCAATGAGATCGCGCCCCGGGCGCTGGTCATCGCGCCAAGGGACGGCGCGCGGGTCGTGGCCGGCCCCTCGATCATCCGCGGCTACGCCTGGTCCGGCCGGACCGCGATCGAGCGCGTCGAGGTCAGCGTGGACGGAGGCGCGCACTGGACCGATGCGACCCTGGGGCCCGTGGTCGGCCGGGCGTGGCGGACCTGGGAGCGGCTTTGGGACGCCTCTGTCGGGCCTGCCACCCTGCTCGTCCGCGCGACCGATGCCCGCGCCGAACGCCAGCCGCTCGACCAGGTCCGCACGGCCCTGGGCTACAAGAACAACGCGGCCCAGCCGGTGTTCGTCGAGGTCATCGCCGCGGGCTGACGCCCGCCGGCGCGGCGCGTCAGGCCTTGTCGACCAGGGGCTTGACCTCGCCGATGAGCTTCTCGATCGTCTCGACGTCGTAGGGCGCCGGCTGCTCCGAGATCACCGTCCGGAAGCCGAGCTTCACGTACGGGATGAGCTTCTCGGCGATCTGCTCCGACGAGCCGAACCAGAAAGTGTCGTCCTCGTCGAGCTCCGTCACAGCCGTCTTGTTGTGCACGAGGGCCGCGGTCTGGACGCGCCGCGCCTCGGCCTCGGTGTCCCGGATGAGGGCCTTGATGCCGAGCGTGAATTGGATCTGGGAGATGTCCCGGCCGACGTCCGCGCAGTGCTGGCGCAGCACCTCGATCTTGTGGGCCATGACATCGAGCGGCCCCATCGCGTTCCAGATGTCGGCGTACTTGGCGACCGTCCGGAGCGTCTTCTTCTCGCCCGATCCGCCGATCATGATCGGCAGGTGTGGCTGGACGGGGAGGGGCAGCTGATGGGCGTTGAGCATCGCGTAGTGGCCGGCCGGCGCTGACGAGACGAGCTCGCCGTCGAGCAGGCGGCGCTGGAGGCCCACCGATTCGTCGAGCCAGTCGAGCCGCTGGCCCGGGCTCACCCCGAACCGGATGTCGTGCGCCTCGTGCTCCTTCTCGAACCAGGCGGCGCCGATGCCCAGGATCGCCCGGCCGTTGCTGATGTGGTCGAGCGACGTCGCGTTCTTGGCCTGGATGCCGGGATTGCGGAACGTGTTCGCACCCACAAGCAGCCCCAGCCGGGTGTGCTCCGTCGCCATCGCATAGGCGAACAGGAGCGCCCAGCCATCGAGGATCGGCTGATCCCAGTCACCGAAGATCGCGTTGATGTGATCCCAGGCCCACAGGTGGTCATAGCCAAGCCGGTCGATGAGCTTGGCGGTCGCGAGCTGCTCCGCCCAGGTCGATGCCTGGTTCCAGGGCAGGACGCCGAGCTGTAGGCCGGTCTTCGGGGAATCGGGAGTCGTGGCGGGCATCGGGTCGAGTTCCTCCTCGTCGTCGTATCCCGCCAAGTCTACGGGCGGTGCCGCCGTGCCCGCCCGGGCGCCCCGTCGCAGCCCCTCTCAGCCCAGTGGCAGGGTCGCCAGGTCGCCCTCGATCACCTCGCGCTCCCCGGGCTCGGCGATCTCGTCGCACGCGGCGCGGGCCCGGGCGGCCCATTCGCGCGCTGCCACGAGGTCACCGCCGACGGCCAGGGCGCGGGCCATCGCCTCGTAGGCGCTCGCGATGTCCCAATCGGCGATGCCATTCGCCTCATTGATCTCGACGCAACGGCGAGCGTGCCAGAGCGCCGGTTCGGCGCGGCCCAGGACCGCGTATACCCGGGAGCACTGCCATTCGCCGCGGGACAGGTTGGCCGCCGTGCCGGCCTTGCTCCAGTGGTAGCGCGAGGCGTGGGCGCAGTGGATCATCTCGTCGATCTGGGTGGGCGTACGGTCGGCGGTCTCGAGCAGCGTCCACGTGTGGTTGAACAGCTCGATTCCGAGGCGGCGGTGGGTCGCCTCGTCGAGGACATCGGAGGCGGCGGCGGTGTCGGTCACGATCGGTCCCTTTCCCTGACTCAGTTGACCCACGATGTGGAGGATCCGTTGGAGGCGGACCGTCCGCGCCTCGACCCGGCCGCGATGGGCGGCCAGCCAGCGCTGGCGCACTTCGGGGTCGTCGGATGCGAGCAGCTCGCGGATCTCGTCGATCGGCATCTCCAGGTCGCGCAGCCGGGCGATCGTCCGGGCCGTCTCGAGTTGCATGCCCCGGTAGCGCCGATATCCGGTGAACCGGTCGACGTCGGCCGGTCGGAGCAGGTCGAGCTCGTCGTAGTGACGCAGTGCGCCCACCGACAGCCCGGCCAGCCGGGCGAATCGCCCGATCGGCAGCAAGTCGGCGGCGGCGGCATCGGCCTTGGGCTCACCCGGCTGGCTCATGCCGCGATGGTGGACCC
>JBEPUS010000238.1:0-3790 GCA_041691435.1 Chloroflexota bacterium
CATTGGGACCGCGAGTGGTACTCGCCGTTCCAGACCTTCCGGCTCCGGCTCGTGAAGCTCCTCGACGCGTTGTTACCGATGCTCGAAGGCGATCTGTCGTACGCGCGCTTCCTCCTCGACGGCCAGACGCCGTACCTCTCGGAGATCAACACGATCCCCGGCTTCACTCCGATCAGCCTCTTCCCGGCGATGGCCGTGGCCGGCGGCTACGACTTCGGCGGCCTGGCGTCCCGGATCGTCGAGCTCGGCATCGAGCGCTGGAACGGCCGTGTCCGCCGGCGCCTGGTGCCCGGCGACCTGCCCAGGTGAGCGGCCTGCCGCTCCGCCGGGCCAGCCAGCCACGGGCCGGCCGGCCGATCCGCCGGTCGTCCGCCGGGCTGTCGCGGACGCGTGCACTGGCAGGCCTCGTGGTGGTCCTGGCCGGGCTTGCCATCTATGGCGTCGGCGCCTCGCCGGTCTTCTCGTTCCACGCTCCGCTTGACCTGCGCGGGGCCACCTGGACGAGCTCGGCCGACGTCGACGCCCTGCTCTCGGTCGGCGACGGGACCAACCTGGTCACCCTGCGGACCGACGACCTGGCGGCACGCCTCGAGGCACTCCCGGCGGTCCGTTCGGCCGAGGTCCGGGTCGTCCTGCCAAACACCATTCGGGTCCAGCTCGACGAGCGCCAGCCGATCCTCGTCTGGCAGACATCGGGCGGCCGCTTCCTGGTCGATTCCACGGGCCTGGCGTTCATCAGGCTGGCCGACGGCGTGGCGCCGCCCAACGGCCTGCCGACGATCAGCGATGACCGCGCGGCGAGCTCGGTCAGCGTCGGCGGCTCGATCGATCCGGTCGCCTTCGACGCGGCGACCAGGCTGGGCTCGCTCAAGCCGGCCGACCTCGAATCGGCGGCCAACGGCCTGATCGTGGCCCTGACCGATGACCAGGGATTCACGCTGAAGGCCGTGCCCAACCTGTGGACGGCCACCTTCGGGTTCTACACGTCCAGCCTGCGCTCGCCGGCGATGATTCCCGACCAGGTCCGGCTGCTGCGCAGCCTGCTGGCCGGCCGCGAGCCGACCGTCGAGTCGATGATCCTGGCCGACGGTCAGAACGGGACGTTCACGCTCAAGGCCAAGCCATGAGCCAGCCATGAGCGAGCCTCGACCTCGCCGGTGGTCTGGTAGCCTTGCCGAAACGCACCGGCTGGAGGGCCCTCGCGCGTGCTCCTACCCCTTGCGGGCCTTGGTCTCGGCGTCCTGCTGGGGCTCCTCCTCAAGGTCAACGTCAGCTTCGAAGTCGCTCGCTACTCGGGCGTGGCGATCGTGGCGGCTCTCGACTCGGTGCTCGGCGCCGTCCGGGCCGAGCTGGATGGGGTGTACGACAACCGGATCTTCGTCAGCGGGTTCATCACCAACGCGGTGGTGGCCGTATTGCTCACCTTCCTCGGCGATCGGCTGGGCCTGGACCTGTACCTCGTGGCCCTCGTGACCTTCGGGCCGCGGATCTTCCAGAACCTGGCGCTCATCCGCCGGCACTTCCTGTAAAGGGGACGACATCAGCGTGGAACGAGAGGCGGTCCTGGTCGGCATCGATGTCGGGACGACCAAGGTCTGTGCACTGATCGGCGAGGTCAGCGCCGATGGCGCGCTGACGATCATCGGCAAGGGCACGGTCCCCGCGACGGGCCTGAAGAAGGGCGTCGTCGTCAACATCGAGCAGACGATCAACTCGATCGCCCAGGCCGTCGAGCAGGCCGAGCGCCTGTCGGGCTGGAAGATCGACCGGGCGTTCGTGGGCGTCGGCGGCCAGAACGTCGAGTCCCAGAACTCGCGGGGCGCGGTGGCCGTGAGCGGCCACGATCGCGAGGTCAGCCGCGAGGACGTCAATCGGGCGACCGAGGTTGCCCGGGCGGTCTCGATCCCCTCGAATCGCGAGGTCCTCCACGTCCTGCCCCGGGGCTTCATCGTCGACGGCCAGGAAGGCGTGAAGGATCCCCTCGGGATGAGCGCAATCCGGCTCGAGGTGGAGACCCACATCGTCACCGCCGCTGCCACGGCGGTCCAGAACCTCCAGAAGTGCGTGATGGCCGCAGACGTCAAGATCGACGAGCTCGTGGCCAGCTCGCTGGCCTCGGCCGAGGCGGTCCTGACCGAGACCGAGAAGGACCTCGGCGTGGGTGTCGCCGACATCGGCGCCGGGACCATCGACATCGCCCTCTTCTCGGACGGCTCGCCCTTCCACACGAGCGTCCTGCCGGTGGGCGGCAACAACGTGACGATGGACATCGCCGCCGTCCTCAAGACCAGCCTGCAGGTGGCCGAGGAGCTCAAGGTCCACCACGGCACGTGCGACCTGCGCTCGGTCGATGCCGGCGAGATGATCAGTGTCAGCGTCCTGGGCGAAGAGGCCGGCCGGTCCGTCAGCCGGATGGAGCTGTGCCAGATCATCGAGGCGCGCTGCCGCGAGACGCTGGAGCTCGTGCGCAACGAGATGCGGGCGACCGGCCACGGGATGCTCCCGGCGGGCATCGTCCTGACCGGTGGCGCGGCCCAGCTGGCCGGCCTTTCCGAGCTCGGCCGGGAGGTCCTGGAGATGCCGGTGCGAGTCGCCGGCCCGACCGGCGTCGGCGGCCTCGTCGACAACCTGCTCACGCCGGCCTTCAGCACCGCGATCGGCCTGCTTCGCTGGGGCGCCGCAGTGACCATGTCCGGCGAGCCGGTCCGCTACGACTCAGCCCCGGCTGGCGGGATCGTGGGCCGCGTCCGGGACGCCCTGCGCAACCTCTTTCCGTAGCCGTCGGCGCGCGCGCCGGCCGGGTCCTGGCGCGGCCGCAGTTCGATGCGCCAGCGTATTGACGTGACGGTATACTCGCCGGACGCTTCCCCGAGAAAACCCAACCGTCCGTCCGGGCTATTCGCTCGACGGCGTATCAGCTGATCGACACGGCCCGCTCGCGGGCCACCCGGAGGTACCGTGATGCCGCTCCGCTCCGATTCCGAGAACTTCGCGCTCATTCGCGTCGTCGGCGTCGGTGGCGGTGGCAGCAACGCGGTCAACCGGATGATTCGGGCCGAGATGATGGGCGTCGAGTTCATCGCCTGCAACACCGATGCCCAGGCCCTCCTCCAGAGCGACGCCCCGCACAAGATCCGGATCGGCGACAAGATGACCCGGGGCCTCGGCGCCGGCGGCGATTCGTCGATCGGGCAGCGGGCGGCTGAGGAAGACACCGAGAAGATCGCCGATGCGCTGCGCGACTCGGACATGGTCTTCATCACGGCCGGCCTCGGCGGCGGCACCGGCTCGGGCGCGGCCCCGGTCGTGGCCGAGATCGCCAAGGAGCTGGGTGCGCTGACGATCGGCGTCGTAACCAAGCCATTCTCGTTCGAGGGCAACCGGCGCAAGCTCGTTGCCGAGAAGGCCGCCGATGAGCTGCGGGCCAAGGTCGACACCCTGATCACGATCCCGAACGACCGGCTCAAGGACGTCGTCCAGAAGAACACGTCGATCGTGGATGCCTTTCGAGTCGTGGACGATGTCCTCCGCCAGGGCGTCCAGGGCATCAGCGACATCATCACGGTGCCCGGCCTGATCAACCTCGATTTCGCGGACGTGCGCACGATCATGAAGGACGCCGGCTCGGCGCTCATGGGCATCGGCCGCGCCTCGGGCGAGAATCGGGCCGTCGAGGCGGCCCGCCAGGCGATCGCCAGCCCGCTGCTCGAGGTCAACATCAACGGCGCCCAGGGAATCCTGTTCAACATCACCGGCAGCTCGAACCTCAGCCTGCACGAGGTGACCGAGG
>JBEPUS010000239.1:0-3780 GCA_041691435.1 Chloroflexota bacterium
CCCTGCTCAACGCCTTCCGCGCGCCCGACATCCGGCGGCGGATCCTGTTCGTCGCAGGGATCCTGATCATCTTTCGGTTCCTGTCGCACGTCCCGGTGCCGGGCGCGAACGCCCAGTCGCTGGCCACCCTCTTCGGCAGCAACCAGCTCCTCGGACTGCTCGACCTCTTCTCGGGCGGCGGGCTGTCGCGCTTCTCGATCGTCGGCCTGGGGGTCAACCCGTACATCAACGCCTCGATCATCATCCAGCTGATGACCGGGGTGATCCCGCGCCTCCAGCAGCTCAGCCGCGAAGGTGAGTACGGTCGCAACAAGATCAACCAGTACACGCGCTACCTGGCCGTGCCCCTGGCGATGCTCCAGTCGTACGGCTTCCTGGCCGTCCTGCACGGCTCGAGTCCACCGGTCCTGACCGGCGGCTTCGGCCTCGACGACGTGGGCACGCTGACCCAGATGGTCGCGCTGACCACTGGCTCCATCCTGCTGATGTGGCTGGGCGAGCTGATCACCGAGAAGGGCATCGGCAACGGGATCAGCTTCATCATCTTCGCGGGCATCGTCGGGCGCGTGCCCACGGCCCTCCAGTCCTTCTTCAACAACCCCGACATCGCGGCGTTCATCGTCTTCGCCGTGGTGGCCCTTGTGGCCATTGCCGTGATCGTCTACATCCAGGAGGGCCAGCGGCGGATCCCGGTCCAGTACGCGAGCCGCGTCCGCGGGCGGCGGATGTACCAGGGCGGATCGACGTTCCTGCCCCTGCGAGTCAACCAGGCCGGCGTGATTCCGATCATCTTCGCCGTCAGCATCCTGCTCTTCCCCACCCAGATCGCCTCGTACTTCACGACCTCCAAGGTCGACGTGATCGCCCACGTCTCACAGGGCATCGTGTCGATCATGGATCCCCAGGGATTCCTGTACGTCGCCCTGTACTTCGTGCTGACGTTCGGCTTCACCTACTTCTACACCGCGTTCACCTTCAAGCCGGACGAGACTGCCGAGCAGCTCCGCAAGAACGGTGGATTCATCCCGGGCATCCGGCCGGGCCGGCCGACCGAGGATTACCTGCGAAGGGTGGTGAACAGGATCACGATCGCGGGCGCCTTCTTCCTCGCGGTCGTGGCGGTCTCGCCGACGATCCTGGCCGTCGTCTTCAAGAGCCTAGGCGGCCTGACCCTGGGCGGTACCAGCCTCTTGATCGTGGTCAGTGTCGTGGTCGAGACGATGAAGCAGATCGAAGCCCAGCTGCTCATGCGCAACTACGAGGGTTTCATCCGGTGACCTTCCTGGTCCTGCTTGGCGCCCCCGGCGCCGGCAAGGGTACCCAGGCGCCGATCCTCGCGGCTCGACTCGGCCTTCCCCACGTCGCCACTGGAGACCTGTTCCGGGCAGCGGTCCATGAAGGCTCCGCCGTTGGCCTCGAAGCCCGCCGGTACATGGAGCGCGGCCAGCTCGTGCCCGATTCGATCACTGTCAAGATGCTCCTCGACCGGCTTGCCCAGCCCGATGCGACTCCAGGCGCGATCCTCGACGGCTTTCCGCGCAACCTGGCCCAGGCCGACATCCTGGACACGGCCCTGGCAGACCGGGGCAGCCGGGTCAACAGCGCCCTCGAGATCCAGGTGCCCGAGGAAGAGCTCGTCCGGCGACTGTCGGGCCGCTGGATCTGCCAGGCGAACGGCCACGTCTACAACGAGACCAGTCACCCGCCCCGCGTTGCGGGCATCTGCGACCTGGACGATTCGCCGTTGATCCAGCGCGAGGACGACAAGAGCGAGACGGTCGCTGCCCGGCTGGCCGCCCAGATGGCCGCCCTGCGCGAGGTGGTCGGCTACTACCGCGAGCACGGGCTCCTGCAGTCGATCGACGGCCGCCGGCCGGTGGCCGAGGTCACCGAGGCGTTGATTGCCGCCGCCCGCGCCGCCGCGGCCCAGGACCAGCCCGCGACGCCGGCCCCGAGAGCGAGCAACTGATGGCGGTCAGCCTCAAGTCGAAGGCCGAGGTCGAGGCAATGCGCCGGGCCGGGCGGGTCGTGGCCGAGGTCCTGGCGCTGGTCGAGGCCGAGCTCCGGCCGGGCGTGAGCACGGCCCACCTCGATGCCCTGGCCGAGGCCCACATCCGGCGCAGTGGCGCAGTGCCTTCGTTCAAGGGCTACCCCGGGGCCAATCCGCGCCGTCCGTTCCCGGCCAGCATCTGCATCTCGATCGACGCCGAGATCGTCCACGGCATCCCCGGCGAGCGGACGCTGCGCGACGGCCAGGTCGTGTCGATCGACGCAGGTGCGATCGTCGAGGGCTGGCACGGCGACGGAGCCCGCACGTTCTTCATCGGCGAACCACCCGAGCCGATCCGCAGCCTGATCGAGACCACCCACCTGGCGATGATGGCCGGGATCGCCGCCGCTCAGCCGGGCAATCACATCGGCGACATCAGCGCGGCGGTCGAGGATGTGGCCCGGCCCAGGGGCTACGGCGTGATCCGCCAGTTCGTGGGCCACGGCATCGGCCGGTCGATGCACGAAGATCCCCAGGTCCCCAACTATCGGACCGGCCAGGCCGGCCGGCGGATCGAGCCCGGGCTATGCCTGGCGATCGAGCCCATGTTCACCCTCGGCGGGTACGAAGCAGCCATGCTGCCCGACGACTGGACGATCGTGACCCGCGATGGTTCGCTCGCCGCCCATTTCGAGCACAGCATCACGGTCACCGAGCACGGGCCCGAGATCCTGACCACCATCTGACCACTGACCCCGGCGGTTGCCGGATTCGCGAACATTTGATATCCTCACCGTTCGTGTGTCGGCCCACTCGGGCCGACATTCCGTGCGAGAAAGGGAAGACCGAAAGCCTGTGGCCAAAAAGGACGCGATCGAAGTCGAGGGAACGGTCATCGAACCGCTGCCCAACACGATGTTCGCCGTCGAATTGGAGAATGGCCATCGGGTCCTGGCCCATATCAGCGGCAAGCTGCGGATGAACTTCATCCGGATCCTGCCCGGTGACCGGGTCAGAGTGGAGCTCTCTCCCTACGATCTCACCCGCGGGCGGATCACCTACCGCCTGAAGTAACCGGTCTGTATTTCTGAGTTCGATCGAGGAACCGTTGAAAGTTCGAGCCTCCGTCAAGGCGCGTTGCGACAACTGCAAAGTGATTCGCCGCCACGGCACCGTGATGGTCATTTGCACCAATCCCAAGCACAAGCAACGGCAGGGGTAACCGATGGCGCGCATTGCCGGAGTTGATATCCCGCGCGAGAAGCGGGTGGAGATTGCCCTCACCTATATCTTCGGGCTCGGTCTGCCGACCAGCCAGAAGATCCTCGCCCAGGCCAACATCAACCCCGACACCCGCGTGCGCGACCTCACCGAGGAGCAGGTCAACCGGCTCCGCGAGATCATCGACCGGCGCTACAAGGTCGAGGGAGACCTGCGCCGCGAAGTGGCCCTGAACATCAAGCGCCTGATCGAGATCGGCTCGTACCGCGGCAGTCGCCATCGACGCAACCTGCCGGCGCGTGGCCAGCGGACCAAGACCAATGCCCGCCAGCGGCGCGGTCCCAAGAAGACCGTCGGCGTTCGCCGCAAGAAGTAAGGGGAACCCAGCCAGACCATGGCCGACCGCAAGCGTGCCGTAAAGCAGCGCCGCAAGGAGAAGAAGAACGTCCCCCAGGGGCACGTTCACATCCAGGCGACGTTCAACAACACGATCATCACGATCACCGACCTCGGTGGTGCCGTGATCAGCTGGGGCTCAGCCGGCATCGCCGGCTTCAAGGGCTCCCGCA
>JBEPUS010000240.1:0-3748 GCA_041691435.1 Chloroflexota bacterium
GTAGCCGGCCGCGGCATTGTCGAGGAGCGCCGCCGTCAGCTGGCGGGTCACGAACGTCCCCCTGGCCGTGGGAAAGCGGACCGCGATCGGCGCCACCACGAGCTTGGCCCGCAGGGCGTCGTAGCCCGAGATGAGGTTGGCAGTTGCGTCGGCCCGGCACGGCCGGTGGGCATTGCAGTCGGCCAGCGTCGCGGTGAGCGAGTCGGAGAATGCCCGGACCTCTTCACGGAAGAACGTCGACTCATCGACGGTCAGGTCCACCGGGCCGTCGACGTACAGCGACGCGACATGATCGGGGTGGGCCGCCGCATAGGTCTGGACGTACTGGGTCCCATAGCTCTCGCCGTACAGGGCGATCTTGTCGACCCCCAGGTACTCCCGGACCGCTTCGAGATCCTCGACCGCCTGGCGGGTCGAGTAGAACGGCAGGTCGGCCTGGTCAACCTTGGTCTCGGCCAGGCAGGCTGCGACATAGGCCTTGGCGTCGCTGGCGGCGGTGTCGAACTCGGCCGGATTCAGCGGGTCGGCATCGGTCTGGTAGTACGCCGCGGTGGCGACCGGGCAACCGAGCGGCTGCGAAAGGCCGACGCCGCGCTGGTCAAGGAAGACGATGTCGTTGTAGTCGGTCACGGCCGGCTCGAATCCCGATGTGTAGTCCTCGGCGCTGGCCAGGCCGCTCGACCCCGGGCCGCCGGTGATCGTGACGAACACGCCACGACGCTCCTTGGCTGCCTTCTTGATCCCGAACGTGACGTTCCAGGCGGGGCCGCCGGCGCTGAAATGGTCGCGCGGAACCGCCAGGGTCACGCAGGTGAAGCTGCTGCCCGGGCAGGGCTTGGTCGCGATGACGGTGGGTACCTGCGGCAGCGCGGCCAGCAGGGGCAGGATCGCCGCGCCGGTCGAGGCCGACGGCGCAGGGCTGCCACCGATCGATGGGCTGGAGCCGGGCGCCCCGGAAGCTGGCGGCGACGACGCACTGGGAGTCGGCGACCCGGACAGGCCTGCGGAGGATTGCGGGCCGCCAGCAGGACTCGCCGGGACTCCGCTCGGGGTTGCTCCGGGCGGAGTGCTGCCCGCTGCCGGGCCGGCCGGCGACGCGCCACTCGACGTCGTCGGAGGCACCGGCGGATAGGTGAAGCCCGCGCCGCCGCCGGTCGTGCATGCGGCCACGAGGACCGCGATCGCACCGGCAGCGGCCAGCCGGCCGATGGTCCGAGAGTGATGCGCGGCTGGTCGGCGGCTGGGATCCATCGAGATGGATGGTAACAATCGGTCATCCGCCGGAATCGGCCAGATCACAGGGCGGTCCGAGCCGCGGACCCAGCGGCCAGCGTCCGGCCCGCTCGTGGCCCTGCCTAGAATGCGGCCATGTCGATCATCACGGTCAACGGCCTGATCCCGGGTGACCAGCTTGGGTACACCCTGCACCACGAGCACATCTTCATCGACACCTCGGTCGATTACCGCGAACCACCGCCGGCCATCGCCGGCCTGCTGGCCGAGCTGGATGTCGACCTCGAGGCGCCGATCACCCTCAAGAGCCTGGGCTTCCTGCGCCGCGAACCGTTGTGGTCCGTCTCCAACCAGGTGCTCGACAGCTACGACGATGCGCTGGCCGAGCTGGGCTGGGCACGGCGGGCGGGCGTGAAGTCGATCCTCGACCTGACGCCGATCCTGGCGGGCCGCCAGCCCGCTGCACTGCGCCGCCTGAGCCGGGCGCTGGACATGCACATCGTCACGGGCACCGGCTACTACCGGGAGGCGTACCACCCGCCCGGAGTGGCGGCGTTGGCGATCGACCAGCTCGAAGCGCAGTTCCTGGCCGAGGTGACCGTCGGCATTGACGGCAGCGGAGTTCGGGCGGGCCTGATCGGTGAGTGCGGGACCACCTTCCAGGGCATCTCGCCGGTCGAGGAGCGGGTGCTGGTCGCCGCGGCCCGGGTCCAACGGGCCACTGGCGTCCCCGTCATGGTCCATACCGAAGGCCGCCGCGAGGTGGTCCTTGCGGCCCAGAACCTCCTGGAGTCCTCCGGGGCGGATCCGACCCGGATCCACATCTGCCACGTCAATGGGGCGCCGTGGTGGCGGGAGGTCGTGGAGACCGGCGCCACGATCGGCCATGATTGCTTCGGCTCGACGTTCTCGATCGACTCCGAGGTCAAGATGAACCCGACGGACCAGGACCGGATCGACGACGTCAAGGCGATCTTCGATGCCGGCTTCGGGCGGAGCGTGATGATCAGCAACGACATCTGCTTCAAGTCTCGCCTGCACACCTACGGCGGCTGGGGCTATGACCACATCCAGACGAACCTTGGTCCGTTCCTGGCCAAGGCCGGTTTCGGCGCCGACGACCTGCAGACGCTGTTCGTCGACAATCCCCGGCGGCTCGTGGAGACCGGCCGGGACTGAGAGCGGGCGACGCCCGTCCATCGATCGGCCGCGATGGCCGAGATGGGCCGCGATGGCAGCGGCAGTCGTACCCCAGGCCACCGGTACCACTGCGTGGCGTTCCTGGCGCGACTCGCGACCAACAATGAGCGTATGCCCGTGCGCGTCCCGCCTGCCTCACCCCGCGGGCGTGTCGGGGTGCTCGTGGCCTCGAGCGCCGTTCGTGTCTGGACGTTCACGCTCCTCCTGGCTGCGGCCGCCCTGGCCGGCTACCTCGCCTGGATCAGCGGCCTGCACGTCCTCGCGGGTCCGATCGAGCTGCCCTGGCCGCTCCTGGCGGTGGGCGTCTTCCTGACCGAGCTGAAGGTCATCGAGGTCCACTTCCGGCGCGAGACCCATGCGTTCTCGCTCAGCGAGATTCCGGCCGTGATCGGCCTGTTCTTCGTGCAGCCCGACATGTACCTGCTCGCGCTGGTCCTGGGAACTGGCGCCGCCCTGCTGATCTCGTCCCGTCAATCGGTCGTGAAGACCGCCTTCAACCTGTCGAACTACGTCGTGGTGGCCGTGGCCGCGATCGTGATCTTCCGTTCCGTCGGACGGTTCGATGGCCCACCCCAGCCACTCGACTGGGTCGCCGCCTTCGCCGCGACGCTCGCGGCCAGCGCGATCGGGGCCGTCGACATCGCGACGGCGATCACGCTGTCGGGCGGCGCCCCACAGTTCCGCAAGCTGCCGGAGATGCTCCAGTTCGGTGGCCTCGTGGCGATCGCCAACACCAGCCTGGCGCTGCTGGCGGTCACCATCCTGTGGTACGACCCATCGAGCGTCTGGCTCCTGGCGCTGCCCCTGATCACCCTGTTCCTGGCGTACCGGGCCTATATCTCCGAGCGCGAAAAGCACGAGCGGCTCGAGATGCTGTACCGATCCAGCCGAATCCTGCAGCACTCGCCGGAGCTGGACGTGGCGCTCCTGGCGCTCCTCGACCACGCCCGGGAGATGTTCCGCGCCGAGCTGGCCGAGGTGGTCCTCGATCCAGGTCCCGAGGCTAGCCAGGTGCTCAGAACCACCTCGCTCCACGATGGTCGCAGCGAGGTGATGGTCCCCGTCGATCGATCGCCCCGCCAGTCGGACGTCGAGCGCGCGGTGGCCAGCCGCCGGCCGGTCTTCACGACCCCCGACCGAACGCCGGGCGGCCGGGTCATGCTGATCAAGCGGGCGATGGTCGCACCCCTGGTCGGCGAGTCGGCCACGATCGGGACGCTGATGATCGCCAACCGCCTGACCGAGGGCACCAAGTTCGAGGATGACGACCTGCGCCTCCTCGAAACGCTCGCCAACCAGGCGGCGGTCGCCCTCG
>JBEPUS010000241.1:0-3740 GCA_041691435.1 Chloroflexota bacterium
GGCCGCCAGGGCCGCGGCGACCGCGGGTGCAATGAGCAGGCGCTGCTCGAGGCCGGCTTCATGCGGGTGTTCCATGGCGCGGAGCGTACGGCACCCCGGGCCACGCGATCGCTACGCTTCGGCGATGGCCGACCGAACCACGCCGCCGCCGATGACCCCGGCGATCATCCGCCGCCAGGTGGTCCTGGAGGAGCTCGACGTCGCACCGAGTGGACGCTTTGCCGTGGTCGCCCGGCGATCCGTCGATCGAGCCGACCGCTACGTGTCCCATCTCTGGTTCGTGGCGCTGGTCCGGGGCCTGGGCCGCACCCGCCCGCTGACCAGCGGAACGTTCCATGACAGCCGCCCACGGATCAGCCCGGACGGGCGCCGGATCGCCTTCCGGCGCAGGCAGGCCGACCAGAAGGACGGCTCGGAAACGCTCGACATCCTCGAGCTGGCGCTTGGCGGCACCCACTCGGCCCCCGGCGCCAGCGAGCCGTGGACGCTGGCGGCGCCGACGCACGGGATCGGGGCCCTGGCGTGGGCACCCACGGGCGAGCGCATCGCGTTCACGACCGAGACCGACCCGGCCCGCTTCCTGATCGCCGCACCTGCCACCCGGACCCGACGGCCCGAGGGCGGTCCGGATCGCGAGCCGCTTGGACGGCGGATCACGCGAGCCGACTGGCGCTGGGACGAGGCCGGCCACGTCGATCGCTGGGAGCAGCTGTTCGTCGTCCGGGCACGTCCCGGGGGCCGGCCGCGCCAGCTGACACACGGCGACTTCGGCGTCAGCGAGCCGAGCTGGGATCCAGCCGGGCGATCACTGGTCTTCGCTGCTGATCGCACGCTGACCGCCGACCTGCAACCGCGCACCAGCATCTGGCGAATCGGCCTCGACGGAGGCGAGCCAGCCGAGCTCCTGCGCCTGGGCGGCCCGGCGAGCCATCCCCAGGTCTCGCCCGACGGCCGCTGGCTGGCAGCGGTCGGGGTGACCGATCCGGATCCCCTCGACGACCTCAGTCCCGGGGTCGTGATTGCCCCGGCCGATGGCTCGATGCCCGGCTGGGCACTGGCCCCGGAGCTCGACCGGCCGATCGGGTCGTGGGTGGATACCGATCTCCACGGCTGGCAGGTGGGCTCACGCGCTGGCCCGTTCTGGGCGGGCAGCCGCGGCCTCGTCGCGCTCGTCTCGGATCGGGGACGCTGCGTGCCGTGGCGGTTCGCCCTCGATCCGGCGACAGGCCGGGCCTCGGCGGAACCGCGGCCGCTGGCGACCGACGAGTCGGCCTGCGATCACCTGGCGGTCTCGTCCGAGGGCCGCCGGATCGCCGTCGTCGGGACGCTCGACGGCCGCGCACCGGAGGTCATGACCCTCGAGGGGGGCCGCCTGCGGACGAGGACCCGGATCGGGTCGCGCTGGCAGGAGGCCGTCCGCCAGCCGCAGATGCGCCGGCTCAAAGCACCGGGACCGGGCGGCCCGATCGATGTCTGGCTCGCCTCGCCGCCCGATGCCGGTGCTGCCAGGCTGCCCACCGTGATCGACGTCCACGGCGGCCCGCTCGGGGCGTGGACGGCCGCGCCGAGCCTGGAGGTGGCGCTGCTCGTTTCGCGCGGGTATCGCGTCCTGCTGCCCAACATCCGGGGCTCGGCAACGTACGGTCGTGACTGGATCCGGCCGCAGCTCGGCGACTGGGGTGGCGTCGATGCCGCCGATGTCCTGGCCGCGCTCGACCAGGCCGTGGCCGGCGGCCTGGTGGATCCCGACCGGGTGGGCCTGCTCGGCCTGAGCTACGGCGGCTTCATGGTCAACTGGCTGATCGGGACTTCGCAGCGCTTCGCGGCCGGCGTGAGCGAGAACGGCGTCACGAACCAGGTCAACGCCTGGGCAAACTCGGACAGCGGTCCCGACTATGCACGCACGTCGCTGCTGGGTGATCCGCTGACCGAAGCCGGGATGCTCAAGCTGTGGCGCCAATCGCCGCTGGCCAACGTGGCCGAGATCCGGACGCCGCTCCTGATCCTGCAGGCCGAGGCCGACGAACGCTGCCCGAAGGCCGACAACGAGCAGCTCTTCGTCGCCCTGCGGGCGCTCGGGCGAACGGTGGAATACGTCCTCTACCCCGAGGAGTACCACGTCTACCAGGCAGCAGGTCGGGTCGATCGGCGGATCGATCGGATGACCCGGATGCTCGACTGGTTCGACCGCCACCTCGGACGCTGAGGTCAGCGCAGGTCGAGCTCCGGGCGCGGGCCGGAGAGCTGGCGGGCCGCCGCCCGGTGACCGGCCAGGACGGCCCGGCGCAGCCCGGCCGCGGTAGTCCGGCCGGTTCGACGGCCTTCGATGTAGCCGATCAGGAAGGCGGCATCGAACGCATCACCGGCTCCGGTCGTGTCGCCCGCCGCCAGGGGCCGGGTCGCCACGTCAAAGGTGATCGAGGCACCCGAGCCGTCGACCAAATGGACCGAGGCGCCGTTGCCACCGCGCTTGACGATCACCACCGGGGCGATGCCCAGGGCTCGTGCACCGAGCACGGCCCGGTTGGCTGAGTCGAGCAGGGCCGACAGCTCCGTCGTCGTCGCCAGCAGGACGTCCGGGGCGATACCGCGCGCCAGGGCCAGTGCCGCCGGCCGGCCACCGGCCAGCAGCGGGCCCACCGACGCCAGGTCCAGGCTGATGGCCGCGCCGGCGTCGCGGGCCAGCCGGACGGCCTCGCGTCCGGCCGATCCGAGGGGCTCGCCGATGAGCGAATAGAGCGGCAGGTGGAGCAGCTCCGTGGACTCGAACCAGGCGGCGCGCAGATCGGCCGGTGCCAGGCGGTCGGCAGCGCCCCGGTCAGCCACGAACGAGCGTTCGCCATCGGGCGCGACGAGGACCCCGATCCGGCCGGTCGGAATGCCGGCGACGCGCGCCGCCCGGACGACGACACCGTCCCCCCGCAGCGCTTCGACGAGCGCCCGGCCGGGCCCGTCCCGGCCGACCGCGCAGACCAGCTGGGACTGGGCACCGAGCCGGGCGAACCAGCGCGCCGTCGTCGCCGCCGAGCCTCCCTGGCGCAACCGGACGACACCTGGGACGTCGGTGCCCTGCTCCAGGAGCCGATTCGGGGCCAGGACCACGTCGAGGGTCAGGTCTCCGACCACGATGGCGCGGATGCCCGGCCGCCGGCGGCGGCGGGGCCGGCGCGACAGGGGGTTCGGGACGGCCAGGCGGTTGGGCACGGATCCGAGGATAGCGGCAGGCTCCTTGTTGACGCGTCGTTCACGGGCGCTCCATGCGCGCGGCACTACAATGCGGACGCTGGCAGGAGCAACGACCGCCTCACCCGACGACCGTTCCCGATGACCGTTCCCACGGAGCACGCAATCCCATGGCCCTGGCCCCGGACGCTCTCGACCTCCTCGCGGTCAACACCATCCGGACCCTGTCGATCGACGCCGTCCAGAAGGCGAACTCGGGTCATCCAGGGGCGCCGATGGGCATGGCGCCGATGGCCTTCAGCCTGTGGACCCGGTTCCTGCGCCATGCCCCGACGGTGCCCGACTGGCCCAACCGCGACCGGTTCGTCCTCTCGGCCGGCCACGCCTCGATGCTCCTGTACTCGCTCCTGCACCTGACGGGCTACGACCTTTCGCTCGACGAGATCAAGCAGTTCCGGCAATGGGGCTCACGGACGCCCGGCCATCCCGAGCGCGGCCTGACCCCGGGCGTGGAGGCGACCACCGGCCGACTGACCAGCGAGGCACGGCGCCTGATC
>JBEPUS010000242.1:0-3738 GCA_041691435.1 Chloroflexota bacterium
GTGTGGCTTCAGCCAGAGCAGGTCCGGGTTCGGCTCGGATGGCCAGCCGGCCCGGACGAGACGGGCATGGGGCACGACGTCGCCGCCGGCCCGGACGAGGGCCTCGAGCAGCCGGTACTCGGTTGCGGTCAGTGGCAGGAGCGCATCGCCCACGTGCGCTTCGTGGCGTCCGGGCTCGATGGTCAGCGTTCCCGACTGGAGCGTGCTGCCCCCGCCGACCGGCCCGCCGGCGGCATCCACCCGGCGCATCACGGCGGCGATCCGGGCCAGCAGCTCCTGGCGCCCGAACGGCTTGGTCAGGTAGTCATCAGCGCCGATCTCCAGGGCCCGGACCTTGGCGCCCTCGCCGCTCTCGCCGGACAGGATCAGGATCGGCACGTTGCCCGAGGCCCGGATCTGGCCGGCCACGCTGAACCCGTCGGGACCGGGCATGGCCAGGTCGAGCAGGACCAGGTCGGGCGATTCGTCTCGAAATCGACGCACGGCCGTCAGCCCGTCGTAGGCCGTGATCACCTGGTGGCCGTCCTGGCCGACGAGGGCGGTGATCGCCCCGACCATCGCCGGATCGTCGTCGACGACCAGGATTCGCAGGGGACGGACATTGGGCATGACGGTTCCTTCAGACGGCGACGGCGGCGGGCAGAGCGAGCACGAAGCGGGCGCCGCTGCCCGGGGCAGGCTCACACCATAGCCGCGCGCCCATGGCCTCGGCCAGCCGGCGGGCCGCATAGAGGCCGATTCCCGAGCCACGGGCCGTGTGCGTATCGCGCCGGGCATAGGGCTCGAAGATCCGTTCGCGCCATTCGACCGGGATGCCCGGCCCCTCGTCGCTGACGCTCAACCGGACGACGCCCTCCACCAGCGTGACGTCGACGCTGATCGTCGTGTCGGGCGGGGCGTATTTCACGGCGTTCTCGATGAGGTGCTCGATGATCTGGCGCAGCCGGGGAGGATCCGCCAGGGCGTGCCGGCGGATCTCGACGTGGCGCTCCACGCGGTGCTGGCGGAGCAGCGGCTTGAGCTCCACCACGAGCTCCTCGAGCAGCGCGCCGACATCGAGCGGCTCGAGCTCGACGGGGGTCTCCGCGCTCGGCCGGATCGAGGCCAGGATCGAGTCGACGAGGCGGTCCAGCCGATCGACCTGGTCGATCGTGCCCTGGTACCAGGCTTCGCGCTGCGCCCGCCGTTCCGGATCGCGGCTCGGCCGGCCCTCGAGCGGCGGATCGTCCGCCAGCAGATCCGCGTAGGCCCGGACCACGGCCAGCGGCGTGCGCAGCTCGTGGGTGACCAGGGCGATCAGCTCGGTACGGGCCTCGTCGAGCCGCTGGAGCGCCACGACCTGGGCCTCGGCATCGCGTTGCTCGCGGCCTTTCTGGACGATCCCGGCCAACAGGTCGGCGATCGCACTGAGGTGGGCCGCATCGGCTGGATCGAAGTCGCGCTGGACCTCGGTCTGGACGTTCAGGACGCCGACGATCTGGGCGTGCCATGAGAGCGGCACCGAGAGCATCGACGCGACGTAGCGCTTCTGGTCGATTCCCCGGACCCACAGGAAGTTCGGGTCCTGCTTCACGTCGGCCACGATCATCGCCTGCTGGCTGGCCGCCACCCGGCCGGTCACCCCTTCGCCGAGGGGGACCCGGGCGCGACCGATCTGGTACCGGTCGAGCCCGTTCGTTGCGGCCAGGGTCAGGCGAGTGCCGTCGCGGTCCAGCAGGTAGAGCGAGCTGACATCCGCGTGCAGCGCGTCGCGCGTCTCATCGACGACCGTCTCGAGCAGCTCGTCCCACGTCCGGGCGGTGGTCGCTAGCCGGGCGACCCGGTGCAGGAACCGGAGCTGGCGGAGCTGCTCTTCGGGCGAGCGGTTGGGAGCCGGGGCAGGCAAGACCATGGCCTCATGGTAACGAGAGGCGGGCGCGAGTCCCCCCGGACAGCAAAAGACCCGGACGGAGGACGTCCGGATCTCTTGCACTGGCCGTGGCGTGCAGCGAGGTGGAGGGATTCGCTGCTGCCCTGCCGGGATCGTCAGCGAGCCGGGGCACCGACTCGCATGGACGGACGGATTACAACCAGCGGCGCCCGAATGGCAGAATCACGAGCGCGAGCACCACGGGCAGCACGGATACGCCGAGCAGCCAGACGCGGGTCTTGAATCGATCGATCATCCGAATGGACTCCGCTAGCCGGCGAGACCGATTGGGCCGTTCGCGCGCCGGTCGCGAATGGGAGCCGGAGGTTACCCGCCGAAAGAGCCACCCGCCAAGCCGGACGAAGGTACTGGTACGAATGGGTCAGTGCGTCCTGGCACCAATGGCGGCCCGCAGAGCGCCGGATCCCGGGCCTTGGGACGGGCTCGGCCGGCCGGCGCTACAGTTGGTGCAGGCTCATTTCGACCGCGCAACATGAAAGGAAGATGTCCTCGAGATGCGTCTCGCTCGACCCTCCCTGACTGCTCTTCTTGCGATCCTTGCCAGCCTGGCCCTGGCCGGCTGCGTCTCATCGGCCAACGCCGGCTGGACCTTTGCCCCGCCACCGTCCATCACGCCCGCCCCCGCGGTGAGCGGTTCGCCCGCCGCAGGCGGATCGCCGGCAGCAGGCGGATCGGGAGCCCCCGTTGCATCCGGCTCGCCGGCAGCAGGCGGATCGGGCGCCCCGATTGCATCCGGCTCGCCGACGGCTTCGGCCGGGTCGGGCGCGTCGCCGGCCGCCAGCGGAGCCAGCGCCGACGTGACGATCGACGCCCTGAACATCGCCTTCACCCAGGCCTCGGTCAACGCGCCGGCCGGCCGGGCGTTCACGGTGCTCTTCGACAACCAGGACGCCAGCGTCCCGCACGATGTCTTCATCAAGGACGCCAGCGGCAAGCAGGTCTTCTCCGGGGCGATCATCAACGGGCCAACCCAGACCACCTACGACGTGCCGTCGCTCGCCGCCGGGACGTACACCTTCTTCTGCTCGATCCACTCGAACATGACCGGCACGATGGTGGTCCAGTAGGGCCTGCTCATCGAGCCCTGAGATGACCGACGCGATCTGCTACCGGGACAGCTACGCCGATCGGATCGAGGCGACGGTGGTTGCGGTGGAAGCAGGACCGGCCGGGAGCGGCCCGCTGGTCGTCCTGGATCGGACGGTCTTCTATCCCGGCGGCGGCGGCCAGCCCGCTGACCGGGGCATCCTCCTGCGCGCGGCCGATGGCCGGTCGTGGACCGTCCGGGCGGCCCGCCGCGAGGGTGGCGAGATCGTCCATGAGCTCGACCTGGCCGGCGGTGACGGCCCCCACCCCGGTGACCACCTCCAGGTGGACCTGGACTGGCCCCGGCGGCACCTGCTGATGCGCACCCACACCGCGCTCCACGCCCTGTGCGGCGTGGTCTGGCGCGACTACGGGGCGCAGGTCACGGGCGGCAACATGGAGCCCGGGACGGCCCGGATGGACTTCGAGTTCGAGCACATGCACGGCGACCTGGTCGAGGCGATCGAGGCCACCGTCAACGACGAGCTGGCCCGGGCTCGCGAGATCCGGGTCAAGGTCCTGCCGCGCGACGAGGCCTTCGCCATCCCCGACCTGATCCGGACGAAGGTCAACCTCCTGCCGCCCGGGATCGCCGAGATCCGGACGATCGAGATCGTTGGCCTCGACCTGCAGGCCGATGGCGGCACCCACGTCGCCAACACCAGCGAGGTCGGCCGGATCCGGGTCACCGGCTACGAGTCGAAGGGCCGGATCAACAAGCG
>JBEPUS010000243.1:0-3717 GCA_041691435.1 Chloroflexota bacterium
CGAGGTTGGGACGCTGCTGTGGTGGCTCTGGGTGGTCGGCGGCATCGTCTGGATACTGGTTCTGGCCGTCGGCTACCCGGGCTACGAGCGGCTCCTGCGGGTCACCAGGGGCGACGCTCCTCGTGGGGACTGAGTCCCGCCGGTCGACCTGGCAGCCACTGGCGGTCGCACTGCTCCTGGGCGTGTCGGGCCTGCTCGCGGCCTGCGGCGCGTCCCCCCCGACGGGCGGCTTCACGGGCTCGACACCATCGACGGGCGTATCGGGCGGTCCGGCCTCTGCTCCTGCCAGCTCTCGCCCGCATCCCACGCTACCGCCCGGCGACATCGCGCTGAAGGCGATCACCGGCGGCCTGCCCGGGCCGGACGGACTCGTGGGCGCCCCCGACGGCAGTGGCCGCCTGTTCGTCATCGATCAGACGGGCAAGGTCTTCATCATCGACAACGGCAGCGTCCTGCCAGAGCCGTTCCTCGATGTCAGCTCGGAGCTGGTCACGCTCGACGCCAGCTACGACGAGCGGGGGCTCCTGGGCCTGGCCTTCGATCCAGAATTCGCCCAGACCGGCCGCGTCTTCGCCTACTACACCGCGCCCCTGCGCAAGGGTGCCCCGGCCGGCCAGGATCACACCGACGTCGTCAGCTCCTTCCAGGTCAGCTCCACCAACCCGGACCAGGTGGTCCCCGGCTCCGAGCAGCGGATCCTCCAGTTCGAGCAGCCCCAGGCCAATCACAACGGCGGCAGGCTCAGCTTCGGGCCGGACGGCGACCTCTACATCGGCGTCGGCGATGGCGGCAGCGAGGGCGACATCGGTCCGGGCCACTCGGCCGGTGGCAACGGCCAGGACACCACGAAGCTGAACGGCAAGATCCTGCGGATCGACGTCCGCGCCGCGACCAGCTACACCGTCCCGGGCGGCAATCCGTTCGCCAAGGGCGGCGGCCGGCCCGAGATCTACGCCTACGGCCTGCGCAATCCGTGGCGCTTCTCGTGGGAGCCGGCCAGCGGCCAGCGACTCCTGGCCAGCGACGTCGGCTGGGGTCGCTACGAGGAAGTGGACGTGATCGTCGCGGGCGGCAACTACGGCTGGCCGATCCGCGAAGGTGATCACTGCCTCGACGTCAGGGCGCCGCTCAGCAACGTCGCCAGCTGCCCATCGACGGGCAAGGGCGGTGAACCCCTGACCAACCCGGTGTTCGAGTACTCGCATACCGACGTCGGGATCGCCATCGTCGGCGGCTTCGTCTACCGCGGCAGCGCGATCCCCAGCCTGGCCGGCAAGTACGTCTTCGCCGACCTCTCGAAGGACTGGACCGGCACGACCCCGGTGGGGCGCGGCTCGATCCTCGCGGCGACCCCGGGCAGCGGTGGCAGTCCCTGGCCGTGGACGAAGCTGAAGATCACGAGCGACCCGGGACTCGGCTTCGTCGCCGGATTCGGAGAGGATGCGGCCGGTGAGCTCTACGTCCTCACCCGCGACCAGCTCGGCGCGACCGGCGACACGGGCCGGGTCCTGGAGATCGTGCCCGGAGGCTAGCCTGCCCGGCAGCCCACAATGCGTCTCAATTTCGCGTCGTTGCGCGAAACGGGAATCCCGCTAGCAGGAAGAGGTAGCCAGATGTCCGTGGCATCAGTGATCGACACGGCGGCCGAGGAGGCCCGCGCGAAGGCCAACCCGCACCTCCATGTCCCCCGCCTGATCCTGGCGCGCGACGTGACCAGCGAGTCCGTCCTCGACCGGATCGCCGACCTCGTGAACAAGATCATCGGCTCGATGTACCTGTTCGTCGCGATCAGCATCGGTATCGTCGTGTGGCTCTTCGCCGGCAACATCGTGGGCTTCGACAAGACGCCCTGGCCGCTTCTGCTCACCCTGCTCAACCTGCCCCAGCTGTCGATCATGATCTCGCTCCAGGTCAGCTCGAACCGGGCCCAGAAGGCCAGCGACGCACGGGCGATGGCCGACCACGCGACGCTCGTCGCGCTCCATGAGCTGGGCAAGAAGCAGGTCCTGATCCTCGACGGCCAGAACAAAGTCCTGGAGATTCTCGAGAAGGCCGTCGCCGGTCGGGGTGTGGCGCCCGGCGACAAGGCGGCCACCGACCAGGCGGCCCACTAGGTCGCTTCGATCAGCGCCTTTTCGACGGGTCGCGGCCGGCCCAGCAGGTAGCCCTGGCCAAGGCGGATGTTGAGCGCAAGCAGGACGGCCAGCTCGTCCTCGGTCTCGATGCCCTCGGCGATCAGGCGGCAGCCGGTCGCCCGGGCGAAATGGCGCAGCCCGGCGATCATCGCCTGGCGCGCCGAGTCCGTCTCGATGTCGGCGATCAGCCAGCGGTCGAGCTTCACGAAGGCCGGGCGGAGCTCGAGGATGTGGCGCAGGCTGGCGAACCCGGCGCCGGCATCGTCGACGGCAAACTCAACGTCCGGCCCCAGGCCGGTCATCGCGGCCAGCAGCAGTGGGTAGTTGGCGACGTGGGTGTGCTCGGTCACCTCGAGGACGAGGTGGCGAGTGCTGCTTGCGATCAGGGCCCGCAGGTCGTCGCCGGCCAGGATCAGGGCCGGGGAGACGTTCAGGTTCAGCCACTCTCCCTCGGGCAGCAGCTCGGCCGCGGCCAGCGATGCCGTGAGAGTGGCCAGCTCGAGCTCATGGTCGAGTCCCAGCGCTGCCGCCTCGGCAAAGCGCACATCCGGCGGAACGCGATCGTCGAAGCGGGTCAGTGCCTCGCGGCCCACGACCATGTCCCGCTCGACGTCGACGATCGGCTGGAAGACCGGATGGAACTCCGTGCCCGCGATGATCGCCAGCAGCGCGTCGCGCCTTAGGGTTACCTGCGTCCGCTCCGCGACCGTCCGACCGATCAGCGAGCTGGTGATGTCGGCGAACTCGACGAGGGCCGGCAGCACCTCGGTCATGGCAACCTCGCCCACGGACGCCGACGCATCGATGACCAGGAAGCCCACCAGCCGGGAGTCATGGCGAACCGGTGCGTAGGCGGCCAGGTGCACCCCGAGACCCGACAGCAGCTCGTCATACGGGTGCTCGGGACGGGCTGTCCATGGCTCGATCCATGGGCCTTTCGAGGCCCGCTCGAAGAGCATCTGGCTCCGTTCGATCGGCAGTCGCAGGAGCGCTGGATCCTCCTGGCCGCTAACGACGAAGCCGACCGGCGTTGCCCGGCCATCCAGGTCGAACAGGAAGATCTGGGCAGCGAGCAGGCCGGACAGGCTGCCCACCTGGGCACAGATCGCTCGCGCGGTAGCCTCGAGGTTTGGTCCGGCGTCGAGGCGCCGGAGTGTGTCGGCGATCAGGGCGCGCTCATGGGCCAGCTCGCTGGCGCGCTCCATGACCGCCCGCGCGGTGGTCACGTCACGGCTGATCGCGACATAGCTGCTGATCGTGCCGTTCGTGTCGCGCAGCGGGCTGATCACGGCTTCCTCGGTGAACACCGAGCCGTCCTTGCGTCGATTGACGAAATCGGCCACCCATGGCACGCCCGAGCTCAGCGCCGCCCACATCGCCTCGTAGAACGCGCGCGGCATCAGGCCGCTTGAGAGCAGCCGCGCGTTCTGGCCCATCACCTCCGCACGGCTGTAGCCGCTGACCCGCTCGAAGGCCGGGTTGACGTAGGTGATCCGGCCGTCCAGGTCGGTGATGAGGATCGACTCGGTCGCCTGGGCGACGGCGATAGCCAGCCGCTCCGGCTCGGCCAGCGGCACGGGGG
>JBEPUS010000244.1:0-3702 GCA_041691435.1 Chloroflexota bacterium
GTGTACGTCGCGGTGGCCAAGCTCACGGCGCGGGTCGCGGGCCGCTACCTGGTTCGCGGCGCGGCCGCGGCCACAACCCACCCCTGATCGAAGCCGTACGAGAAAGGAACCGATTGCCGATGCTCGCCCACGAGATCACGATGCTGGGAACCGGCCTGATCGGCGACTTCTACGTCGCCACCCTCCACGGCCAGCGTGGCCGCGACCGGGTGCGAGTGGTCTACTCGCGGTCGGCGGAGCGTGCCCGGGCGTTCCAGGCGCGCTGGTCCATCCCCGAGCAGACCACCGACATGCGGGCGGCGATCGAGCACGCCGAGACCGACGTCGTCGTGATCGGGCTGCCGAACTACCTCCACGAGGAGGCTGTCGGCCTGGCCGCCGCGGCCGGCAAGGCGATCCTGTGCACCAAGCCGCTCGGGCGGACGGCCGCGGAAGCGCGCCGAATGCTCGAGACGGTTGAGCGCGCCGGGGTCTTCGGAGGCTACCTGGAGGACCTCTGCTACACGCCCAAGACGCTCAAGGCCGTCAGGTCGGTCGAGGGCGGCGCCATCGGTGACGTGACCTGGGTCCGCTCGCGGGAGGCCCATCCGGGGCCGCACAGCGCCTGGTTCTGGGATGGGCGCCTGACCGGCGGCGGGGCGATCATCGACCTCGGCTGCCACTGCATCGAGATCATCCGGAGCTTCGTGGGCAAGGGCAATCGCCCGGTCGAGGTGATGTGCACGACCGACACGCTCGTCCACCCGATCGATGACGAGGACAACGCGATCGCCCTGATCCGCTTCGAGTCAGGGGCGATCGGCCAGTTCGAGGTGAGCTGGACGTTCCGCGGTGGGATGGACCTGCGCGATGAGGTCGCGGGGACGCATGGCACCATCTGGCTCAATCATTTCCTTCGGACCGGCTTCGAGATGTTCAGCGCCGGGGGAGGGGCGGGCTACGTCGCGGAGAAGGCCGAGACGGCCGCCGGCTGGCTGTTTCCCGTCGGCGACGAGGCCTCCGAGCTGGGCTATGTCGACATGTTCTCGGACATGTTCGACGCCCTCGAAACCGGCCGTGCGCCGCGCGAGACCTTCTACGACGGCTACGTCGTGAATGCGGTCATGGACGCGGCCTACCAATCGGCCCGGTCGCGCGCCTGGGAGCCCGTCGAGCTGTTCGATTGGCGGGGCCCGGCCACCGCCCGGATTGCCCGGAGGAGCGAGACCTTCGAGGGCATGACCGTGATCAAGCGCGAGCTGCTGCCCGACGGCCGGAGCAAGCTGATCCTCAAGGATCCAGCCTCCGGGGACTTCATCGATCGGCTGATTCCCGCCGGCTGATCGGCGTCGGTCCGATCAGGCCGGGTCGACGAGGCCCACCGGCTCGCCAGCCTCCAGCCAGCGGGCGATCGCCTCTCGCGAGAACAGCTCGTCGACGACCATCGACGAGGCCCCGATCACGCCGGCCAGGCCGCCCAGCGATGAGCGCTGGATGAGCAGGTCGCGGGTGGCGAGGGGCAATGACCGCCGATAGACCGTCTCGCGGATCGCTGCGAGGAGCAGGTCTGGGCTGTTGGCGACGCCACCGCCGATCACCACGAGTGACGGGTTGAAGAAGTTGACCACGCTGGCCAGCATCGAACCGATCCGGCGGCCCGCCTCCTGGAGCATCGCCACGGCAACCGGGTCGCCGCTCGAGGCAGCGCGAGCCACGTCCTCCGCGGTCACCCGTCCGCGCTGGTCAAGGGCGGCCAGCAGTCGAGGACTGCGCCCGGCACGAGCCGCCGCTTCGCCTGCCCGGCCGAGGGCGCCGCCGCCCGCCAGCGCTTCGAGGCAGCCGATGTTGCCGCAGCGGCAGACCACCGCGGGGTCGTCGCTCACCTGGATATGGCCGACGTCGCCGGCGCTGCCCTGGGCGCCGCGGTGCAGACGACCGCCCGAGATGATCCCGGCCCCGATCCCCGTGCCGATCTTCACCACCACGACGTCGTCGTGGCCGGCTGCGACGCCCGAACCCCATTCGCCGAGCGCCAGGACGTTGACGTCGTTGTCGACCCAGACGGGTGCCCCGTAGCGGGCGGCGAACCGTTCCCGAATCGGGTAGCCGTTCCAGCCGGGCATGATCGGCGGGGTGATCGGGCGGCCGGACGCGAACTCGACCGGGCCGGGCACGGCGATCCCAATTCCCCACAGCCGGCCGGGCACGATCGGCGCCGTCGCGACGAGCTGGTCGAACAGCTCGTCGACCCGGCCGAGCACCGCCTCCGGGCCTGCCTCGATCTGGGCGGGCTCGTCGCGATGTCCGAGGATCCGGCCATCGAGCGTGGTCAGGGCGACATCGATGCTGGACGCTCCCAGGTCGGCGACCAGGAGGTGGCCGGCATCGGACCTGAACGTTGGCTGGCGGGGTGGGCGACCGCCGGTGGAGGGCCCCGGATCGCCCTCAATGACCAGCCCCCGCTCGATCAGCTCGGCCAGCCTGCGGGCGACGATCGCCCGGCCGAGGCCCGTCCGCTCGGCGAGCTCAGCCCGCGAGCGCGATCGGCCGCGGCGCACCTCGTCCAGGACCAGGACGAGCGCGTCAAGCGACTCCTCCGGCAGTGAATTGTTCACGCGGATGATGATACGTCCAGGGTCCGAAATACCACCTTCGGCGCTTGACACGCCAAAGTACGATATCGAGGGGGACAAAGGGAGGCGAGGTTCCTGTCGATCCTGAGCGTGCCAGACTCCGGGGTTCACCGCCTGGTCAAGCGGTGGAAGGATGGACCTGCCAATCTAGATCGTCTAGACAAGTTGCCGGCGCCTTCCCGGCCGTCCGCGAGCACGTCAGGAGTCGGATGAGAGGGTTGGACACCGTCGGTGCGGCGGTCATCGGGACCGGCTTCATCGGGACCGTCCACGTCGAGCAGCTCCGCCGGATCGGCGTCGATGTCCGGGGTGTCCTGGGCAGCACCCCCGAACGGGGCGCGACGCGGGCCGCCGAGTTGAGCGTGCGGCGCGCCTATGGATCGCTCGACGAGATCCTGGCCGACGCGTCGGTCGACGTGGTCCATGTCACCTCGCCCAACCAGCTCCATGTCCCGCAGGCAGCGGCCATCCTCGCCGCGGGCAAGCACGTCGTCTGCGAGAAGCCCCTCGCCCTGGATGCTGCCGGGTCGGCCGGCCTGGTCGAGCTGGCCGAGGCGTCCGGACTCGTCAACGCCGTCAACTTCAACATCCGGTTCTACCCCGTCCACCAGCACATGCGCGAGCGCGTGGCGGCCGGCGACCTGGGGGCCGTACGGCTCGTGACCGGTCGCTATTTCCAGGATTGGCTGCTGCTCGATACGGACTGGAACTGGCGCCTCGAGCCGGAGCAGGGCGGGGCGCTCCGGGCGGTCGGCGATATCGGATCCCACTGGCTCGACCTGATGGCCCACGTGACGGGCCAGGCGATCGTGGCGGTGATGGCCGACCTCGGGACCTTCATCACCACGCGCCGGCAGCCCACCGGACCCGTGGAGACGTTCTCGAGCGTTCGATCGAGCGAGACGGTCGAACGGGCGATGGGCACCGAGGACGTGGCCACCATCCTGCTGCGTTTCGCCAATGGCGCGCATGGTTCGGTGGCCGTCTCGCAGATCAGTGCCGGGCGCAAGAACTCGCTGCAGTGGGAGATCGATGGCTCGGCCGGGGCCGCAGCCTGGGACGCCGAGACGCCGGACCACCTGTGGCTCGG
>JBEPUS010000245.1:0-3694 GCA_041691435.1 Chloroflexota bacterium
CACCGGGAACGGCCGAATGAGCTCCTCCTGCGCAATCCTGACCTGATGAGCCCGGCCGGACGGGCGGCCGCGGCCCTGCCCGGCGGCCACGTCGAGGGTTTTGGCGACACGTTCGGCGCTCTCTTCCGGGCGATCTACGCGGACATCCTGACCGGCCATCCCAATCGCGAGCCGGCCTATGCGACGTTCGCCGCCGGGCACGACGAGATGCTCGTCAACGATGCGATCGCCAGGAGTGCCCATGAGCGACGCTGGGTCAACGTCGAGCGTGCGGCAGACAGCTCGGCGCCGGCCGGAGTCTCCTCGCCGGCCGGCGACGACACCCCCGATCCCGTCCACAGCGGGGCCGGCCGATGAGGCTGGGCCTGCTCACCGCGCCATTTCCGTCCACGAGCGTTGGGGAGGTTGCCCGATGGTCGGCGGCCAACGGCTTCGAGTCGCTCGAGATTGCCTGCTGGCCGGCCGCCGGGGGCGAGGCTCGGCGCTACGCCGGGACAGCCCATATCGACGTCGCCGGCCTGACCCGAGCACGGGCGACGGAGATCGTCGAGGAGATTGCCAGCACCGGCCTGGCGATCTCCGGCCTCGGCTACTACCCGAATCCGCTCCACCCCGACCCGGCCCATCGCGAGCTGGTGATCGGGCACCTGCGCCGGGTTATCGAGGCCGCCGAGCTGCTGGATGTCCCGCTCGTCAACACGTTCATGGGCGGCGACGCGGCCAAGACGCAGGACCAGAACTGGCAGGACGCCCTGCGCATCTGGCCCGATATTGTCGCCTTTGGCGCCGACCATGGGCGGAAGATCACGATCGAGAACTGCCCGATGCTGTTCAGCACGGACGAATGGCCGGGCGGCCACAACATCGCCACGAATCCGCGGATCTGGCGGCGGATCCTGGAGCAGTGGGGCGGCACGATCGGGCTGAACTTCGATCCGTCCCACCTGGTCCTGCAGATGATCGACATCCCGCGCTTCATCGGCGAATTCGGACCACACATCCTGCACGTCCAGGCCAAGGACCTGATGATCGACCGCGAGGGCCTCTATGAATGGGGTGCCTTCTCCCTCGGGATCGGCTGGCAGGTGCCCCGCCTGCCGGGCCTGGGCGACGTCGACTGGAGCGCCCTGTTCGCCGCCCTGTGGCGCGCCGGGTACGACGGCGACGTGATCATCGAGCACGAGGACCGCGGCTTCGAGCAGACCGACGAGCTCGTGAAGCGCGGGTTCCTGCTGGCCCGCGACGTCCTCCGGCCGTTCATCAAATGAGCCCCATGCCCTACACGGTCGAGAATCTCAGTGAGCGCGAGATCGCCAAGACAATCGATCATTCGCTGCTCCGGCCGGAGCTCGACGATGACTTCGTCGAGGCCGGCTGCCGGCTGGCCGCCGAGTACCACGTGGCCTCGGTCTGCGTCCGGCCGATCGACGTTGCCCGCGCGGCGAAGATCCTCGCCGGCAGCGACGTCAAGGTGGGCACGGTGATCGGCTTTCCCCACGGCAGCTCGACCACGGCCAGCAAGGTCTTCGAGGCGCGCGAGGCCCTCGCCGCCGGCGCCGTCGAGCTCGACATGGTCATCGAGATCGGCGCCCTTCGGTCCGGCCGGGACCGGGACGTCCAGGCGGATATCCAGGCGGTCGTGGAGGTGGCCCATGCGGCCGGCGCCATCGTCAAGGTCATCCTCGAGAACGCCTACCTGAGCGATGAGGAGAAGATCCGCGGCTCCCAGCTGGTCGAGGCCGCCGGTGCAGATTTCGTCAAGACCTCGACGGGCTTCGCCCCCAGCGGCGCGACCCACGAGGATCTCGCCCTGATGCGCCGGACCGTCTCGCCCCACGTGCAGGTGAAGGCCGCCGGGGGAGTCCGGACGCTCGATGCCCTGATCGCGGTCATGAACCTGGGCGTGACCCGCATTGGGGCAACCGCCACCAAGCCGATCATCGACGACTTCCGGGAGCGGCGGGCCGGACGGGCGCCGGCCACGGCTGCCGGCGAGGGCGGCTACTGATGGCCGAGGTCCGCATCGGGATGCTCGGGTCCGGCTTCATCGGCACGTTTCACGCGCTCGGCCTGGCCCATGCGCAGGATGCCCGGGTCGTGACCAACTACGGCGCAGGGCACGAGCGCCGGGAGGCGTTCGCAGATCAATTCGGCAGCCGTCCAGTGGATTCGATCGGGGCGCTGTGCGCCGATCCACAGGTGGACCTGGTCGTGGTCTCGCTGCCCAACGAGCTCCATCTCGAGGCCGTCCGGGCCGCGGCCGGAGCGGGCAAGGCGGTTGCCTGCACCAAGCCCCTCGGCCGGAACGCGGCCGAGGCAACCGCGATGCTCGAGCTGGTCGAACGGGCCGGCGTGTTCCACGCCTACCTCGAGAACGTCGTGTTCACCGCAGAGACCGTCCGGATGCGCGAGATGATCGAGTCCGGGGCGATCGGCCGGCCGATCACATTTCGGGCTCGCGAGGGACACAGCGGACCGCACGCCGCCCATTTCTGGGACCGCGAGCGAGCCGGCGGGGGAGCCCTCCTCGACATGGCCTCGCACGGCGTCGAAGCCGCACGCTACCTGTTCGGCAAGGACCTCCTCGTCCGCGAGGTCTTCGCCTGGGGAGCGACCCTGGTTCACGGCGGGCGGACATCGGCCGAGGACAACGCGGTCATGCTCGTCCGCTTCGTCGATGACCGGCTGGCAACGATGGACGTCTCGTGGTCGTCCAAGGGCGGGCTCGAGAACCGGTTCGAGGTGTACGGCGACGGCGGCCGGATCATCGAGGACATCACCTCGACGGTCCTGCGCGCGTTCATCGAACAGCCCGCCGGATACCTCGGCGAGAAGGCCGATGCGGCCACTGGCTGGGTCTTTCCCGTCCCCGACGAGACCCATGCCCACGGCCACGCGGCGATGATGGCCCACGTCGTGGAGGCCTATCGCGCCGGCCGCCCGGCCCGCGAGACGTTCCACGACGGATTGGTGGTCAACTCGGTCCTCGATGCGGCCTACCGATCGATGGGCAGCGGTCGCTGGGAAGTCCCAGGGGCCACCTCGTCCGTGGCCCGTGCGCCCATCCCTGCCGCCCGGTCGATCGGCGCATGAGCACGCTGGCTGAAGCCGCGGCCCCGGCGTTCCTCGCCGAGGCGATCGGCCTCCTGGAGCGCGTCGCGACCTCGCAGGCCGCCGCCCTGGAGACGGCTTCCCAATGGGCGGCCGAGGCGATCGCGGCAGACGGGCTCGTCCACCTCTTCGGGACGGGCCACTCGCGGATCCCGGTCGAGGAGATGTTTCCGCGCTACGGCTCGTACCCCGGCTTCCATCCGATCGTCGAGCTGTCGATGACCTTCCATACCCAGATCGTGGGAGCCAACGGCCAGCGCCAGGCGATGTTCATCGAGCGGACACCCGGCCTGGCCGAGGTGATCCTCGACAACTTCAGCTTCGGTCCGCGCGACGTGGTCATGGTCTTTTCGGCCGGTGGCACGACGGCCGTGCCCGTGGAGTTCGCCCGCGGCGCGCGAGCGCGCGGCCTGCGGGTGATCGCCGTCACCTCCACCCAGCAGTCGCTGTCGGCCGAGGTCGATCCGCGGGTCGGCAGCCGGCTCCTCGACGAAGCCGACCTGGTCATCGACCTGTGCACGCCCCACGCGGACGCGATGGTCTCCATCGCCGATCTCGAGACCCCGGTTGGCCCGGGCTCGAC
>JBEPUS010000246.1:0-3694 GCA_041691435.1 Chloroflexota bacterium
CCCCCCGCCGGGCCCCCCCGCCGGCCCCTGCCCGCCGCGCGGCCCGAGGATCCCCGCCCCCCCCTGGCCACCGGCGGCCCGCGCGCCGGATTGCGGGCCGCCAAGACCGCCGGGCGGCTCGTCCTCCACGGCGAGTCCGGGAGCAGCGAGGTGGACCTGGTACCGGGCGGCCTCCAGCTCATCGACTTGCCACCTGGGCAGCTCGGGATCGCCGAGTTCCGATTCCGCGACCAGGTCGACATCGGTCGGCGAGCCAAGCATGCCCGGATCGAGGTCGGCGGCGGCCTCGGCGGCCTGTTGATCGACCTGCGCGACGTACCCCTGCGCCTGCCCGATCGGCTTGACCGGCGGCGGGCCCTGCTCGGTGCCTGGCAGGCCGCCCTGTGGCCCGGCCTCGATGTCTGATCTGTCCGCCGTACCCGGCTCGGTTCCCGGCCGGCCGCTCGTCGTGCCCGCCCCGACGACCTGGTTCGAGCTGTCGCCCGGTGATCGGATCCTGGTCGGCGCCGGCGAACCGGTCACGGCCGGGCTGAGCCTCGCCGAGCGCCGGCGGGATCCGCGCCTCGAGGTAGGCCCGCCGACGGTGCCCGACGAGGGTGATGCCGCCACGGGCCTGGCCCCCGGCGACTGGTGGGCCGGGGATGGCCACGAGTCTGGGGCGATGCTCCGCCGCCGCCGTCCGCGGACCCCGGCCGGCGAGGTCCTGATGGCCGAGGCGGGTCGCTGGCAGGTGATCGGCGGCGAGCACGCCGAGCTGCTCGAGGCGCCCGCCGCCGGCATCGTCCGCGAGGTGATGGCGGGGCGGGGGATCGGGATCTCGCTGGCCGGCTATGGCATCCCGGGTGCCTTTGCGGCGGGCGGCCCCACGCGTGGCCGGCTGGAGCTCGTGGCGGGCGAGGCCGGCCTGCGCGGCAGCCTCGATGTCGGGCGGTCCGGCTCGATCCTCGTCGTCGGCGGCCGGCTCGACTCCGAGACCATCAGCCGCGCCCGGGCGATGGGCGTGCGGGGCATCGTCGTACCCGGCCTGGCCGGCAAGGACCTGCGCGATCTCGTTGCCTCGGAGGCGCGCCAGCGGGCCAGCCTCCAGGCGATCGCACCGTTCGCAGTCCTCGTCCTCGACGGGACGTTCCGGCGGCCGATTCCCACGCCCCTCCTGGCGCTCTTCGAGTCGCTCGAGGGTCGCGAAGTCGGGATCGTGTCCGATCCGCCCCTGCTCGTGGTCGACCCGCCCCTCGAGCGCCCGGTCATCGCCGCCGGCTGGGTCCGGATCCGCCACGGCGAGCTGGCCGGTCGCGAGGGCCGCTGGGCCGGGCCGGCCGGCCGGCGCCGGTTCCTGGCCGGTGTCCAGCTCGAGGCCGGCAGCGTGGAGCTCGACGATGGCGCGTTCGTGATCGTGCCCCTCGCGGATCTCGAACGGTTCAGCTGAGCGGACCGGCCCGCGGCGCTTCGGGTACCCTCGGCCCATGCCAGTCAGCCAGCCCCGGGTTGCCCTGCGCTCGGTTCGCAGCGAGTCACCCGAGGCGACCCGGACCCTCGCTGCCGCCCTCGCGTCGGTCGCCCGGCCGGGCGACCTCATCGCCCTGCACGGCGACCTTGGGGCCGGCAAGACCCAGTTCGCCAAGGGGTTCGGGGCCGGCCTGGGAGTGCTGGCCACGATCAACTCGCCGAGCTACGTCCTGCTGGCCGAGTACCAGGGCCGCCTGCCGCTCTTCCACCTGGACCTCTACCGGCTGGAGGGCGCCGCCGACGCGAGCGCCGACGTGTTCGCCGGCGGCCTGATCGATGAACGCCAGGCAGCGGGTGTGACGCTGGTCGAGTGGGCCGAACGGCTCGGGCCGGCCCTGCCGATCGGCCGGCTGGACATCACGTTCGAGGGTTCCGGCGATGGACCGCGGACGATCCGGGTGGCCGCGACCGAGCCCGCCTTCGAACGCTACCTCGCGGCGCTCCCATGACCGGCACGACACGCGGACCCCTGCTCGCGATCGACACGGCCACGAGCCAGGCCGTCGTAGCCCTGGAGCGACCCGGGACCGAACCGGCCGTCGCGACGTGGTCCGCCGGCCACCGCCACGGCGAGGAGCTCCTGGCCGCGATCGAGCGACTGTTGTCGACGCTCCAGGTGCCGCCGGACTCGCTCGGCGGGATCGTCGTCGGGACGGGACCCGGCGCATTCACCGGGCTGCGCGTTGGGCTGGCGACCGCGAAGGGGCTGGCCCACGCCCTTGGCCTGCCGATCGTGGGGATTGCCACGGCCAGCGCGCTCCTGGCCTCGCCTGGCGCTGATGCCGGCTCGCGTGCCCTGCTCCTGCCGGCCGGACCGCGCGACCGTGTGCTGGTCGACGCGACCGGCACCCGCCTGGTGCTCGCCGGGACGGAGCCCGGGCTGGCCGGGGGGACCGAGCTGATCGCTGTCGACCTCGAAGGGCGTGCGCCGGCCGACGCCCTTGCCCGGGGGCTGGCTGCCCAACGCCGCCTGGGTCCAACCCTCCTCCGTCTCGGAGCAGCGCGCCTGGCCGCCGGCGATGCAGATGACCTTGCCCGGCTCGTGCCGGAATACGTCAGCCTGCCCCGCGGGGTCGTCGCCGAATCTGGATCGATCGAGTGGTCGCGCGACCCCCGCTGAGGGTGGCCGTCGAGCCGATGGGCCTCGACGACCTGCCCGCGATCCAGGCGATCGAGCGCGCCGCGTTCTCCGCGCCCTGGCCGGCCAATGCCTACAAGACCGAGCTCGAGACGAACAAGCTGGCCCATTACCTCGTCATCCGGGTCGGAGACGAGATCGCCGGCTTTGCCGGCCTGTGGCTGATGGTCGACGAGGCCCACGTCACCACGTTCGCGATCGCTCCGGCGTGGCGGCGCAACCACCTCGCCGAGCGCCTGCTCGTCGCGACCTTCGACATCGCCCTTGACCGGCGGGCGACCGAGGCCACCCTCGAGGTTCGCCTGTCGAACCTGCCGGCGCGCCGGCTCTACGAGAAGTTCGGCTTCCGTCCGGTCGGGATCCGGCCGCGCTACTACAGCGACAACAACGAGGACGCCCTGATCATGACCACCGAGCCGCTCCGCTCGCCGGAGATGGTCGCCCTGCTGGCCCAGCGTCGATCTGCCCTGGAGATCGCGCCGGAGCCGGTCAAGCTGAGCACGCCGGGCACCGGGACCGATCGCGGCGCATGAGCGGGCCGCTCGTCCTGGCGATCGAGTCGAGCTGCGATGAGACGGGCATCGCGCTGGTGGAAGGCAGCCGCCGGATCCACGCCAACGTCGTCGCCAGCCAGGTTGCCCTGCATGCCGCAACCGGCGGGATCGTGCCCGAGGTTGCCGCGCGGGCCCACCTGCGCTGGATCGTGCCGGTCCTCGATGCCGCCTGGCAGGACTCCGGCGCGGCCTGGTCCGACGTCGACGCCGTCGCCGTCACCTACGGCCCGGGCCTCGCCGGTTCGCTGCTGGTGGGCCTGAACTTCGCCAAGGCGCTGGCCTGGGTCCACGAGCGCCCACTGGTCGGGGTCAACCACCTTGAGGGCCACGTCTACGCGGCCTGGCTGCGCGATCCGGGTGAGGCGGATCGGCCCGATCCGATCTTCCCGCTGGTCACCCTGGTCGTCTCCGGCGGCCATACCTTCCTCGCGGAGATGCGCGAGCACCTGACCTACCGGCTGCTCGGCTCGACCCCGGTGCCGGTGATCGACGGCTC
>JBEPUS010000247.1:0-3677 GCA_041691435.1 Chloroflexota bacterium
CCACACCGGCAGACGGGCCGCGGCGGCGGACGTCGCAGACAAGGCGCGCGATCTAGATCTCGACGAGTAGGTCCGAACTTGCCCGATCCGCCCCGGATCCCGTGTCGTGCAGATACGGTCATGCCCGCGTTGCGGGCCACGCTAGGCCGAGGCCGGCAGTGCCGGCGAGCTGTTCCGGCGGGGTTTCGTCGAGCTCAATGAGCACCGCCGAGCGGCTGGGTCGTAGGGGGCCGTTGGCGGATCCGTTGGATCGTCATGCCGCCGTCTGGATCTCGGCCCTCCTGATCCATCCAGTAGCGAAGGACAACTATGGCGAAGCATTCAGTTGCAGTGATCGGGATCGACATCGGCGGCACCAACATCGAGGCCGGTCTCGTCGTCGACGGCCACAAGGTGCTGGAGCGGGCCAAGACCGCCACACCCACCGAGGGACCCGAGGCGGTGCTCGACGCCGTCGCCGAACTCGTCACCTCACTTGGCGCGGAGCCGGCCGCGCTCGGCGTAGGGTTCCCCGGAGTGGTCCATGAGGGCCGGGTGCTGTCTGTGCCCAACCTGCAGAACTGGCACGAGCGGGTGGATCTCGCTGCCGGCCTGCGCGACCGCACCGGCCTGGAGGTCGCGCTGGGCAACGACGCGAACGTCGGGCTGTTGGGCGAGTGGCTCGCCGGAGCGGCGACCGGTGCCGATCACGTGCTGGGCGTGTGGATGGGCACCGGCATCGGCGGCGGCCTGATCCTCGACGGCCGCCCCTACCGGGGCGCGCGGGGCGCCGCGGGCGAGATCGGGCACGTCGTAGTCGCCTCCGGTGGGGCGCTGTGCACCTGCGGGCGCCGGGGCTGTGTCGAGGCCTACGCAGGCCGTCGTTCCATGGCCGGAGTGGTCTCAGCGATGGTCGACGCAGGACGGCGCACGTCGATATACCACATCCAGGAAGAAGAGGGCAAAACCCGGCTGACCTCGCGGGTCTGGGCGCGAGCCCTTGCCGAGGGCGACGAGCTGGCTCACGAACTGTTCGCGCTGGCCGTGGAGATGCTGGGGGTCGGCATCGGGTCGGTGGTCAACGTACTGGACCTGGAGATGGTGGTGATCGGCGGTGGTCTCGCCGAGAAACTGGGCCAGGACCTCGCCGACCGGATCGCCGAGGCCACCCGGCCCTGGATGCTGCAACCCGATCCAGACCTACGGTTCGTCGCCGCAGCACTCGGGGACGACTCAGGCCTGGTCGGCGCCGCCGCGCTCGCCCGCTCCCTGGTGATCTCGGGCTGACGCGCCGGGCTACCGCTACCGACGCCTGGCCCGGCGACGAGGGGCGCTCGACCCTGGTCATTATCTGGCATCGCGCCGAACTCGCCGAACGCCTGCAGAACACATTTGTCGAGGTTGAACGATTCACGCACGACGCGGAGCAGTCCCCGCCAGGGTATCAATCCGGAGGGGTCGGCGGGACTGGTCCGGTTTGGATGCTGTCGAGCGAAACTGAGCTCGTCGACGGAAAGCGGCCGTCGCAGACGTCCGGCCGCGCGAATGAGGACTGATCATCGGTGCCTGCGACCGCAGTGATCAGCTCCTGGTGATTCCCGTGGGCTTACCCTAGGCTGGTTCTGTTGCCCCAGTCCCCGGTTATGACCGGTCTGTCGACCGACGCAACAGGGGCCCTCCGAGCCCGTGAGCGATCTACCCATAGCCCGTTCCGCGGCACCGCCAGTCCGATCGAGTCGCTCGAGGAATGTGAACCGACTATTCAGTGGATAGGAATTGCTCACGTCGTCGACACCCTTGACGTCTCGTGCTGTGATGGCGGGACCCATCTGCTGCCAAGGAGGTCAGCGTGCCCTACGAACCCGAGCCCCCCTTCCATGCCTCCGAGGATCCGGAGTACACCGCCAACCTCCGCCGGGCCGCGCTCGCCTCCACGGTCGGCAGCGCGCTGGAGTACTACGACTTCGCACTTTACGGTCTGGCCTCGGCGCTGATTTTCAACAAGCTGTTCTTCCCAGAGTTGGACCCGGCGATCGGGCTGGTGGCCAGCTTCGCCACGTATGGCGTTGGCTTCGTCGCCCGCCCGTTCGGGGGCCTTTTCTTCGGCGCGATCGGCGACCGTCTGGGACGCAAGTGGGTGCTGGTGGTGACGATCAGCTTGATGGGAGCTGCCTCCACGCTGGTGGGTGCGCTACCCACCTACGCCAGCATCGGGATCTGGGCACCGATCCTGCTGGTGGTCCTGCGGCTCCTCCAGGGCTTCGGGGCCGGAGCCGAACAGGCCGGAACGACCGTGTTGATGAGCGAATACGCCCCCGTCCGCAGCCGAGGCTTCTACTCGGCTATCCCCTTCATCGGGATCCAGGGCGGCACCGTGCTCGCATCGGGGATCTTCGTGCTGCTGGCCAGGGTCGATGAGAACACCTTGCTGGCCTGGGTGTGGCGGCTGCCGTTCCTGGCGTCGCTTCTGCTCGTCGTCATTGCCCTATTCATCCGGGCCCGTCTCCGGGAGACCCCGGCCTTCGTGGAGCTGGAGAAGCGCAACCAGATCAGCGACCATCCGATCCGGGAGATCTTCGGCCACTCGCTCGGCACCGTGTTCCGCGGCATCGGTCTGCGGATGGCCGAGAACGGCGGGTCCTACCTCTTCCAGGGCCTGGCGGTCGCCTACATCGCCACCTCGGCGGTCGGTCTGGGCCGGGGCTACGGGGCGCTGGGAGTCGCGATCGGGTCGATCGGGGCGATGGTCACCAACCCGTTGGCCGGCTGGCTCTCGGACCGTTTCGGCCGGATCCCGGTCTATCGGACGGGCTCGGTATTCATGATGCTCTACGCGTTCCCCTGCTGGTATGCACTCTCACTCGGGATCGGATGGCTCAGCGTCACCGCCATCGCCTTCGGAATCGCCTTCGCCGTAGGCACCATGCTCGGCCCACAATGCGCCCTGCTCCCTGAGCTGTTCGGCAGCAGGCACCGCTACCTCGGCGTGGCCGCCTCGCGTGAGATCAGCGCCGTGCTCGCGGGCGGCATCGCAGGAGTGGTGGGTGCCCTGCTCCTCGACCTGTTCGATAACAGCTGGGTCCCGCTGGCGATTTACACCCTCCTCCTGGCAGTGATCACCACGGTCACCACGCTGTTCACCCCCGAGACGAAGGGTCGAGACCTGCTGGCGCTCGCCGACGCGGTCGACGAGCAGCACGATGCAGGCCTCGCCGCGCGGGGTAGCCCGGCCTGAGCCCTCGAAAGCCGATGGTGGATCGCTGGCAGGTTTGAACGGACAAGAAGATGCATATCTCTCTCTTAAGGATTCGCTGATCAACTGGGAGACAACCCGTACAGGCTCACATCTTGTTCAGGTCTTCTGAGCGGACAAGTCGGGCTGGGCGTTGCGGAAATGTGGACCGTTCCCGATCTTGTAGACACCCGGTCCGACTTCCACGTGTCCGACACCTACTTCGTGGTGGCGCACTTCCACTACGTCTTGTTCGGCACGATCGTGTTCGCCACCTACGCAGGCATCTACTTCTGGTTCCCCAAGATGACCGGCCGCATGATGGACGAAACCCTGGGCAAGGTCCACTTCTGGCTCACCTTCATCGGGTTCCACACCACGTTCCTGGTTCAGCACTGGCTGGGCAACGAAGGCATGCCCCGCCGCTACGCCGACTACCTGCCCTCCGACGGCTTCACCACCCTGA
>JBEPUS010000248.1:0-3625 GCA_041691435.1 Chloroflexota bacterium
CGAGCGGATCGTCCCGATGACGCCGCTGCGGCGCACTGTGGCGCGGCGCCGCGTTGATCCATCGCGGCGGCGCGCCGGCGGGCTCGCGCCGGCTCGTTGCTCGGGCTTCCACCGACCGTGGCCCGGCCGGGCGGGCGCGCATCGGCACGAGGCTGGGCCGGGCAGGCGGCAGGTGCCAGGTGTCATCCCCGCGGTCGTCGCCGTCGCGGGCCATCACGCCGATGGGCTCCCCCGGTTCGCGCGCGCCGGGCGCGCTGCCGATCACGATGATCGGCGGGCGCGCTCCAGCGGGGCGCTCGGCAGGCCCTGCCTCGGTATCGAGGGATTCGCCCGCCTGCTCGTCGGCGCCGGCCTCGGCCCCCTCGTGGAGCTCGTCCCGGGCACCGGGATCGAACGCGTCTGGATCGACGTCCTGGAGCTCACCATCGCCGAACATGCCGGCCATGCGCGCGGCCGTGCGGGACTGAGCGAGGGCCCATTCCCTCTCGTCGATCTTCGGCTTGGAGCGCAGGAACCCCCGCATGTTCGGCATGTCGCTTCTCTCAACGCGCTCGAGTCGCCGCGCCTGGTGGCTCGAGCCTGTGGTACCGGCCAGCGACGGGCCGCCCGGAGTCTGGACGCGCAGCCTACTCCAGAGTCAACCCTTTTCGTACAGACCACCCCAACCGAATGGTGCGCCGACGCACCGCGAGATCAGAGGACGGCGCGGCCCCGGGCGAGTCCGGGCGCGAGCTCGGTGGCGGCGACGATATGACGACGGTTGATCACGGTGAAGCCATAGCGCGAGATGACCCGGCGATCGGCCAGCGAACGCGTGCGGACGTCGGTCATCGGGATCCACGTTGGATCGCGGGATTCGATGAACGCCGACAGGACCGCCTCCGGGTTCAGGTGGACGGCACCGGTCAGGGTATGGCCCGGGGTCACCACGATCAGGTAGAACGGCCGCTTCTCGTGGTATTCCAGGCCGGCCGAGGCGCGCTCCTCGACGTCGGACATCTCACCGATCAGGGTCACCTCGTCGGGATTGACCCAGATGCTGGGCGAGGTGACCTTGGTGGGATCCCCGTTGCGACGAAGCACCGTCACGTCGCGCAGGTGAACAAGCCCGTCGTTGTGGTTCATGAAATCCGAGAGGCGGTTGTGATAGCCGATGTTGACCGAGCCCGACAGCCGCAGGTGCTGGCCAACGAGCTCGAGTGGCAGGCCCTCGCTGCGACCGGCGATCGGCTCGAGGACAACCGTGCCGTAGCCGAGGGCCTCAAGGTGGGTGGCCGCATCGCCGTCCACGATCTCGTCATCGCTCATCGATCGTTCGGTCATGGCAGGACTCCGTCAGACGGGTGAGCCGGACCCGGATCCGGCAGGCGCTCGAACCCGGGGCAGGCAACCACCGGCAGGCGAGGATATCGTGGAAAGCGGGGGTCCGTCCGGGCGCGCTCGCAGAGCAGGAAGGTGGAGCCCCGCGTGTTGCCGGTCAGGCGCGCGTGTCGACAGGTGCTGCACAAACCGGCCCGAATCACCGCGGACACTGATCGAAGCCTGAAGACGCGGATGGGACCCCATACCCCATGGGTACTGTTGACCACCGAAACCTTCGGCGGCTAGCCTTGCTCAAGCCATACACTCACGTGTAGGAATTCGAAAGAAAGGAGGTAACCGCATTGACTCGTTTCTACTCCTGGTACAGCACGCTTTCATCCGAAACCGTCACGACCGCTCTTCGCTTTCGCAAGCTCCTCACGGCCGGCCAGGGCCTCGCTGAATACGCACTCATCCTCGCTCTGATCGCGATTGTTGCCATCATCGCCCTGATCTTTCTCGGCGGCCAGGTTTCGAAGATTCTCAGCAACGTCGGACACAGCGTCTGACGGCCTCTTGCCATTCGATCCCGAACGGGCGCCGGAGCGGCGCCCGTTTCGATTCCCGGGCTGAGCCCGCCCGTCGATCGCGGCGATATCCCAACGGTCCGGGGTACCACCGGCTGGGCCACCCGGCATGGGTCGACCCTGCCACATGGCCTTGGTGGCCCTGCGGCCGTCGTCGTAGGGTCCTGTGATGAGCACGGCCAGGCTGTTCCCCGAACGAACCATTCAGTACCGCATCGCCAAGAACGAGGGCCGGCTTGGCGCGACCGTCGAGCTCCTGCTGGCCGGCGGCACCGTCTGGGCGAACAACGCCGAGTACCTCCGGGCCGAGCTGCTGAGATACGGGCTCCAGTCGACCGAGGTGGATCTCGGACCAACGCACGGCGGGACGAGGTTCAAGCTCCGCTAGCGGCGGTCGTCGATGACGAATGGGTCATGACAGTCCCGTTCGGGCAGGTGCAACCTTCGGCGAGGTACCTACGCAGAGGGGGGATGTGGTGACGACTCCATCGAGGCGACGTGATGCGGACCGAACGGCCGCGTCCGCAGACCGAACCGCCTCCAATGACGACCAGAACGCATCGGACTCCAACAAGGTGGCCTCCGAAGGCGACCAGCGCAATGCCGACCGGGACCAGGCATCGGCCGACAGGGAGCAGGACGCGGCGGACATGCAGCATGACGCTGGCGGTCAGACTCCAGCCCAGGAGGCAGCGTTCACAGCCGCGACCCGTTCCCGGTCCGCAGCGACCCTCAAACGAGGGAGGACGAGGCAGCGGCGAGCGAAGACGGCATTGAGCCGGGCGGTGACAGCCGGCAAGCGGGAGCTCGTCGCTGGCGAGCGCAACGACCGCAGCCGCCGCCGCGAGACCGATCCGAACGACCCAGGAGTCGTTTGAGCGAGTTCGTCCCGGACGGCGTGTCAGCCGGACGATTGGGTGTGCCGGCTGGCCGCCCGACCCTGCCGAGTGGTACGAGGGCGCGTGGCGGAGAGGCTGGGATTCGAACCCAGGGAAGGCTTGCACCCTCAGCGGTTTTCAAGACCGCCGCATTCGACCGCTCTGCCACCTCTCCAGGGGGCCGAGGATAGCGCGATCAGCCCGCCGGGCGTAGCTCCGAGTGGCCGAGGTACGGTCGGAGGACCTCGGGCACGACCACCGAGCCGTCAGGATTCTGGAAGGTCTCGAGGATCGCCGCCACCACCCGGGGCAGGGCCAGCCCGGAACCATTGAGCGTATGGACCAGCTCCGGCCGCGCGCCCGGCTCGGGCCGGTAGCGGACTGCCATCCGGCGCGCCTGGTAATCGCGGAAGTTCGAGCACGAGCTCACTTCGAGCCAGCGCTCCACGCCCGGCGCCCAGACCTCGATGTCGTACTTGCGGCCCTGGACAAAGCCCATCTCGCGGGTCGCCATCAGCAGGACCCGGTAGGCCAGGCCCAGGCGCTGGAGGAGGTCCTCGGCCCGGCCGGTCATCCACTCAAGGGCCGGCGCGCTGGCTGCCGGGCGCTCGAACAGGACCATTTCGACCTTGTCGAACTGGTGGACCCGCAGGATCCCGCGGGTGTCCTTGCCGGCGGCCCCGGCCTCGCGCCGGAAGCAGGGCGAGTATGCCGCGTACCGAACCGGCAGCTCGGACGCCTCGAAGATCTCGTCGCGGTGCAGGTTGGTCACCGGGACCTCGGCCGTAGGCACCAGGTACAGGTCGTCGCGGGTGACGACGTACATCTGGTCTTCCTTGTCCGGGATCTGGCCCGTGC
>JBEPUS010000249.1:0-3582 GCA_041691435.1 Chloroflexota bacterium
CGCCACGCCCAGCCCGACGGCCTTGATCAGGACGACGTCGGCGAACGCGAACGAGCCGGCGACCACGACCACGATCAGCGCGGCCGACGTGACGATCCGGCCGCTCCGTTCGAGGCCCCAGGCCACGGACTCGGCATTGTCGTGGGTCCGGTCCCAGGCTTCCTTCATCCGCGTCAGCAGGAAGACCTCGTAGTCCATCGACAGGCCGAACAGCACGCAGAAGAGGATCACCGGCAGCGTCGTCTCCACGTAGCCCAGGGGCTGGAAGCCGAGCAGGCCGGAAAGGTTGCCGTCCTGGAAGATCCAGACGAGTGCGCCGAACGAGGCAAGGATCGACAGGCTGTTCATCACCAGCGCCTTGGCCGGCAGGATCGCTGAGCGGAGCAGGACGAGCAGGACCAGGTAGGTCGTGACCAGGATGAACAGGGCCGTCCGCGGGAAGTCGGCGGCGACCCGGTTGACGACGTCGGTCACATCCGCTGCCCCGCCGGCGATCAGCACGCTGGTGCCCGGCGGTGGCGCGAGTGGTCCGGTTCCGGAGCGCAGGTCGAGGACGAGGGCACGGCCCTGGTCGGCATTCGGCCCGTACGGCGTCGTCACGGTGAACGCCGTCAAGTCGCCCTTCGTGGTCGCGGCCAGCGTCGCCTGGACGAAGCGGTCGGGCGGGCCTGCCGGGGACCCGTACAGGAGCTGGTACTGGCTCAGGCCGATCCGCGGGTCAAGATTCACGTAGCCGCCCACGGCCGTCACCCGGGGATCCGCCGCCAGCCGGCGCGAATAGTCGTACAGCGCGGCGACATTGCTGGCACTCGTAGCCGGGCCGGTCGTCCGGATGGCCAGCTCGAGCGGGGCGAACCGACCCGCACCAAAGCCCGCATCCAGCCGGTCGAAGGCGACCCGGGAGGGGACGCTGTCGGGCAGGATCGTTGCATCCGGGGCGTTCAGGCGGACATGCAGGAACGGCGTCCCGAGGAGGAGCAGCAACCCGAGCGTCGGGACGAAGACCAGGAGCGGCCGGCGCATGACCCGCCGGGCCAGGCGGGCCCAGGGCTCGTTGGGTGAAGGACCGGCATTGACCCGGCGCACGGCGAGACGGTCGAGGCGCGGTCCCAGGATCGACAGGATGGCCGGCAGCAGCGTCAGCGCGGCGAGGACCGCGATGCCGACAACGATGGCGCCTGCAATCCCCACCGAGCGCAGGATCGTGAACTCGAAGAGGACCAGGCCAAGGAGCCCGAGGAGGACGGTCAGCCCCGAGAAGAAGACCGCCCGTCCGGCGGTCGCGACGGCAGCCTGGACCGCCCCGGCGATCGCCGCCTGCTCGTTCACCTGCGGGCCGTCGGCGGCCAGCCGGCGACGCAGCTCCTCGCGGAACCGGTTGGTCATGAGCAGCGAATAGTCGACCCCCAGGCCGAGGCCGAGCAGGGTAGCCAGGTTGAGCACGAAGATGCTCATCTCGGTGAGGCTGGCCACGGCGAAGATCGCCGCCAGCGAGACGACTACGGCCGCGCCGCCCACAGCCAGAGGCACGCCCGCCGCGACCACGGATCCAAAGACGAGCAGGAGCGCGAGGCCGGCCAGGGGCAGCGACACGAACTCGCTCCGTCGAAGGTCGTCTTCCGAGACCGTCTGGATATCGCCGTAGAACGCCGGTCCGCCGGCCAGCTCGATCGTCACCGGACCACGGGCGAGAGCACCGAGGCGCTGCTGGATCCCGGGCAGCGCGTTCGGTGAATCGTCCGGCCCGATGTCCAGGAGGACCACGTCGTAGGCGGTCCGGCCGTCGCCCGAGACCTGGCCGGGCGCCAGCTCGTATGAGAGGACCTGGGCGACGTACGGCGCCGTCGCGATCGCGCTCCGGGCAGCTGCCGTCGCCGTTTCGAACGCTGGCTCGCCGGCGCGCGCGGCCGGGCTCGAGTAGACCAGGACGAGGGCCGATTCGGGGATCCCCAGCTCGTCATGCAGCTCGGTCCGGGCTCGCGACGACTCGAGGTCGGCGAGGTTGAAGCCGCCGGCATGGAGCGCGCCCGACGCTCGTGGCGCGAGGGGCAACGCGATGAGCAGGATGACGGCCCATGCGGCGACGATTCGCCAGCGTCGCCGATACGCCAGGCCGCCGAGCCGTTCGAAACGGGTCAGTCCGCCGCTCGGCCGTGGCTCGGTGGGGGACATGACCGCATCGTACCCGCCAAACCGCCCAATCTCATTCGGGGCTGGCTGCGCCCGGCGGCCATCGTGGTTTGGTGAGGAGGTGGATACTGTGACGTGGTTGCGGCGAGAGGTGCCCCTCTTGCCAGGTACCACGATCGAGGGGTCCACCACGCACGACCGCAGGCAGCCCGGGTTGCGCACGCGCGGTGCCACGGACCCCGGACGACCGGACCTACGGCTTGGCCCGGCCGGCGTCGCGCTGGCGCAGGCGCTGATCGACGAATTCAGCCGGGCTCATTCGCTCCAGCACTGCGCGCTGTTCCTGTGGGACCCGGCCGTCGGGCGGCTTCGGCTGGCAGCCCAGCACTGGGGCGCCGGCGAGGACCTGGGTGAGGTTCGCGCGGGCTCCTGGACCATTGGGCTGAACGGGATCTGCGGCCGGGCGTTCACGACCGCCGAGCCGGCCCTGGTCGCGGACGTGGAAAAGGATCCAGACTTCCTCAGCTTCCCCGGCAGCCGGACGCGCAGCGAGCTTGCGGTGCCGGTCGTCATCGAGGGCCGGGTGCTGGGCGTGGTCAACCTCGAGAGCCCCCGGGTGGGCGCATACGGGCCGGCCGATATCGCGGCCGTGCAAACGTGGGCTGACTCCGTCACGGACAAGATTGCGGGCTTCTACTCCGACCCGGGCTAGGAGCCTGAGCGGCCTCCGGCCGGTGCCCATCTGCTACGATCCGAAGGTCCAGCCGCAGATCGTCGAGGCGCCCGGTGCAACTCCTGCTCGCCCCGTTCCAGGGACCCCTCCAGTTCGTGATCTTCAGCATCGCGACGGCGATCGGCGGCGGCTTCGTGTTCATCTTCGCCCGGGCCGCGATGTCGTCCGAGGGTCGCTCGCCAGGACTGGTTCGAGCGATCACCAACCCGAACACGAAGTTCCTGTTCACGTTCCTGGCGATCGGCTGGGCGCTCGTCTTCGGGATCGGCCTGCAGCTGGTACCCCACGAGGGGGCGAACTCGCCGTACGGCGGGCTGGCCCTCATCGCCCTCTTCTCGGGCTTCTTCATCCTGATGGGGCTGCTCTGGTCCGTCATCGGAGAGTGACCCGGCCACCGTCCGCGGCCTGATCGCGGTCCCGGAGTCCGGCCCGCGACGTACCGCGGTCCTGAGCGCGGGCCCGCGACCACGACCTGTGGTCCCGGAGCCCGGGCCGCGGCCTGACCGCGGTCCTGAGCCGTCCGTTGTCCGCGACCACGATCTGTGGTCCCGGGCCAGCTTTGTGCCAAATTCCAGCCAGGGCGGCGTTATGGTCGGTCGCGGTGGATTCGGCCGCCGAATCTGGCGCAGGCCCTGCTCATCCGTGCGTGGATTGACGTCCGCGCGGCCTGCCCGAGAGTCAGAACACGCAACTTCCAGCCATAACGCCGCCCTGGCTGG
>JBEPUS010000250.1:0-3577 GCA_041691435.1 Chloroflexota bacterium
CGCCTGGGCGGCCCGGACCTTGGGGATCATGCCGCCCGCGATCACCCCGGCGGAGATGAGCGCCTCGGCCTCGCCGGCGGTCAGCGAGTCGAGCCGCCGGCCGTCGGCACCGCGGATTCCATCGACATCGGTGAGCATCACCAGCTGGCGCGCGCCGAGCCCGGCGGCAATCCCGGCGGCCGCGTCGTCCGCGTTCACGTTGCACACGACCCCCGATTCGTCCCGGGCAAGGGGCGCCACGACCGGCACCTGGCCGCCGACGAGGATGGCGTCGAGCAGGTCGCGCCGGAGTCCCACGACATGGGCGACCAGGCCCATCCCCGGGACACGCTCGGCGACGAGCAGGCCGCCGTCAACACCCGACAATCCGACCGCGTCCACGCCCAGGTCGTGGAGCCCAGCCACGAGCTCGCTGTTCACGACGCCACGCAGGACTGCAGCAGCGACCTCGAGCGCAGCCGCGTCGGTCACCCGAAGCCCGCCCTCGAACCGGCTGGGGACCCCCAGGCGTTCCAGCCATTCGGTGATCCGCTTGCCCCCGCCGTGAACCAGGACCACCGGCCGGTGGCGGGCGATCGCCGCGATCTCGGCAAAGACCTGGCGCTGATCGGCAATGGTCGTACCGCCAAGCTTGACCACCAGGATCTCACTCATGTCGTGTACTCGGCGTTCTCGATGACGTACTCCTCGGTCAGATCGCAGCCGAATGCCTCGCCCTGGCCGTCACCGAGGCCGATATCGAGGCGGACCAGGATCTCCGGCGCGTCCATCGTGGCCCGGGCCGCGGCACGATCGAAGGCGACCGGCCCGCCGGTGGGGCCATCGAAGACGAGCTGTCCGGCGATGGCGATGCGCAGCGCGGCGGGATCGATCCTGACCGGCCGGCCGGCTCGTGCGGCTGCCTCGGACGGGGGCAGGCCGGCGGCCTCCAGGACGGCCGCGTCGGCCAGCCGCCCGTTGCCGGCCGCTGCCGCGATCCGGCCCCAGTTCGGGTCGCGACCGTGGGCCGCGGCCTTGACCAGGGAGCTCGCGACGACCGAGCGGGCGATCGCCCGGGCATCGGCGGCGTCGATCGCGCCGGACACCTGGCAGGTCAGGAGCGTGGTCGCGCCCTCGCCGTCGGCGGCCTGCTGGCGGGCCAGGTCGCGGGCAACCGCCTCGAGCGCCCGGGCGAGCTGGCGCGCGGCGTCGGAGCCGGCCCGGACCGGGGCGCTGCCGCTGGCGCCCGAAGCCAGGACGAAGACGGTGTCGTTCGTGCTTGTATCGCCATCGACCGTGAGCTGGTTCCAGGTCCGGGCGGCGGCCGGCCTCAGGAGCTCGTGGAGGAGGGCCGGCTCGATCTGCGCGTCGGTCAGGATGACCGAGAGCATCGTGGCCATGCCCGGATGGATCATCCCCACGCCCTTGGCGCAGCCACTCACGGTCACGGGTCGGACCGTATGGCCGTCGGCCTCGGGCAGGGCAATCACGGCCGTCGCGAGCTTGGTTCGCGAGTCCGTGGTCCGCAGGCCCACCGCAACAGCCTCCCAGGCAGCGTCCGTCTCGAAAAGCGCCGCCGGGACGAGCTTTGCCAGGCCGGCCCCGATCGTGGCCAGGGGCAGGCGGGTGCCGATGATGCCGGTGGAGAGGTGCAAGGTTCGCGCCTCGGGCACGCCGGCTGCCTCGGCCACGAGCCGGCCGACCGCGACCTGGTCTTCGAGGCCTGCCGTGCCGGTGGCTGCATTGGCGCAGCCGGACGTCGCGACGATCGCCTCCGCCCAGCCATAGCCGCCCTTGCCCTCGCCGGCCGACGCCCGCAGGTTGGCCTGGCTCAGCGCGACCGGCGCCGCGGCAAACGGATGCTGGGTGAAGACCGCGGCTGCGGCGGCTGGCCCGTGGGTGGTCCGGACCAGGGCCAGGTCGGGTCGACCACTGGCCTTGATCCCGGCCGCCAGCGCGCCGGCGGCGAAGCCGCCCGGCAGGACGGCCAGGCGGTCAACGCCGGGCAGGTCCCCGGCCAGCGCCACGAGCAGGCCGGCACCGCTGGGTGGCTGCTCGATCGCGGTCAAGGTGCCAGCGGCAGCTGCTGGAGACCGGCCGTCTCCGGTAGACCGTGGACCAGGTTGAACGACTGGATGGCCTGCCCGGCCGCGCCTTTCACGAGGTTGTCCAGGACCGCCAGCACGAGGACGCGCGCGGTTCGCGGGTCGTATGAGACGTGGATCCGGGCCTCGTTGCTGCCGGTGACGTGCTTCGTCGCCGGCGGCGTCTCGACCACCGTCACGAACGGCTCGCCGGCATAGGCGCTCGCGAAGAGGTCGTCGAGCTCGGGCTGGCTCGTCGGCCGGCTGGGCCGGACATGGGCGGCCGCGAGAATACCCCGGGTCATCGGGATCAGGTGGGGCAGGAAGTCGATGCCCCGGGCACCTGGGTTGTCCGCCCCGGTGCCGGCCAGGCTCACCTCCTGTTCGATCTCGGCGATGTGGCGATGACCGCCGATCCCGTAGGCGCGAACGCTCTCGTTTACCTCGCCGAACATGTTCTCGGCCCGGGCGTCCCGGCCGGCGCCTGAAACGCCGCTCTTGGCGTCGATGACCACGTCGCCAAGCAGGCCCGCCCGGGCCAGGGGGGCAAGGGCCAGGATCGCGGCAGTGGCATAGCAGCCCGGCGAGCCGACGATCCGGACCTCCTCCTCCGCCAGGGCCAGCAACGCGGCTCGATGGAGCTCGGGCAGGCCGTAGACGGCCGCGGCCAGGAGATCAGGCCGAGCGTGCTCGCAGCGATACCAGCGTGGGTAGTCGGCTGGATCGCGCAGCCGGAAGTCGGGACCCAGGTCGATGACCGTCGCCCCGGCCGCGAGGATCGCCGGCACGCGCTCCAGCGCCACTCCGTGGGGCAGGGCGAGGAAGACGGCATCGGCATCGGGCACGGCTTCGTCGATCGTCAGACCGGTGGTTGCGAGGTGGGGGTGGACGGTCTCGACGGGCTCGGCGCTCCGTCCTCGCCCGGCGAGACCGACCAACTCCACTGCAGGATGCCGAGCCAGGATGCGGACCAGCTCGGCCCCGGCGTATCCCGTTGCACCGACGACGGCGACCCGAATTCGCTCGTCAGGCGCGCCGTGCCGGCGACCCGTCCCGATTGACGTGCCTGGAGCTCCGAGGCCAGCGCTCACCGGCGCTCGCGGCCACTCGCGGGAAGCCGCCTCGACACCAAGCCGAAACCAGGATGGATCGCCGTCATGACCGTATGACTATACGAGGCCCACGCATAGTCATGCAAGCGGTGTATTGACTGGTGAGCCGTACACGGCAGGCCCTGGCAGGCCGCGAAGGATTCGGCCCGCGCGAGCCGCGCCAAGCTTGTCAAATTCCAGCCACGGGGACCGTATGGTCGGTCGCCGGCCGATTCGGTGGGATTCCGAGCAATCCCCCGGTAGTGTCCTGCACGAATCGGAGTCCCTTGGGCCGCGCGGATCGGGATTCTCAGGCCGCGAGCAGCCATACGGTCCTCCTGGCAGGAATTTGTCCAGAACCGAGGGCTCCCCGAGGCCGACGCGGCCGCCGCCGCGCCCGAGGCCGCCGCCCCGCCCCGAGGC
>JBEPUS010000251.1:0-3573 GCA_041691435.1 Chloroflexota bacterium
CCCCGCGCGCGCAGGCGGGCCGGAAGCCGCGCGTGCCCCGGAACGCGCCCCGGGCGCCGAGGTCCACGGACGATGGCGGATCCGCTACGAACTGCGGCGGTGCCGGCATCTCCGGCACCGGCAGGCCCTGGGCGATGGCACTCTTGCGCACGATCTCGCGGATCTCGCCATAGCGGGCATCGCCGAAGGCGATCGACTCGGCAAGGTCATCGGCGAACCTGGCCCGGCCCTCGGAAACGCCGGCGAAATGGCCCGCCAGGACCACGCCGAGCGCCTGGACGGTCCGGTAGTGGAGGTCATGACCGCCGAACCGGCCGCTGGACTGCGGCAGCGGCGAGAGTCGTGCCATCGGGCTCGGCAGGTCCGCCGCGGTCATGTCCATGAACGGGGAATTGACCATGAACGCCATGATGTCCCGGTCACCCACCCGGCGGGGCTGCCAGGGCGCCCGGCCGCATGCAAGGACCACGTCCCGCCCGGCGAGGCGCAGCTCCTCGGCGAGCTGGCAGCCCGTCTGGCCGCTGCCAATCACCAGGATCCGGCCGGGCGGGAGCCCAGCCGGACTGGCGTACGCCTCGACATCGAGGATCGTCATCGACGCTGGAATCTCGCTCGTGGCCGCGGGTCGAAACGGCTTCTGGTATCCGCCGGTCGCGATCACCACCTCACGGGCGGCGATCTCGCCGGACGTCGTGTGGAGCAGGAAGCCGTCCGGACTGCCAGCCTCGAGCGACTCGACCGCAACGCCCTCGCGGACGGGCGCACCAAAGGAGCGGGCATAGCCCGCGAGATACTCGACGAAGTCGTCGCGGTCCATGAACCCATCCGGGTCTGGACCGGCATACGGCTGTCCGGCGAGGCTGACCGTCCAGTTCGGGAGCACCAGGCAGAAGCTGTCCCAGCGGCCACGCCAGGCCTGCGCCACGCGGCCACGGTCGAGGACGACGTGCTCACGCCCGTGACGGTCGAGCTCGTGGCTGATCGACAGGCCCGCCTGGCCGGCACCGATGACCACGACATCGAACGCTTCCGACATTGGCGCGCTCCTCAAGCGGTGCCTCCCGGGGCAGCGGTCCTCGAGCGAATTTCGCGCCTGGGGGCGGCGGCTCCGGCAACCTACACCATCCGGATCGAGGCGGCGACACCCGCTGACGGGGCGAGCCCCACGCGAGACTCGCCCCGGGGTGCTCGCGCTGAGCGCTGAGCGCGGTCGCCGAGCTCGGGAGCGAACCCGGCGCTGAGCGCTGAGCGCGGTCGCCGGGCTTGGGAGCGGACGCGGCGCTGAGCGCTGAACGCGGAAATGAACCGGGCCGAGCGCCGTCGCCGCGCGTGGCCGCGACTCCGGCTCTGAACTCGGAGCGCGGTCGCCGAGCCCGGTCGCCGAGCTCGGGAGCCGAGCTCGTGGCCGCGACCCCGCCTGAGGCCTCCGGTATAAGCCCGGCAATTACTTGGCGTGCTGGCGGGGTCGCGGATCGGTCCAACCTGGCTCAACGGCCGTCCTGACGATGCCGCCGGCGAGGATTCGTGCGTGGATCGGGAGGCCGTTGGCGGCCTGAGCCTTGGAGTTGGCCGGCCCGAGGCGTTGAGCGTGCTGAGTAATTGCCGGGCTTATATCGAGGTGGTCAGGGGCGGCCGAGCAGCGCCACGCAGCCCGCAGCCGCGCCAAGAAGCTCAGCCCCGCAGCGCCAGCTCAGGCCCGCAGCGCCAGCTCAGCCCCGCCGTGCCGCCGTGCCAAGAAGCTCAGCCAAGCAGGTCCGGCGGCGATCCCCGAGCTTACGTGCGAGGGACCGTGGCGACCTCGATCGCGTTCGTGGCGTCGCCGATCAGCTGCTCGTGGAGAGCGGTCTGGCACTCCGTCTTGCCGATCGCGATCACCTTGTCGCCCTCGGCCAGGACCGTATCGGCGCGCACCGAGATGGCGACGTCGTCGCGGATCACGGCGAAGATCGCGCAACCCTCGGGCAGCGGGATGTCGCGGGCGTTCCGGCCGACGGCCGGGGATGAGGGCTGGAGCAGCGCCTCGATCAGCTCGAGCTCGCCACCGCCGAGCGCGGCCAGGTGGAGCAGCTCGTGGACGGGAATGTCTTGCTCGATCGAGCCCAGGATCATCCGCGTCGGGCTGATCAGCTCGTCGACGCCGAGGTGCCGGAAGAGCCGCTCGTTCTTCGGATTGTTGACCCGGGCGATCGTCCGGGGCACGTCGAAATGGTGCTTGGCCATCTGGCAGATGACGAGGTTGTCCTCGTCGTCGCCGGTCACCGCTGCCACGACGTCGGCCCGGTTGCAGCCGGCTTCGGCCAGGTACTTGCCCTCGCAGCCATCGTGGGCCACGACGATCGAGCCGATCTCATCGGCGATCTGGCTCGCGCGGGCGCGATCCTTCTCCATCACGACCACTTCATGGCCGGAGCCCAGCAGCTCCTTGGCGAGGTAGTAGCCCACTTTGCCGCCGCCGATGACCAGGACGAACACGGCTCAGCCCTCCATCTTGTCGGAGCCGCCGGCCGGGGCTGCGCCGGGCGCGCCGCCAGGCACCGAAGCGGCACCAACCACGGACGCGGCAATGGGCGCCGACCCGGGACCGTCCGAAGTCGCCGAATCGTCCAGCTCCGAGTCGCTGGCCGGTGGCGGATTTGCGGGGTCGAGCGTCCGGATGGGGATGCCTGCCTCGGCCAGTCCGGCAATCAGGTCGGCCGCGGCATCGCCGCTCCCGGCCGTTGCGACCGACGCGGCCGGCCCGTCCTCCGGATCGTGGCGGTGGTGGCCGCTGCTCGAGCGGACGCCCGGCACGACCGCGACCGGCAGCTTCAGGTAGGACAGGACCGCGTTGGCCATCAGGTCGGTTCGGCAGATCGTGGCGATCCCCAGCTCGGCATAGGCCAGCGCCCTCAGCGGATCGTTGATCTTGGCGATCACCTGGCCCACCCGGAATGCCTCGGCGGCCAGCTGCGCCGCCATGATGTTGCGGTTGTCGCCCTCGGTCATCGCCAGGAAGAGATCCGCATCCTCGGCGCCGGCCCGCTGGAGGGTGTCCTCGTCGGTCCCGTCGCCGCGCAGGGCGCTGCCCTTGAACGTGCCCGGCAGGCGATCGAAGGCAGCCGTCGAGACGTCCAGGACGGTCACGTCGTGGCCGCCGTCGTCGAGCAGCACGGCGAGCATCGCGCCCACCCGGCCACATCCGACGATCACTGTTCGCATGCTCTGCCTACCCTTGCGCTATCTCGCCGATCGGCTCCCGGACCACCCAGACTGCGCAGGGAGCGTTCGAGAAGACGTACGGTATCGTGCGCCCAATCGCAAAGTCGCCGCCGAAGCGCTTGCGGTAGGGCAATCCCAGGATCAACAGGTCGGCGGCCCGTTCGCTCGCCTCATCGACGAGCGCCGCACCCACGTCGCGTGCCTGGAGCAGGACCGTCTCGATGTCCTGGTGTTCCGACTCGGCGATTCCCTCGACTGCATCCAGGACCCGCTGGGCATCCTCCGAGCGACTGGCGACATCTGCCTCGAGGGGCAGGCTCCAATCGATCTCGACGACGTGTACGGCGACCAGCTGGGCTTTGCTCAGCTTTGCGG
>JBEPUS010000252.1:0-3531 GCA_041691435.1 Chloroflexota bacterium
TCTACTCGCGCCTGCTCAAGGAACGGATCATCTTCCTGGGCGACCAGATCGACGATCACATGGCCAACCTGGTGATCGCCCAGCTGCTGTTCCTCGAATCCGAGGACCCCGAGCGTGACATCAGCCTCTATATCAACTCGCCCGGCGGCGTGGTCACCTCCGGCCTGGCCATCTACGACACCATGCAGTTCCTGCGGGCCCCGGTCAGCACCCTGTGCATCGGCATGGCGGCGAGCATGGCCGCCGTCCTCCTGGCGGCCGGTGCCAAGGGCAAGCGCTACGCCCTGCCCAACAGCCGGATCATGATCCACCAGGGCTCCGGCGGGTTCCGCGGCAATGCCCCCGACGCGATGATCCAGATGCGCGAATGGGAGCGCCTGGTGGTCGTGAACAACGCGATCCTCGCTCGCCACACTGGGCAGTCGCTCGACAAGATCGTCAAGGACACCGATCGCGACTTCTTCATGTCTGGTGACGAGGCCCGCGACTATGGCATCATCGACGAGGTGTATACGGCAACCGGGGATTCGCTGATCGCCCAGGCCCACGACGCCGGCGCTGCCGGCGGCGAGATTCCGGCCGCCACGGACGAGGCCCCTGCGCCGAAGAAGGTCAAGGACTGACGGTGCGCGGACCACGGCCCGGGAGACCCGAGTGACCACGACCACGACGTCCAAGGGCCCCAAGGTTCCTTACCGCTGCAGCTTCTGCGGCAAGAGCCAGGAACAGGTGCGCAAGCTGATCGCCGGCCAGGGCGTGTACATCTGTGACGAGTGCATCAACCTCTGCCAGGAAATCATCGAAGAGGAGATGCTCGAGGCGCCCAAGACCAGGCCGCAGGCCGCCAAGCTGCCCAACCCGCGCCAGATCAACGCGGCCCTCGACCAGTACGTGATCAGCCAGGAGCGACCCAAGAAGGTCCTCTCGGTGGCGATCTACAACCACTACAAGCGGATCAACGCCGGCCATACCGTCGATGAGGTTGAGCTCCAGAAGTCGAACGTGCTCCTCGTCGGTCCCACCGGCTCGGGCAAGACGCTGATGGCCCAGACCCTCGCCCGGGTCCTGGACGTGCCCTTCTGCATTGCCGATGCGACCAGCCTGACCGAGGCCGGCTACGTCGGCGAAGATGTCGAGAACATCCTGCTGCGCCTGATCCAGGCAGCCGACTTCGACGTCGCCCGGGCCCAGCGCGGAATCATCTACATCGACGAGATCGACAAGATCGCGCGGAAAGCCGACAACCCGTCGATCACCCGCGATGTGTCGGGCGAGGGCGTCCAGCAGGCACTGCTCAAGATCCTCGAGGGGACCGTCGCCAACGTCCCTCCCCAGGGTGGCCGCAAGCACCCTCACCAGGACTTCATCCAGATCGATACGACCAACGTCCTGTTCATCTGCGGTGGCGCCTTCGACGGCCTCGAGAAGATCGTCGAAGAGCGGATCGGCCGGAAGTCGATCGGCTTTGGCTCGGACGTCCAGATCTCGAAGAATGCCCGCAACCGGATCCTCGACCACCTGATGCCCGAGGACCTGCTCAAGTTCGGTCTGATCCCCGAGTTCGTCGGCCGCCTGCCGGTGGTGGTCACCCTGTCAGCGCTTACGGCCGCCGACCTGGTCCGCGTGCTCACCGAGCCGAAGAACGCCATCGCCCGCCAGTTCCAGCGCTTCCTGTCGCTGGACAAGGTGGAGCTGGCCTTCACCGACGGGGCGTTGCGGGCCGCGGCGGAGGTCGCCCTCAACCGCAAGACCGGTGCCCGGGCCCTGCGCTCGATCGTCGAGGAGGCCCTCCTCGAGGTGATGTACGACATCCCCGAGCGGACCGACATTCGCAAATGCATCATCACCGAGGAGACGATCCGGGACGGCCGGCTGCCGCTACTGCTGACCAAGCTCGACCTCGACAAGGGCGTCGATGAGACGAACTACGAGGAGTGGCTGGCCGAGCGAGGCGAGAGCGCCTGAGCACGAACCAGGGCCGCGGGTCGAGCGAGGCTGGCCTGCCCCGGGTCTATGACCCGGGTGTCGTCGAGAACGGGATCTACGAGCGCTGGCTGGCGGCGGACGTCTTCGCCCCGGACGGCAGTGGCAGCCGGGCACGTCCCGGCGCTCCGCCGTTCGTCATCGTCCAGCCGCCGCCCAACGTGACCGGTGCGCTGCACGTGGGTCATGCCTTTACCGCCGACGTGGAGGACGTGATGGTCCGCCACGCCCGGATGAACGGCCGGCCCACCCTCTGGCTGCCGGGCCTCGACCACGCCTCGATCGCTGCCCAGGTGGTCCTCGATCGGATCCTTGCCGGCGAAGGTGAATCGCGGGCCTCGCTCGGTCGCGAGCGCTACCTGGAGCGGATGTGGGCGTTCGTCAACGAGACCCGCGAGACCATCCTGCGCCAGAGCCGGCGCTTCGGCTCATCGCTTGACTGGCCTCGCCTCCGGTTCACGATGGACCAGGTCAGCGCGACAGCCGTCCGGACCGCCTTCAGCCGGCTGTACGAGGACGGCCTCGCCTATCGGACCGAGGCCCTCGCCAACTGGTGCGTGGGCTGCCAGACAACGGTGAGCGACCTGGAGGTCGTGCCGACGCCCGAGCAGGGGACCCTCTGGACGATTCGCTACCACCTGGTGGATGCCGCCGGGCAGCCTGAGCCGGACCGCTGGGTCGAGATCGCCACGACCCGGCCCGAGACGCTGCTCGGCGATGTGGCTGTGGCCGTCCACCCCCACGATTCGCGCTACGCCGGGCTGGCCGGCAGCCAGGTGCAGATCCCGTTCGTGGACCGGCTCGTGCCAGTGATCGCCGACCCGGTCGTCCGTCCCGAGTTCGGCACCGGGGCGGTCAAGATCACGCCGGCCCATGACCCCGACGACTACGCAACGGGTCGTCGCCACCAGCTGCCGATGATCAACGTGTTCGACGATGCCGGCCGGATCAATGAGGCCGGCGACGGCTACGCGGGACTGACCGTGGCGGAGGCTCGCCGGCGGATCCTCGCCGACCTGCAGGCACGCGGTGACCTGACCGCGGCCGGGCCTCACGAGATGCTGATCGGCCGCTGTCAGCGCAGCAACGACATCATCGAGCCCCGTCTCAAGACGCAGTGGTTCATCCGGACGAAGCCGCTCGCCGAAACGGCCCTTGAGGCAACCCGCAGCGGCCGCACGACGATCCTGCCCGAGCGTTTCGACGGCGTCTGGGAGCACTGGCTGACCGAGATCCGCGACTGGAACGTGAGCCGCCAGCTGTGGTGGGGCCACCGGATCCCGGCCTGGTACTGCCCCGACGGCCACATCACCGTCACGGCCGATCCGGCCGGGCCGGGCGCCTGCACAACCTGCGGCCGGGCGGCGGCCGAGCTCCGCCAGGATGAGGACATCTTCGACACGTGGTTCTCATCGGGACTCTGGCCGATGACCACCCTGGGCTGGCCGGCCGAGACACCCGACCTCGAGCGCTACTACCCGGGGTCGGTGCTCGAGACGGGCTACGACATCATCTTCTTCTGGGTCGCCCGGATGATGATGCTCGGCA
>JBEPUS010000253.1:0-3508 GCA_041691435.1 Chloroflexota bacterium
GGATCGTGCCGTTCCGGCGCGCCATGGCCCGCCTGACCGGACGGCCGATCGGGCTGTCCGGCTCCGGCCCCGCCCTGTGGGTGCTGTACCGCAGCCTGGCCGAGGCGAGCGCGGCGGAGGCGGTGGTCCGGGAGGCCCTGGCGTCGGGCGCGCTCGTTGCGCTGAATGGCGCGTCGCCCTTTGTCTGCGCCACCACCATCGCGAGTGGCCCCAGCGGCGAGTAGCGTCGAGCTGTACCTGCCCGCTGCCTCTCCGTCCGCGCCGCCATGGCTACGGCAGCGGCGATATCCATCGGATATCCAAAGGCGCCGGTGGAGATCGCGGGAAGGGAGATTGTGGACGCGCCGAGCTCGTCCGCCAGCTCGATCGCCCTCTGTTCATCCACGGTGACAGGCACTGACCTGGCCTTCAAGGGGCTCTCGCCTCTCCGTCCGCGCCGCTATGGCTACGGCAGCGGCGATATCCATCGGATATCCAAGACGCCGGTGGAGATCGCGGCAAGAGATCGCGGCAAGGGATCGCGGCAAGGGAGACTGTGGGCACGTCGAGACAGCCGCGAGCTGGGCCTCGGCCCGCTGACTCCGGGCGGTAATTGGCAAAGTGCGGGAGGTCCCACCACGACCGGCCAGGGCGCCCCGCGTGATGACGGCCACCGACCACCAGGCGGGCGTGCCAAGATGAGCTCACGAGCCAAGCCGCACGAGGAGTCACGTTCATGGATCGCCAGGCATTCGCCACCACCGACGCGCCGGCCGCCGTCGGGCCGTACAGTCAGGCCATTGCCGCTGGCGACTTCCTCTTCTGCTCGGGGCAGATCCACCTCGACCCGGCCAGTGGCACCCTCGTCGACGGCGACATCGCGACCCAGACGGCCCGGGTCCTCGACAACCTGGCCGCCGTCCTGGCCGCCGCCGGCCGGTCGATGGCCGACGTCGTCAAGACGACCGTCTTCCTCGTGGACATCAACGACTTCGGGGCGATGAACGAGGTGTACGGCCGGTACATGCCGGATCCGCCGCCGGCCCGCTCCACGATTGGCGTCGCAGCCCTGCCCAAGGGTGCCCGGGTGGAGATCGAGCTGGTTGCCGGCCGGGCAGGCTGAGCGACGTTGACACCCCCGCGGGGCGGCCCCTACGCTCCGCCCAACGCATGACACCCCAACCCAGGCTCGCGCGCACGCGGGCGATCGTCCTCGCCGCGGGGCTCGGCACGCGCATGAAATCGAGCCTGCCCAAGGTGCTCCATCCGATCTGCGGCCGGCCCTTGATCGACTATGTCCTCGACGCGGCCGATGCCGCCACGGGCAGCCGGTCGCTGGTCGTCTGGTCGCCGCCCGTCGCGCCGGTGCGCGACGCTGTCGCCGGCCGGGCCGACACCGCCGAGCAGGCCGAGCCGCGCGGAACAGGCGATGCCCTGGCCGCCGGGCTGGCCGGCCTCGCAGCGCTCGCCGGACAACCGGCGGCGGAGCTGCTGGTCCTGTCGGGCGACGTGCCGCTGGTGGAGGCCGGCCTCCTCGACGCCCTCCTGGCGGCCCATCGAGAGGCGCAGGCAGTGGTCTCATTGATCTGCGTGATCACCGCCGATCCCGGACGGCTGGGCCGGGTCGTGCGCGACGAGGACGACGAGATCGAGCGGATCGTCGAAGCCCGGGACGCGTCCGCGGATGAGCTCGAGGTCGAGGAGATCAACAGCGGCCTGTACGCATTCGACGCGGCCTGGGTCGCGGCCCGGATCGGGGATCTCCGGCCGTCCGCAGTCACCGGTGAGGTCTATATCACGGACCTCGTCGCGCTGGCCCGCGCAGACGGGCGGGCGATCGGCTCGATCCAGGTCGCTGACGACGGGACCCTCGACGGGATCAACGACCGGGCCCAGCTGGCCGAGGCGACGTTCGCGATGCAGGCCCGGATCAACGAGCGTCACCTCCTGGCGGGGGTCACGATGCTCGACCCGACCACGGCCCACGTCGATGCCTCGGTGCGCCTCGCGGCGGACGTCACCCTCGAGCCGAACGTCAGCCTGCGCGGTAGCACGACGGTGGCCGCCGGTACGCTCATCGGCAGCGGCAGCCAGGTGGTCGACACGGTCATCGGCCGGGACTGCCGGATCCTGGCCAGTGTGCTCGAGTCGTCAGAAGTCGAGGACCGCGTCCAGATCGGGCCGTTCGCCCACCTCCGGCCGGGCAGCTCGATCGGCACCGGGGCAAAGCTGGGCAACTACGCCGAAGTGAAGAACAGCCGGCTTGACGCCGGGGTCCAGCAGCACCACATGAGCTACATCGGCGATGCCCAGGTGGGCGCCCGGACCAATATCGGCGCGGGCACGATCACCGCCAACTACGACGGCAAGCGCAAGAAGCGCACGACGATCGGGGCCGATGCGTTCATCGGCGTCGACACGATGCTGATCGCGCCGGTCGAGCTCGGCGCCGGCGCCCGAACCGGGGCCGGGGCCGTGGTCAACCGGGACGTGCCGGCGGGCAAGCTGGCCGTCGGGGTCCCCGCCCGCCTGCGCGATCCCCGCCCGGAGCCCGACGAACCGCCGCCCGGATGACGATCATCCTGCAGCTCGTCGTCATCCTCGTCCTGACCCTCCTCGAAGGCTTCTTCGTGTCGGCCGAGATCTCGATCATCTCCATCCGGCGCAGCCGCCTTGACCAGCTCTCCGAAGACGGCAATCGCCGGGCGCGGCGGGTCCGCCACCTGAAGGATGATCCCGGCCGGTTCCTGGCGGTCGTCCAGCTGGGCCTGACGGTCCTGGGCTTCTTCGCCTCGGCCTATGCCGCCGTCAACCTGAGCGGTGAGCTGGCCAACTCGATACGCCCCCTGCTCGGCAACGGCGCCGACGGGATCGCCCTGCTGATCGTCACCGTCCTGCTGGCCCTGTTCACCATCGTCTTCGGCGAGCTGGTCCCCAAGTCCATCGGCCTGGCCTACGCCGAGCGGCTGTCGATGCTCGTGGCCGGCCCCGTCGAGTGGGTTGCCCGGGTCCTGGGCCCGATCATCTGGTTCCTGACCCGGGTCACCAGCGGGATCACCAAGCTCCTCGGGGTGAGCGTCTCGAGCGACGCCCAGATGACCGCCGAGGAGCTCAAGCTGATCGTGGAGCGCGGCGGCGAGCAGGGCATCCTGGAGGCCGAAGAGGAGCAGATGATCAACGCCGTCATCGAGCTCGGCGACCGGCGCCTGCACGAGGTGATGGTGCCCCGGATCGCGATCGTTGCCCTGCCCGTTTCGGCGACCCTCGACGAGGCGATCGACCTGATCGTCGAGGAAGGCCACAGCCGCGTGCCGGTCTACGAGGAGTCGATCGACGGGGTGATCGGGATCGTCTACGCCAAGGACCTGTTGCCGGTCCTCAAGGTTGATGCGAATGCCCGGCCAACCGTCCGGGCGCTGCTCCGGACGCCCCTGTTCGTGCCCGAGTCGATGTCGATCGACGACCTGCTCCACGAGTTCCAGCGGCGCAAGGTCCACATCGCGATCGTGCTCGACGAGTACGGCGGGAC
>JBEPUS010000254.1:0-3429 GCA_041691435.1 Chloroflexota bacterium
AGGCCGGCCACACGGTCACTGAACAGTTCGCGGCGCTGAAGGCCTCGCTGGCGGAGTTCCAGCTCAAGGACGTGCCGGGCTACGGCGACTCGGCCTTCATTGGGCGCAGCGACAGCTCGGGCATCGCAACCGGCGGGATCTACGTCCTCAAGGGCGGCTACATCTTCTTCGTCGTCTACCTGCAGGGGACCGTCCCCGGGGACGACGTGCTCGAGACCGCCGCGACCACCATCCTCGGCGAGCTGCCCTGACCCGGAGAGCCCGAGGGCGCGTCTGGGGCGTTGCGCGTCGGCGGCGTTGGCGGACCGGCGCGGCGGCGCCCCCCGGAGGAGCCGCGCCCGGGTCCGTCAGCGCATCCCTCCACGAGGTTCCTCTCGGCGCTCGTGTCGCGCGAGCAACCACCTGACAGGCGAACTGTCGGCTGGCCGACAGGCCAGGTATCCGGCCGATCCGCTCGTGGGCTGCCCTTTGGTACGCTGGCGCGACTGTGCCGCTTGCCGTGATCCAGTTGAACTTCGACCCGTACCTGCGCGTCGCGGGCCAGGCCGTTCGCTGGGAAGCGCTGGGCATTGCCACCGCAATCTTCCTGGCGCTCGTCGTGGCGGCGCTCGCGTCAGGCCGGGCACGAGCCGGTTCGCCCGACGCTCGCTCCCTCGGCCGGGACGATCTCCTGTTCATCGTCCTCGGGGTGGTTCCAGGGGCGGTCATCGGTGGCCGGCTGACCTACGTCCTCGTCCATCTCGACTACTACCGGGCGAATCCGTCCCTGGCCATTGACCCGGCGAGCGGCGGCCTGGCCCTGAGCGGAGCGGTGATCCTGGGCGCGATCAGCGGGGTCTACGTCGCCGCCTTGCTCGAGGCACCGATCGGACGCTGGCTGGATGCCGTCGCCGTCGCGCTCATCCTGGGGCTTGGGCTCGGCAAGCTGGCCGAGGTCCTGGGCGGGGACGGCCAGGGGATCCTGTCGAACGCCACCTGGGCGACGGCCTACGCCGGCCCCGGCCCGTGGGGCGTCCTTGGCCCGGACCTGGCGGCGCACCCGGCGCAGGTCTACGAGGCGATCGGTGATGCGGCCCTCCTCCTGATCATTGCCGTGCTGGGCCGCGTCGGCCCGTTCCAGCGGGGCAACGGCCGTCGGTTCCTGGTGGCCCTCGCAGGCTGGGCCATCGTCCGCTTCATCGTCGCCCTCTGGTGGCGTGACGCCTCGGTGCTGGGTTCTCTCAAGGTCGAGCAGCTCATCGACCTCGCGATCCTGCTGGTCGCGATCGCCGGTCTCGCCGTCGTTCGGAACCGCCCTGCTACCATCGAGTCAACGACGCCAAGCGCTTCTGCGCCGGCCGTACCGTCGGGTCTCGCTCGCTCGACAAGCCCACGAGGGGACGCCCAATGACCCAGGTCGCCGAGCCTCGTCCAGCCTCCGCCGTGCCGGGATTGGGCGGAACAGAATCCGTCGGCCACTGGATCAATGGCGGGCGCTCGGCCGGCACGTCCGGTCGATCCGGGCCGATCTACAACCCGGCCACCGGCGCGGTCGCCCGCCAGGTCGAGTTCGCCTCGGTCGCCGACGTCGATCGGGCCGTCGCCGCGGCCACGGCGGCCTTTCCCGCCTGGCGGGCCATGTCGCTCTCGAAGCGCACCGAGATCCTGTTCCGGATCCGCAACCTGGTCGAGGCGCATCGCCACGACCTCAGCGCCCTGCTGACCGCGGAGCATGGCAAGGTTCCCTCCGACGCGCTCGGCGAGATTGCCCGCGGGATCGAGAACCTCGAGTTCGCCTGCGGCGTGGCGCAGCTCCTCAAGGGTGGCTTCAGCGAGCAGGTCTCGAGCGGGGTGGATGTCTACCAGATCCGCCAGCCACTCGGCGTCGTTGCCGGAATCACACCATTCAACTTCCCGGCGATGGTCCCGATGTGGATGTTCGGGAACGCGCTCGCCTGTGGCAACACGTTCATCCTCAAGCCATCCGAGAAGGACCCTTCGGCATCGCTCCTGCTCGCCGAGCTGCTCGCCGAAGCGGGCGTGCCCGATGGCGTCTTCAACGTGGTCCAGGGCGACAAGGTGGCTGTCGACCGGCTGCTCGAGCATCCGGATGTCGCGGCGCTTTCGTTCGTGGGCTCCACGCCGATCGCCCGGTACATCTACGAGACCGGCACCCATCACGGCAAGCGCGTCCAGGCGCTCGGCGGCGCGAAGAACCACATGGTGGTGCTGCCCGACGCCGACATCGACATGGCCGCAGACGCTGCGGTTTCTGCGGGCTACGGCTCGGCCGGCGAGCGCTGCATGGCAATCTCGGTCGTGGTGGCGGTTGGTGGGGTGGGCGATTCGCTCGTGTCCGCGATCTCCGCGCGGCTGCCCAGGATCAAGGTGGGGCCGGGGTCCGATGCCTCGTCCGAGATGGGTCCCCTGATCACCCGCGAGCATCGTGATCGGGCGGCTGGGTACCTGGAGAGCGGCGCAGCCCAGGGCGCTTCTGTCGTGGTGGATGGACGTGCGGATCCGTCCTTCAGTGGGGCGGGCTTCTTCCTGGGCGCCTCGCTGATCGACAACGTCACGACCGAGATGGACTGCTACCGCGACGAGATCTTCGGGCCTGTCCTTGGGGTGGTCCGGGTCGACACCTACGCCGAGGCGCTCGCACTCGTGAACGACAACCCGTACGGCAACGGAACCGCGATCTTCACCCGTGACGGCGGCGCCGCCCGCCAGTTCCAGTTCGACTGCACGGTCGGGATGGTCGGGATCAACGTGCCGGTCCCCGTGCCGGTTTCGTATTACTCGTTCGGCGGCTGGAAGGCCTCGCTGTTCGGCGACACCCACATGTACGGGCCCGAGGGCATCAACTTCTACACCCGGGCCAAGGTCGTCACGGCGCGCTGGCCCGACCCCGGCACCTCGAGCGTGGACCTGGGCTTCCCCCGGACCAGGTAGCTCGCTCTCGGCCCGGATGGGCCCGCTCTCGGCCCGGATGGGCCCGCTCTCGGCCCGGTTGAGCCTGTCCGCGCTCGCTCCATGGGCATTCCAAGTACAAGCCGGACCTTTAGGCTCCCGGAAGACCGTGACCGGCTCTTCCATGGCTCGTGCTCCCGAAATTCGTGCACGGCTCGCGCATCGCACGAGTCGCCCGGCCGTCGATCTGGCGTCAACTCGCGGCCAATGCCGTGGCTAGCCCTCGAAATGATCATGCAGCGAGCATGACGAGGCTTAAGCATCCGCATCTGGCCAGCGAGGCTGCTCGTCTCAACCTCGAACAGGTCGCGCGCATGGGTGGTGATCTCCGGGCGGCACGCATCCGGCGGCGTCTGACCCAGGCCCAACTTGGTGCGAGGGTGGGACTGGGTCGCTCGACGATCAGCGCGATTGAACGAGGCCGGGGCGGGAGTCACACCCTGGATACCTGGCAACGACTGGCGCTGGCCGTGGATCGGC